>NZ_JBWPWU010000006.1:0-180771 GCF_056590775.1 Porphyromonas sp. C0026D3
ATTACGATGGGAGAGTAGGTAGCCGCCACTTATCGAGAGACGCATAGGAGCAACCCTCCTGTGCGTCTCTTTTTTTTGTCTTCTGCTAGATCTTTGTCTTGCTATGATCTTTTCCAGACAGACTTTGTAATGTCTTCAGCAGACGATAGTTCTTTTGAGTTATGCTTAATAGTCCTTTTTTATTTGTATATTTGGGAGGTTTTGCTGGTCTAATATATGGCAAAAAAGCAAAGCATAACACGAACTAACGATTGAAGACAACCATATACTCTATATGAATACACTTACGGCAACGAGCGGAGATGCTTTTGAGCAAAACTTGTTGAGTCTGCAAGGCAATATGTACAGTTTTGCCCTTTCTCTGACTGCTGACTCAACAAAAGCTCAGGATTTATTGCAAGACACCTCACTCAAGGTACTCTGTAACAAAAAGAAATACCGAAAGGATACCAACTTCAAAGGATGGGTCTTTACAGTCATGCGCAACCTTTTTATCAACGACTACTATCGTATGGCACGCACTCGTGATATATTTGATAGCAACGCCGATATCTCCTACCTAGGAGCTCAAAAAGACAGCGAGGGGATGCAGACGCCCGACCGAGCCGTCTCACTGCTAGAAATCAACCAAGCTATAGGTGATCTTGATGAAGAGTACCGTGACCCTTTCGGCATGTACTTGGCTGGGTATAAGTACCGCGAGATTGCCGACCGAATGAACCTACCGATTGGAACGGTCAAGAGTCGCATCTTTTTCGCCCGCAAAAAGCTACAAGAAAGCCTCAGTGACTACCGATAGTGGGAGTAGCCCATGCTCCAACGACTCAAAAAATAGGAATAATCTAAAACAGAAGCCGGATTTTTTGGGAGATAGGAGAAATGTGGGTACATTTGCACACACAATAGGAGGAAGTGTGGGTGAGTGGCTGAAACCACCAGTTTGCTAAACTGACGTACGGGTAACCGTACCGGGGGTTCGAATCCCCCCGCTTCCGCAGGAAAGAAACCGCTCAGAGCCTTATACGCTGGCTTTGAGCGGTTTTTTATTTGAAAACGTGGGTGCAAAATCGGGTACATCGGCATTGATAGGGTCTAATTTGGGTACATTTTCAAGGTTTGTCCCCGTTTGGGTACATAGACTGTTTTTTCGCATTAGTCACTCCCTTTATCTCCCATTAAATTAGTACCTTTATTGTGTTAATGGATTTAGGAATTACTAACCAAACGATAATGATTATGAATGCGAAGAGACTACTGATGGCGGTTGTGGCGGTGCTGATGGTCACCGCTTGCAACACCAATAAGCCGAATGGAAAACTACTAGACCCTAGTGCTATGCTATACGTTAATGTAAAGGATGAACTCCCCAGAGCTGAGAATGAGGGGACAGAGACAGAGGAAAGACTGCTTACCCCTGCGGAGATCGTAAAAGAGAGCCTAAACTTTTGCCTGGATACTCCTAGCGGTGTTATAAACGTCCTCAATGGTATTGGTGATGAAATGAAGGACTACGAAAACAACCGTATCAAGATGTGGGGGCAGCAGATCATTCGTGAAGATGGTAAGCTGGAGGAGTATTTCATCAAGTCTAAGAATGTGCGAATAATTGCTAGCAATGTACCTGGAAAGACTAATCCTACAGTTGACGAAGGTATCATTGCCTATATCCCCAATAAGGTCATGCAGGAGGGGTGGATTAAGATTAAGAAAGCATACGATGCAGGAAACTATGAGGAGGTCTATAGACTATTCCAAGAGGTTTACACTGCCATTCCAATCACTCCAAGTGAGTATGCCAAGCTGAGAGAAAAGGGGGAGAATTGATTGCCTCGAAATACAAAGAAAGACGGTACCGATGGTTAGGTCGGTGCCGTCTTTCTTTTTGTCCTACTCTGCCTTGAAGCAAACGTAGCTAAAGCCGTTGGGGGTCAGGTTGTCATTGTTGGTGATAATAGCTACCTCAAAGGAGTAGGCTTGGACGTTGAATACCCGTGCAGCCAAGCTCCAGCGGTCGTTGTTGTCATTGCTGTCGGTTATCTGCACGGTGGGTATGTACTTGTCGTCGGGGATGGAGTGGTAGACAGTGTATCGTTTGGTGCTGTAGCTATAGCTCACTTGTGGATAGCTCGTTCCACTCCTATTCTTGTACTTGCCAAACGCCTTCTCTATACCGCCACTACTGTTGACCATTACCCCGCAGAGTGGCATGCCCGGGGTGTCGATGTAGTCGGCTTTGAGCCCGCCCTTCATCTTGAGGGCGGGAGAGCCTGTGCCGAGGTAGTCGAAGTCTAAGTACCGTCCTGCTCCGCCGTAAAAGCGCACCCCTCTCGGTGTGATGATCGCTTGCTTGTAGTCGGAGTTGTAGACTTGGCGTACTTTTAGCCCCGTGACGGAGGCGTCGACGTTGGCGGGGTAGTCTCGGCGGAGTGCGTAGAGGTGAACCCATATCTCGTGACGGATGGTGTGCCTGCCCTTGTTGAGGACAAGTGTGGTGGTGAACTTGCCGGTACTGTCACTTGAGCTCTCGTATTGTTTGCTTTCTTCATTGTACCAGAGAAGGGGCAGTCCTTTGTCGTTTGGCTCGAGGATGATCCATTTTCCGCTGACCTCCTTGAGTGTGGTGCCGTCCACATAGAGCCGTGTGCCGTAGTATATGCAGCTTTCGAGGGCAACCTCAGATCGGTTAGGACGGAGCGGGTAGGAGTAGAGGTTTAGGTTGTCAAAGGATATGGTAACGGTGGTGCTGTCGTTGGCGACGGTAAAGGTCTGCTCGGCTTGGGCGGATGAGTAGGCTGTACTGATTGGCTTTAGGGTGAGTGCGGTGGTGGTATCAATGGCGTTGGCTCGGAGGACCTGCTCGATGGACTGCGTACTCATGCGCCCGACAGAGAGGTAGGGGGTGCTGTCTGTCGTGTCCTTGTAGTCAATACGGTCACCACCGAAGTGTATGTCTCCGAAGTGTCCGGTGCCGTCGTGGTTGATGGCTACCTCGGAGGTCTCGGTGCTTTGCCCGAAGTCCTTGATACCCGCTTTGATGAAGTTGCCCTTGCCCTCGTTGTAGCCCGATATGGAGGTGGTAATCTCGTTATCGTTGTTGCTCATCAGGATAGCCTTGAGCAGTATGAGTGCGCCGGCTATCTGTACTTTTTCGCCCTTGCCGAGAGCGTTGAGGAGGTACTGTATGTCCTCAAACCTGCTTGCGTCGAGCTTACCACTCTGCAGCTCCTTGCTTATCTTGTCGAGTGTGGCGATGGCGGTGTTGGCGTTGGAGAGACCTTGTCGGAGCTCTTCCTCGGGGTTGCTCCAAGGCTCCCATGCGCTGTCATCCTTGGTACCTTGGCGGATAAGCACCGTTGAGTTTTGCATGGTCGCTTTTTGTTGCACCGGACCACCTGAGCTATCACTCCAGTTATTTGTTGTCTCAAGCGTGCAGTAATACCCATCTCTCCAGCCGGTGGGGATTCCGATGGCGGACTGCAACTTAAACTCCTTGACGGTGGTTCTATTATAGTTTTGTCGGTACCACTTTGGCAGCTGGTTATCCTTGCGGGTGTCCTTGACATCTAAGCCGTCACCTTTATCGCCTTTATCACCTTTTACTCCATCCTTTCCTGGCTCTCCCTTGATTTGTATATATATTTCTGGCTTTGAGTTGACGAATCTTGTCATCCGCATGTATCTAGCATTACCAGGAACAGTGGTCGTTGTGTTCACATTACTCCAACTATCGGAGCAATACAGGTAATTGCCGATGTATTTCTTATCTCTGTCGTAAAAAAACAATCGGGTGCGCTCCTTGCTCTGAGCCATAGACTTAACTGGTGATTGCTTTATGACTAGCTTATCCTCGCCTAATATATCTATGAAGTTGGTCGCCCTTTCGATTGCGCTGAGATCAGAAAAAGTGTAGCCATTGTTTATGTCGTAAAAACCAGACAAAAAACTGAACAAATCCACCAAATTAGTACGTACTCCTGCTCCGTCTCGGCCTAGTGCCTTGATACCCGTGTCGGTGTACTTGGTGCCGTCCCACTCATGCCAATTGCCGTTGAGTATCTTGGGGGCCTTGCCGTCATCTCCTACACTAGTGCGCCCGGTATCGATGTACTTGCCCTGCGATGGGACATAGACCTCCCAAGTCTTTGTTGTTGGATTGATCCGTGGTGGGTTGGCGTTGATGGCGTCTATCTCTGCCTGTAGGTCTTCTGGTGCGGGGGTCCAATCGGTGGCGATGGTGCCACGCTCGATTTTGACTACGGGATTTGAGCAAGGGAAACCAATGCGGATATAGGCGGTCTTTGCTGGTGGTGTCAGGGTCTTTGTGTAGCCTGCCGGTCTCTCACTCCAGTCAAACGACCAGCCTATAAACACCTTATCCTTATCGTGGTAATGTATGATCGGTACTGACACCCCGCCCTTCTTGAGCTTAAATGTCAGTGGCATTGCTCCGTCCCACTCGTGGTAGGTCGGGTCGTAGGCAAAGTCTTTATACAGCATTACCTTGTAGTCCTTGTCTCCCGGGTTGCCTTTGTTGTAATCTCCAAAAAGATAGCCGGGTATCATCCTTGACATCACGGCGAGGTTGCGTCCACCTACCTGTATGTTATCAATTGATGCTTGCCGTGCTATCTCCAACTGCTTGTTGAGGGTGGCGTAAGCATCCTTGTAGACGGAGTAGCGTCTGTCTACCTCGGCTACCTCCGCCTTGGTGGCCACTCCATCTGCAATAGCCGATGTGATGTACTTAGTGAGGTTGTCAACAGCTCCGGCACAGCTCACCTTGGCATTGAGTAGGTCAGCAGAGTTGGCGAGTGAGCTATTGTAGAGCTTATCATACCTAGCTAGTACCCCTGACCACTCGGTGTTGACCACGTTGATGTAGCCCTTGATTTGTGTCGCTTCCTGCTGCGTGATTACTCCATCCCTAAATGCTCCGTCTACGTATGTCTTTAGGTCGGCACTAGCTTTGTTAGCGGTATCTACTCCTTTGCGTACATTATCTATCTCTGCCTGCACGTCCTCGGGGGAGGGGGTCCACTGCTGGGGTACGACTGTGCCTTTGACGAGTGCTATATGTGTGATGGTCGTGACAAACCCTGCCTTGCCCTGCTTGAGCTGTGCGGGGATGTAGAGGCGTAGGTAGGTGTTGTCGGCGTTGTGCTCGGGGTTGGTAGGGTGCTGGTGTCGCCAGGCAAAGGTGGCGTCCCATACTTTCTCGGTGGGGTTGTATTGAGTGTTTGCCAGTCCGATGTATCCTCCTGAGTTGTTGATGTACATGAGTGTGTCATCTGTGCCGATGTTGCCCCATATCCGTAGTGAGTAGGTGGCTCCCTCTATCATCTCGGTGGGGGTGGATATGCGGTACTCGGCCACTACGTAGTTTTGGTTGCTGATTTGGCGGTCGCTGTTCAGTATCAGGTTGCGCCCGCCGACCTGTATGTTGCCGTCCAGCTCTTTGGCTTTGGCAATTGCGTCGGTGTAGGCTTGCTTGGAGGTCTCTTTGATCACCGCCTCCACCCCTTTGGTGCTGCCGTCGGGACGGCGAAACTCTATGCTGTCGCTGTAGATGGTGCCGGTCTCGAGGTCGATCAGCATGTTGCCGGTGCGTGAGCGGATGAGCTTGGTGGCGATGTGCGAGGGGCTTATCTCCGTAAAGCCGTAAAGGGGCGTAAAGTCTCGGCTTCCCTCGGTGCCGTTGAGTAGCCCCACCAGCAGTCGGTCGGGGGTGACCTCTAGGGGCTTGGTGCTGACGACGTACCGTGGCGTGGGCTTTAGCTCGGTGTAGATGTAGGCCTGCCGGTCCTCTGCCTTGAGGGTGTAGGTGAGTGTGGGTATCGTGGTCTCCACGGTCTTTGGCTCGGGCTCTAGGGTCGTGCCCGGCACCCTCCGGCGTATCACCTGCCGGGGTATCGTCACGGCACCGCCCTTACCCTCGCTCCACTGAAAGCTACCGCCTACGAACTCAAACTGCAAAGCTGGTGAGCCGATGACGGCATACATCGTCTGCAGGGTCTCGGGCTTGAGTGCTTGGGTAAAGCCCTCCAGCTTTAGCTTCTCCACCATCTCCCGCACCGCTTGGGTGTCTTTGTAGGTGCGGTCTTGGAGCTTCACCAGCCCCGCCCGCAGCTCTTCACGCTGTCGCACCTCTGCATTCTCGAGGGTGGCGATTTGAGTGGCGAGCGAGCCAACCATATAGGGGGCGTTTGAAAAGGTGATGCGAGGGGTGTAGGGGCTGTTGAGCGACGTCCGCACCGAGCTAATCCGCACCTCACTAGAGGCACCCTCCAGCCTTACGATCGTGCCGACCACCAGCTTATGAGCCACCGTGCCCCAGTTCTTCTTAGCCCAGAGCCCATCCAACTCAGCACGGTACTGCAGGCGTGGCTCCAGTCGCTCCGCCATATACTCCGCCCCTTTGAGTAGCATCTCGCCCTCGGCACTTGTGATGTACTCATCGGGGAGCGAGCAACCAAAGATCGCATACTTATCCCCAACCGCAGGGTAAAAAGTGGTAGGTTCAGGCATCAACACCCCGTCCACTTCCTTACGCACCAGCCGGAACCGCTTCTCACTGTGGACATACCCGACCAGCTTATCCTCCTTTGTGGCGAGGTCAAAGGTGCGCCCCGCCAGGCGACCGCTCTGAAACTCCAGCCGCATCGTATCTCCTCCCACGCGGTGCCGGCCGTAGTCAATCGTATTGGCATCGTCCAGGACGTCCCATTCCTCACCCACTTGCTCCACCTTGCTCACCGTACCGACCCGCTTGGGGTAGACGGAGGAAGCGTCAAAGGCACGCTCCGAGGTATTGAGCCGTGTGTCCCCCTCTAGCGAAATGTACCGCCCTTCAGCGTCCGCAACAAAGGTGCGACCACCCACCGACACCTTGCCCCCCTTGGGGAGGTGAAGCACGTGCCCGCCATACTTCGCAGGGTCGATGTTGCGGTTTCCGCCCACCACATAGAGCCGACCTAGGGCCCTCTCCTTGGGGTCCGGCTCCACGGTGATGTCCTTTTTCAGCCCCTCGCGATAGGCGAGCAGGAGTGGATCCGCCTTGTGCCGCTCCACTCTGCCGAAAGAGATGGAGCCGTCCGTCAGCTGCACCTCCGTTTCGAACTTAGAAGCTACCATACGGCACGCCTCCAGTAGCGAGGTGTTGTTGAACGCCATCACCCGGGTAGCGTCGCCGGTGGTGCAGGCACCCACCTTCCAGCCGGTGAGGCAGCCCGAAATGAGTTCTGCGTATTGGTCTGTCCGTCCCGTAAAGACGAACTTCGTCCGCCCGAGCTTGTCTTTCACCAGCACCCGATCCAGCTCCATGTGTCGTCCCTCGAGGTTGAGTGTATAGCGGTACTCCCGTGTGCTTACCTTCACCACCTTGGGGGTAGAGAAAAGCGAGTACCGCTCCCCTCGCCACGTCACGTAGCAGAGCTCAGGCACCGGTGCCTCCTCCGCCAATACAAAGTCAAGGGAGATGCGGCCGAACCGCTCCAACGTCTCCTCACAAAAAGAGCTATCCAGGGCGACCACCTCGCGCCACAGCTCACCATCAGGTCTATATATCTTCATAACGTCAAAAAGTTTAGGTCCACCTCCCAATAAAACGTATCGCCATACAGCTCAAGGGCAGAGGTACCGCCCGATTGATACTCCATCTCCACGCCGTCCACCAGCGTCTTGGGGGCAAAAAGCACCGACACCAGTCGGTCGTACGCTCCCCATAGTTCCGCCCCTTTTGCCTTGATCAAAAGCTTCAGAGAGCGAGAGCTCCGCCCCTGTACCACCGTACCGTTCGTTACATAGAGACCGCCGACCATACCCGTTACCTGTTCCGAGGCTCCCGGCTTAATTGCCACCGTGCTACCTGCGAGTTGCGACCCCTCAAGGAGTGCCTCCGAAAGCGTCGTTGGCTCCTTGGATAGCACCACCTTGGGGGTGTCCAGCACGCCCGAGAGGCGCACCTCCGTAAGTGCGTCGCTGAACTCCTCCCGAGTGACGTTGGTAACCCGAAGTGGGACCACCCGACCGAGGAACTGCACCTCCGCCACCTCTTTAGTGAGCAGCGAAGCCCACAGCCCCGGCATCTGCGTAGGGGTTGCGCCAATGACTACCTCCACCTCCTTGCTACCGGGGTAGAGTGGCTCTGTGGTGTCCACCTCTGTAGGGGCATCGCCCCACTCGTTCACGAGCCGTTTCTTGGGCTTCGGAGGGGTGAAGAGCGAGGCGAGCGACCCTTGCTTTGCGTCTACGTCTATTCCGTTGATGGTCATCATCATAATATAGTGTGTTGTGTTTTTTGGGGGTAGGTGTCCGCCCGAGCAGAAGCCCGGCACCGGATGAGAAAAAGTATCTGATACTTTCGAGATGAAATATCCGATACTTTCGGAAGAAAATATAGGGAACTATTTTCCATGAGATGGGACAAGTCAAAGTGTTTCTATTTCACGTACCAAACGAAATGGTTTCACGTACCAAACATTTGTGTTGCTCTGCGGAGGGGTGCGTTACTTCATCGTTAGCCCGTTGGTCACCACGTCCTTGATGTTGGTGTCGATGCTTCGGGTGTGGCTCTCCACCTGCTCGGTGAGCGAGCGGATCGCCCGCACCTCTTGCCACCCTTTTGTCTGCAGACCTAGGAGCGTGACGGAGTAGGTGTCAAAGTTTTTGGAGAACTTATCCACCATCTGCACCTGCAGATTGAGGAGGGCGTTATTCTCATCCACACTCTCCTGCGACGCTTGTGCAATGCCCTTGGCCTCTGCGTGGCGACCATCCTCAGTGGAGAGAGCGTCACTGCCAATCGCACGAGCCATCGCCTCGTACTTCTTCCGTACCGCCTCCGTGGTGCTGTAGTAGCTCTGGCGAAGGGCTTCTATCTCCGCCTCCGTATAGGTGCCGTCCTCGCCTGCCTTGGCGAAGTTGTCGTACCACTTCTGCATCTCACGCACGAGATACTTATTCTTGATGATCCGCTTGATGGCTCCCTGCATGGTCTTTTCGAACGTCTCTGCAGGCGACTTCATGGCGTCATCGAGGTTGCTGATCCACTCGAGTGCGTCATTCGTCACCGCATCCAGGGAGGTGCCTGTGATGGCGTCCTTTCGCTCCTTCTCCGCATCTGCTATCTGCTTCTGCATCTCTAGGATATTGGAGTAGTAGTCCTGCATCTCTTTGCCTAGCGCACTCCATAGCTTTGGTGACTGCTTGAGCTTCTCGATCTCTTCGATAGAGAGCTTTTGGAGGTTTTCAAAAGCGTTCCAATTGCCCCCTAAAAAATGATTTCCTTGGAAGATGTCCCGCCCAAGTGTCTGCTTCAGCAACTCGGCCTCCTCCCTCAATCTGCCCACCACGTAAAAGCCGTGCGAAGACTTGGCACCAAAGCCGAGGAAGCCGTCCTTGGCACCGCTGGACATCCACTTCTCCATCATCTCGTAGGTCTCCTTTTGCCCCTGCTTGAGGAGGGCGAGCGTCTTTTTGTACGCCTCACCCACCTTGTCTGGGGCGAGGGACCGCATTAGCTCCATATTGGCGCGTGCCAGCTCACGGGTAGAGCTGATGAGCGACCGGTACGCCTGCTTCTGCTCCTCGCTCAGCTCGGTATTTTTTGAGAACCACTTCGCCACCATCTGCATGATAGAGATGGCGGAGCTGATGATCGATAGGATCACCGTGCCGGCCTCCAGGGTCTTCATGGCCTTTTGCGTCCCCGTGGTAGCTGTCTTCACCCCTTTGACAGAAGTGTTGGCAAAGGTCATGATGCCGTCGATCATGCCGATCACGGAGGAGGAGAGACTGCCCGCATCCTGTATGATACCACCGAGCGTGCCACCCACTGACTGGCCGAGCTTGTCAAAGCCACCCGTCAGGTTGGTCAGCGTCTTGTGGAGGTCTTGCCACTCCTTGAAGGAGCGACCGGTGCCACCCTTGCTCGCTTCCCGCTTTGCCTTCTTTACCGCCTCTGTCAGCTTCGTCGCCTCCGCGCGCTTTACGGCCAACTCTTCGGGGCTAACATCTGAGCCTGTCTCCATTGCTTGAAGGGCTGCCTGAGCTTCGGCGAGCTTCTGAATAAGGGCATCGAGAGACATATCTGCCATCTTGTCCAGCCACTCTTGGAACTCATCGCTGCGCATGGCAAACTGAAGGTCAATCGCCTCAAGGGCGGTCTTCTGCTTCTCCTCCGCCTCCTTGATATTGTCCTCATCGCCACGCTCACGAAGGACCGCAATCTCCGCTTCCGCTTCCTCCATCACCGCCCGTCGCTGTTGCTCATAGGTGGCGTACTTCTCGAGTAGGCTTTGGTAGTACTTATCCTTGTCCTGCGTCCACTTCTCCTCTGCCTGCGCCTCTAGGTCGTAGAATAGGGCGTTGGCCTGCTCTTGCGTCGCCTTGTGCTTGGTGATGTACTCCTGCTTGCTCTTCTCGATGTTGTTGAGCGTGGTTTGATACTGAGCCTCTATCAGCTCCATACCGGACAGACCGGAGAGGGCCGACTGCCGAAGGCTGTCTGCACCGCTCTCTACCTGCTTGTGCACACTCTCTTCAAACGACTTGCGGAGGCGTGCCGCTTCGTCCACCAGCTTTTTCGCTTTAGAGCCGCCACTGCCGGTAGTAGAGGAGCCGAGGAGGTTGTCGAGTGCTGACTTGGCGGTATTCAGCTCCTTCGTTTTCTCCTCAATGAGCGACGCAAAGGTCTGCCCCTCCTCTAGCTTCCAATCGCCCTTGCGGAGCTTGCGGAGGTCTTCCTCCAGTCCTTTTACCTTGGCTCTGGCACTATCCACCTCGTCACTGAAGGTAGCTTTCTTTACCTCCTTGTCAAAGCCTGATAGCGTCTCCTTGGCTGTCTTGATACTGCGGTCCAGCTTCTTCAACTTATCATCATCCTCTAGGGTTGTGAAGCCCTTGAGGTTGATGCCGGATACAATCTTCTCCCGCTCCTTGAGTAGTCTGTTCACCTCCTTCTCCTGCAGTGCCCGCTTGTCGGCTGTGGTCATGCGGGCGGTGGCTAGCTCCCGCTCCGACTTGGAGACATCCGCTTCGGCCGCCTTTATATCAGCCTCTAGGTGGCTCAGTCGCATGGCACTGCCTTGGTCGACTACCACGATGTTTTTCTTCTGCTTTCTTAGGTCGTCAAGGTGAGCTCTCTTCTTGGAGAGGAGTAGGTCCTCGTTGGCTCTGGTGAGCTCCTTGGTAAGCTGAGTGGCACTCATCAGCCTGATCTCCTCGTCGCTCATATTTTTGAATATCTTGGGGAAAAGGTCGTTGAGCCTGGAGCGAGCGTTGTGGAGCTCTAGGAGGGTGGAGGACTCGCTCTTCATCACCTGCACCGCTGCCATCGCCTTATCCTTAGCTTCATTAGCATCGGCCTTTGCCTTCTCATTCGCTTCGTTGAGGCGGTTTTGAGCCTTCTCCACCTCGGAGGTGCGGTCCCGAAGGATAGCGTAGGCAGCGACTAGGCCAATCACCGCCCCCACGAGAGCGACAATCGGGTTGCCCTTGACGGTAGTGTTGAAGATAGATTGCACCTTGGTGGCTACCTTGGTGCTGGCAATGTAGGAGGCCAACCCCTTTTGGTGAATGCCCATAGCCACGGAGCAAGCCACGATGGCTGCTCTGGCACTGCCGTAGGTGATGATAAAGGTGCCGAGTACACGGCCCACCTCTTTGTAGTGCTCCACTAGGAAGGAGACGCCCTGCAGACCCTTGGAGAGCATGCCCTCGCTCTGCTTGCCGATCTCGTTGATCATGATCTGAATGGCGTCCTGGATATTGGCGATCTGACCCGTGAGCGACTTACTTTGCTCCTCCATGAGGTTGTTGAAGCGAGTGGCACGCATGCTCTGCATCGCCTGCTCAAACTCCTTGGCCCCCACCTTGCCGGCAGTCACCAACTCGGACACCTTGTCCTTGGAGACGCCAAACTGCTTCGCCAGCTCTTCCGCCAAAGGAATACCACGTCCCATGAACTGGATCATGTCACGGGTGTAGACCCGCCCCTGCGTCATCGTGGTGCCGTAGAGGTAGACGAGGTCGGAGAGGGGGAGCGATAGCCCCGAGGCGATATCCCCCAGCATTAGGAGCTTGTCATTGATATCCTCTGCTGCCACCCCGTAGGCGAGGAGCTGCTTGGCCCCTTGCGTCACCCCTTGGAGGTCAAAAGGGGTCTTTGCTGCGGTGTCGGCCAGCTGTGTGATGAGTGTCTGGGCCTTGCCGGCACTGTGTAGCATCGTGCCGAAGGCAATCTCCAGCTGCTGAAACTCACCCCGCACCGCCGTCACCTGCTTGGCAAATGCAGCGACAGCCCCGACAGTGAGAAACTTTGCCCACTTGCCGGCCAAGAGATCCAAGCTCCCGCCATACTCAGAGCTCACCCTTGTGCCCGAGGTCATCGACTCCTCCAGCTCGCTTATCTTGGAGCGGAGACGTTCGACTTCTGCCGAACTCTTGGAGGTGTCTATCTCGGGGAGCCTAAACACCGTGGGCGGGAACTTGAGCCCGCCAAAAGGGTTGCTGGGGAGCTCAAGTTCCGCCTTGATCTTCAGGTGCCGCTGTATCATCTGCTCGGTGCGAGCGGTCATCTGCTGCAGCTCTCGGAGCTTCCGCCGAAACTCCCTATCGTCCAGGTCTATACTGTATGATTTGTGTGCCATCTCTATTTACTGTTGCTGTGCTTGTATCATTCGGGCAAAGTCGCCCATGCTCTTTGCCTCTCGGGTCTCAGAGGGTGCGGGGGTGTCGCTCTTACTCTCGTAGGAGGGGATCACTCGGGCATACATCACTAGGTCCTCCATCGTCATCTCATCGAGGATATAGTTGGGTGTGAGGTGGTAGTAGCCGGCGACACTCGCAATCACGCCCCAGAAGGAGTCTCCACTTCCCTCGTCGGGGCTAGTCGGCTTTGCCGGTGGCTTAGGAAAGTGGTAAAGACGAAAAAACCCTCAATCTCCTGCTCTGCCGTCAGCACCTCCAGCACAAAGTTGGCTACCTCCGTGGGTGTGCACCGCTTGGCGAGCGACTGCCTGAGCGAGGGACTGCCCTCTCCGTCGGTGAGGAGGAGGGCGGCCGCCTCGGTGAGGGCATCGGCCTTCTGTAGGTTCCGGATCATCTCCACGATGCTCACCCCCTCCTCAGTGTGGGGCGTGAGCTTCGTGAAGAGGGCTTCTATCTGTAGCGACGTGCGGACAGAGGGGCGAGGCACCTCCAGCTCCACCCCTCCGAGCTTTGCCCTGACAGGGGCTCTGGTGATGCTCTCCACCACTCGTACAATCTCCGACTCTGCTCTCTTGAATAGCTTCATAAAAGTCTGCGTAGTTTAATCACTCCTATAATGAGCACCACCAGCGTGGCACCGATCGCCACGCCCCATAGGGTGGCATTGACACGGCTTGGCAGTGTGGCGGTGGCGGGTGGCGGGGTGGTCACCTCTCTAATGGTGTCTCTTTGCACAATGTAAAGGGTGTCTCGCACCCGCTCCACCACTCGCACGAGCTCCCCTTGCTCTCTTACCTCCTCACGCTCCAGGGCTCCGGTAGGTAGAAACCAGCGTGCGGTATGGCGTTGGTAGGGTAAGCGAATGCTATCCCGCTCCAGCCTCACCCCCTGCTGTATCGTGGCGGTGTGGCTCCTCACCGCCTCTTTACTAGGTCGGCACTCTGCACAAAGGCAAGCGAGCAAAAGCACGGCAAGAGCTACCACGGCATACCCTGTAGCTGTCCGCCCACCTATTGGCTTCCTCTTCCTCATAGCCCGGCGAGGTCCAGCCCCTTATGGATGGTGGCGGGGTCGCCCGGCACGCCGCACTCCACCAGCCACATCGCTTCGATGAGGCGGTAGACGAGACTTCGGTTGGTGAGGTCCAGGGGCACATCTCTCTGCACCTTGGCTCTCGTGCTGACCCGCTCAATGTACCGCTCCGTGTGGTTTTCGTTCGTCGGTGCATACCTACGTATAATCTCGGTAAGGGTACGTAGGTGGTACCGCCGTTGGTAGTTCCGCATAATCACAATGGCGGCTCGCACCCCCCACTCAGGTGCCACAAATTGGCAAAAGGCGGGGTCGCTCTGCGTCGGTGCCAGCCCTCTCCAGCGGTCGCTTGTCCGTCGTATGTTGAGGGGGTTGTTATTCCTCAGTCCCCTTGGGGTTCTCTTTGCGGTCATCATCAGTAGTGGTTACATAGTTGTTGACGTTCTTCTTTAGCTCCTCTTCAGATATCTGGATACCTATCCTGTCGAGCAGCTTTGGTACAAACTTCACTGCGAGTATATAGTAGAGGAGTCGCACCCCTCGCGTCTTAGGACTAATCTGTAGGAAGTTTTGCAGTATCTTCACGGTATAGCCCCATAGGGCTATCCAGGATACTATCTTCACGGCAAAAAGGGCTTTGTCGTACTCTCCAAACAGATGAAAGGCGAGGTGAATGAGCACCACCAACAGCATATAGAATACCAGCTGTGTAAAAGCTCTCCAAAACTTGGTGAGGCTAAACCGCTCCCTTCTCGTGATGTAGTTGCTTTGGTAGCCTACAAAGGCATTCACCATCGCAAAGATTACGAGTGCAATCAGTGCATTGGTCGTCGGTGCAATCATGGCCATGATCACCGCCCAGGTGGACACAATGACGGTCTTGATTATATCTATTACGCTCCACATATATAAATAAATCCGGGGCGGGGAGGGAATTACTCCTTGCCCGCCCCGTGGTTAGTATGTTTCACTTCCCAATCACGCATTGGTGGTGCTCGCATCGCTGACGGTAAATAAGGTGCCGTCATCCTCTGCAATAGCGTTGTAGGTTACCTTCGTGCCGTATCCGCCATCTTCCGTGAAGACTGGAGCAACTGAGACAGTGCCCTTCTTGAAGCTAATTACCTCTCCTACTTTATCCTTCGGAGATACTGTAAGGGTAGTCTCTCCCGCTAGCACTGACTTAAAGGCACCAGCTTCAATGCCCTTTAACTCGTAGCTAACACGAATGGAGCCCTGCATCTGTCGCTTATCTACAACTCGTCCGCTGATGGCTTTCCACTCTTTGGTATTACCCTCCTGGTACTCCAGACTGTAGCTACCCTCTTTTACCACACCAGTGGGACCTTTGCCGAGCTTAAACTCAAGCTCACCCCACGCTGTTCCTTTTACTGCTGCCATAATATTACTTTCTATCAATTAATGCGTTATACTTATACTTGATTCGGAGCGTCACTCGTGTTGCTCCATTATCCTCTTCCGTCTGTACGGTGCGTTCAGTCCTTAGGTCGTACCCGCTTATCTTCGTCTCTTTTAGCATGTCAAGAAGTAATCTTGCCACGTCTGTGGAGCGGGCCACATTCTTAACCCTGTAAGTGTCTCCATTGCCTTCGTGAGGGACATAAACATTGACCACTACCACTCCCGTCTGTACTTGACCATCTAGCCCAGAGAGGAAGGACACAACTGCATCCTCTTTATCTCCTCTGTTTGTTGGTCTTGCGTCACGGCGGTAGATGTACCCATTGATGCGGCTGTTGAGGTACTCCTTCACGACGGTGTAGATGTCGCCCTCGACCTCTTCACTCGTCTTGAAATCTCCTCTTATCATTTGGCTTACCTTTGCCATTCTGTCATCAGCTTGTCAATGATTAACTCTCCTGCGGTATTCACGTCGTACCCGCTAGCTTCTACGAAGGTGGCATAGTGTTCACCAGCTACGAATATGAGACTTGTACCGTTGTTCGGCATCAGCTCTTCGATTAGCTTTTTGCCTTTCTTCCGACCATCTTCGCCGTTAAGTACCACGTTGAAGCCTCCCTCGTGACATATCTCGCCATCTCTGACAACTGCATAGCCGATTGAGCTGATGAGACACCCAGTACGGTCTTGGAATGCTCTTGAGTTGACTGCCATTTCGTAGGCTTCCTCGCCTACTAATATGAGCCACTCTAGCTGGTCCTGCCTCACCTCTTCCTTGAAGCTCTGTGCAAACTCACTAAACTCCATAAGGCTCTCCTAGCTCTATCTCGTAATGATCTAGCAGATAGGCTTTCGCCACACTCTGCACGCTGTACCCACCTAGCGACCGTCCTCCGTCTGTGAATAGCTCAGCTTGTGTGCTTTCTTCTATCCACTCTGGAGCGTCTGCGATATATAGGTGTACGTGGTAGAGTGACTGGCGAAAGTGACCATCTGAGTACCTTCCCCGAACGTCATCACGGACCGTTTGCTTCTGGCACGTGATGGGCTCCGACCATTCAAGAGAGGAGGTTGGCACCCCATATTCGTTTGGGGCATCTTCTCCGACTTTTCGGGAGAGCTTTATTAGTGCGTTGGGTACTAACATTTCGAGAGAAATTAGTAAATGGTAACCTTTGGCTTGTCCGCACCGTCTAGGATGTTTTCTAGTCCAAGTTCACGGCACTTTGTGCGGTAGTAAAGCCGCAAGGCCTCCTGCCCTGCTCGAGAGATGGATACCCCCAACTCGCTGATGCTAGTCGGTTGCAAAAGCACCTCCGGAATACGCTTTACAAACGCCCGCTCAACGGCGAGTAGGGTCTCACTCGTGAGGGGAGTGTCTGGGTCTAGCTCGCTTGCTATAACCACCGTCTCCACCTCGTGAGCGGGAACCATACCGCCTAGGCTGCGATACTTGCTCTCTATGAACTCCTTGACGGTCATACCATACTAGATTGCTTTTGTGAGGTCGATATTTACGATGGCACGGGCCTGCGTAAGCTCTGGCACCCACTTGCACTCGTACTCCATGAAGCGGCCCTTGTTGGTGCGCTCTGTAGCGACTAGGATGCCACCCTCCGACTCTGTGTACACCTTACCAGGTACACGGTCGCCAGCTTCGTAGGTACGCTTCCACCTCATATAGCCGAGGTTACCCTCAGGTATAAAGGCGAGCTTGCCCTCCTCTAGCATTGGGATATCCTCATCGTTGAGTGTCCTTACGAACTGCGATACCACACGCACTTTTGGAAGTCCGAAGCTCTCAAAGAGTGCGGAGAGCATGTCAATAGTAAGGAGCCCCGTTACGGTTGCTTCATTGGTGCCTAGCTTCTGCTTGAAGAGTGCTTTGAACTCATCGGAGAGCATGAAGTACTTAGCGAAGGTCTCGTTGCTCATCAGTACCTCACGGTAGCGGTAGCGGCGGTACTTGGTCGCTAGTTTCTGTAGGAAAGTGAAGAGCTTACCCTTGTCGGTGGTCTTCGCCTCCTCCTTATTGGTTGGCATCTCTAGGTCTAGCACCTGCACGCCTTGAGGGTTATCTTTAAGAGTGATGCTTGCAGTACCGTTAAGCATAAGGTCAGAAAGGACCTTATCCATACGTTTTTCAGGAGCTAGCACTAGCTCATTGAAGTCATCTACTAGGAAGTCGGTAACTTCTCGTACGCTCTCGGCGTCCATACCGCTACGGTTGAGACGATCGATAAGTGTCTGCAGTTGCTCTAGCCGAGCATTGTCCATCTGGAAGCGGTCACCGAGGTTGGCTACTTGAAGAGTGCCCTCTACTAGCCCTTGGCGGTTGCGAATTGGCTTCTCCGAGTAGGCATCGATGACGCTACCCATACGCACTGCCGACTTGGCTCCATAAGCGGTGGCGAAGATGTCGCTGTTGGTCTCACGGAAAGAGAGGTAATCCCGCCAGAATGGGTGGTCGTTCTGTACCGCCTTGGAGCGGTCGATAACTGCCCCGATGATTTGTGAGGAGCCTAGGATATCGTTGATTGTATAGTTCATGTTGTTACGCTAATTTGTTGTTAAACTGTGGCTGTGTTCTTTAAGAAAAGGAACCTTCCATTTGCTTGCAATGCCTTTACGACTGCGTCACTGAGTGGAATAAGCTCTGCCCGAACTTCGTCGGCTGCGTTCACCGCTGTAATGGTGGCTCCACTCTCTACCTTCACGCCTGTGTAAAGTAGTCGGTTGGTCTTTGCTTCGTCTGCTCCCTTAGCTACCTTGGCGGTGCGTTTCTCAAAGTCTACCACTAGTGGGGTGCCCTTATCTACGGTGCTTCCCTCTGTGAGACCAGTAGTGTCGAGGTTGTAACCTCCGCTATCTACGCGGACGGTGTCCTCTCTCCATAGTTCCTTGACACCTTGCACGGCGTCTTTGTTGTACGATATTTTCATACTTTTAGTCCTTTCATAAGTTCTGGTTATGATTATTTACTCGAGAGAGCATCGGTACCTTGCTGTATCAGTTTGGCGAGTGGGTCGGAGACATTGTCGCCAGCCGGGTCACCTTTATCTGGAGGGGTTACTCCATCAAACCGCTTCCCCGCTAGCTCCTTTTCCACTGCCTGCCAGCCGTTGTGGACTTTGGCAGCGTAGGTATCCACGTCAAAGTCCTCCCCGAATGTGCGTCCGCTGATAATAGGAGTGTAGTAGGCTTCCGGCACCTTCTGCTCTTTTAGGGTCGCTGTTAATTGCTCCAGCTTGGATTTCTGCGTATTGGCTTGCGTCATCTCGGTCACCTGCTTAGCTAGGTTCGCAAGGAGTGCTCGCAGCTCCTGCATCTCCCCGGTTGGCTCCTTTGTTTTTTTGTCTATGTCACCATTCGGGGTCGTTAGCTCTGCCTCGGGCTGCTTTTGTCTCTGCTCTGCTTCTACTTGCTCCGTCAGTGCCTTTAGTCGCTTCTCTGCCTCGGAGCGTGCGTTTCGCTCACGATCGAGCGACCCTTGCACACCTTTGAGCAGACCTTCGCATTCTGCCACCGCTGTATCAATCTGTGACTCCTCTTTGACGTTGTGTGAGAGAATCTCTGCCACCCCGTCCATTACGTCATCGCCTAACCCAGTATTGGAGTACTTCTGTTTTAGGGCTGATTTGATTTTTTCTTTCATTTTCAAAAATGATGCAACTAGTTGTGATACTACTGCCACAAAGATAGGAGGGGAGGGGGAAAAACGGAGTACTCGTGCCCTGCTGTGATGGAAACTCGGGTGCGAAGTTTCCAAATCCGTCCTTCCCGGGGCAAATGAAAAACCCCTGCCGACGCGCTGTCGACAGGGGTTCGGGGTTCGGGTAGACACGTGGGTCCGCCCCTACTCGATGGTGTAGGGGACGAGGCGGGGTGCGATGCGCATGTGCTCGGCGGCCTTGAGGTCGGGGTGGAGGGTGCCGAGGGCGTGGAGGAGGAAGTTGAGCCGTCGCTGCAGGTACTCGCCGACCACCTCCTCGTGGCTCTCTACGGCGAGGCGTATGCCGGAGAAGACGTACTTGAAGGCTTCGCCACTGGTGGCACCGGTGCCGGAGATCTCCTTGGGGGAGAGGCGGGGGGTGTTCATGATCTGGTAGGCGGTCTCCTCGAGCTTCTCTACCTCGGTGGTGACCATCTGGGGACTTTGGTTCCAGGTGAGCATCTTGATGTCGCCTCCGTTCTGTAGCTTGATGGTCTTGTGGCGTCCGGTGGGGTTGGTGTTGACGACCTCTATGTCTCCTGAGATGATCTGCTTGGGGGCGTAGTGGTAGTCGTTGCAGTCGGCGGAGTTGCTCCACACTTTCTCGATGCGGTCGCGTATGGTGCTGATCTTGTGGCAGAGTGGCTCGGGGCGATCCATGTAGATGAGGGGGAGCTTTTGGAAGCCGTGTGCGAAGCTCTTGTCCGCCACGGGGACCCACTCGCCTCGATCCAGGCGGAAGCCCTGCACGTCGGTGGGGGTGATGTAGCTCGCCCACTCGACTTCTCTACCCTGAGGGTCGCGGGTGGTGTAGAAGCGGTAGAAGCCGATGAGCTTGCCGGTGGAGTCTTTCTCGGGGATGAGCTTGTCGCCTCGGAAGGGACTCCAGAGCTCTACTCTCAGCTCCTTGGTGGCGGGGTCGACCCACCAGTACTCGGCGACCATGCACTCGGCGAACCAGGAGGTGACCGCTCGGCGGTTGTGGTACTTGAGCTTGGTGTCATGACCTACCTCGGTGAGGAGCTGTAGCATCCGGCTTTCGGCGGGTGTGGCGGGTGTGCAGTCGAGGAGTGGCTCACGTCCGACGGTGAAGGTGGTGTGCTTTTGTACGATGTCCTGCTCCATGGGGTAGGCGATACGGTTGACCTCCATGTCCTTGAGTACGGCGGGGATGAGCTTGCCATCCTCCCAGTGCTCGTCTCGTACCATCACCTTGTCACGTGGGCGGATGCTCTCGTCAAAGATGTCGTGCTTCTGCCACTCCCACTGACGGCGGTAGTCGTCGTATCGCTTTGAGTCATAGCTGCTGTATGCTTTTTTGATGTCCATTGGTCTCTATTTTTATGTGATTATATGCCGGTCCAGCACTGTCGCTCCTCTTTCCTCTGGCCGAAGAGTTGCCCCCAGACGTAGTAGCGGGTGGCGTCGATGGCGTGGTTGTCTCGGTCGATGGGCTTATTGGTGGGCTCGCCGAAGGGGTCTAGCTCCCAGCTGTATTTCTCCAGCTCGTAGCGGAGGTTCTTACTGGATCGGGTTACCTTGATGTGGAGGTCTTGCATCTTTTGCAGCCCTGCGAGGATGCTGCCTGCCCCTTTCTTGACGGGGAAGATGTTGATGCCCTTGCCCTCTGCCCGGCTCCCCTTGTAGATCTCGGCGATCTCTCGGGGCTCTGCACTGTCGGCAAAGACGGAGAGGTCGTCGTGCTCGGTGGCCCGCTGCAGTGCGTCAATGAGGTCTTGGTACCCCATGGCTCGCTTGTAGAATAGCTCGTGGAGGTAGAGGTCGTCGCCGTGGACACCGCAGAGGACGGCTGCGGAGGGGTCGTTGGTGTACCCGAAGTCCAACCCGATGGCTCTCTGGCGGAGGAAGTGGGGCAACTCGTCGATGACTTCATAGCTGGGGAAGATGAGCCCTCGCTTTTGGTTGCTCCACTGCCCTGCCACGATGTGTGCGTACTTCTCGGGGTTGCTCTCGCGGAGCTCTTCGACGGTGGTGACGAACTCGGGGGCGAGGTTGCGGATGTTGTCTCGGTAGGTGGTGTGTATGTGCAGTACCTGCGGGTGGGTGCTGATCTGCACGGGTACGCCTAGGTAGTCGACGATGCGGTGGGTGTCTTTGAGGTACTTTTGGTAGACGAAGTGGGAGGTGTCGGAGGGGTTCATCACGATGATGACGGTGTTTTTCACCCCTTTTTGGCGGAGGGAGAGGACGAGCTTCTCGTACTCGTCGGGGCTGACCCACTCCTCTGCCTCATCGACCACAAAGGTGGAGAGCCCTTGGATACTCTTGAGCTTGGCGGTCTGGTTGCCGCTGGAGGCTTTGATCCCCATGAAGATGATCTCGGACCGGGTGCGGAGGTTCTGGATGCGGTCCTGCTTGATATTGAAGTACTCGGCGGTGCCGTCGCCTTGGATCTTCTCTAGTACCTCTGGGATGATGGACTTGTCGGCACTGGTCATGGTGTAGCGACTGAAGAGGATCTTCTGCCCTTGCTCAAAGGTGAGCCGCTCGATGTAGCGGGAGACTTCGTAGCTCTTGCCGCTGCCACGGCCGCCCGTGATGAGGACGATGAACTTGTCGTCGTTGAGGTAAAGGGGCTTGTATACGCTGTGGATGGGTGTGGACATGGAGTGGAAGGGTGGCTAGGCGTCGGTATCGCCTTCATCTCCCGTTTGCTGTGGTGCCTCGGTATTGAGGGATAGCCACTTTTGGATAGGGATGCTGCCCTCCTTGAGGTTGATATTGACCTCCTGGGGGTTGTCGCCGAACCCTCGGTGCATGCCGTATATTTTCATTAGGCGGAGGAGGACGGCTTCGCTGGGTCGCTCTATCCACCCTCGAATCTGCTTGGTCTTGGGGTCGACGTCGGGGATACCTAGGGCGAGGAGCTCTGCGGTAGCCTCTAGCTTGTCCATCACGATTTCGCGGGGTGCGTTGAGGGCTTCGCGGAACCCTTTCTCCTCGTCGCGCCACTTGTAGACGGTGTCTGGAGAGACGTCGAATACTTCGGCTATCTTGCTGATGCGCCCTGATGTGATGCGTGCTGCCAGCTCGAAATCCTCTAGGGTAGGGGGTATGATACGCCCCCGTGAGTGGCGTCCCTTTTGCTTGCTCTCCTCGGATATCCTCTCTAGCACCTCCGGCTTTATGGTGGCTCTCCTCTCCTCTTGCACGGCTCTACTGGCTTTAATCTACTGGCTTTAATCTACTCGCTCAACTTGGTCGCTGAAGACTTCGCCCTTGATGATGTTGAGGTAGGGGTCGTAACCAAATCGGTGACAGAAGGCACTCTTGGCTTGGAAGGTGTCAAAGGAGAGCATGACGTAGGCGTTCATGTCCTTGGCTTTCTCCTCTGCCTCTGCCCTCACTTGCTGCTTGACTGCTTTCATGTGGGCTACTCGCTCGGCTTCGCTTTTCCGATCCTCTGCTCGCACCTCTTGCACGGGAGCGATCATGTCGGAGAGTGCGTCGGCGGTGGCGGCCTCTGTCTCGGTCTGTAGGAGGTAGTCGCACCCGATGAGGTTGAGGTCTATCTCGGAGAAGCCGACGTCACGGTAGTCGATACTCGGAATGAGCTCTCGGAGGGCGTCGTAGTCCCAGTCACCACCGACGTTGGGGTTGTTGAGGGTGATGTTGAGCTCCTTTTCTTTCTTCTCGTCTACGTCGATGAGCTCCACTCGGAGGGAGTAGTCGTTTTCGTGCGTCTCGGGGTTGTACTTCTGGAGCTCATCGAGGACGGATACCTTTTGGTGTCCGCCCACGATGGTGTAGCCTGTCCGCTTGTTCACGACGATACCTCCGACCACGCCGTAGAGGCGGATGGACTTCTTGAGGGCTTTCCTCCCCTCCGTTGTGATGGTGCGGGGGTTGTAGGTTGCCGGCTTGATTTGTGACCGCTGTATCTCTACGGAGCTACCGGTGAAGTACTTATTCTTGTCGCTCATGGTCGTATTCAAATAGGATCCGCTCACTCATCGGGAATGCTTGTAGGACCTTTTGGAGGTCCTGGGGTGCGTTGTCACGCATCCAGAGGAAGCACTCGAGATTGAACCCCACGCCACCGCTTGCGTTGTGTGAGTAGCGTACGGGCTGAGGGAGCTTCTTTTGTCTCATGTAGGCGAGTATATCCCGCTGTGTCCAGTCGGCCAGCGGGTAGACCAGCCCTTGATTTTCGTAGCCGTTGGATTGATAGCCGTTGAGCATGAGGCAACGGTTCATGCCGTCAGCCTTCTTCATGCCTATGAATGCGTAGTGTAGCCCCGTGCGTACCTGCATCGCCTCTACCACGTCACGGAGCTTCAGGAGCTTCACCTTGGGGTTGGGAACGCAGTAGGTCCCCGAGCGGAGTATGTAGGTGAGGTTCCAGTGTGGCACCTGCACCATCTCTATGCGTGGGTATCTCGCTCGGCACCACTTGATGTACCTCTCGATGTGGTCCAGCCCCTCTACAAAGTACATGAAGACGCAGACGATACGCTTAAACTTTGGGTAGATGAGGTCGAGCAGCACGAGGCTATCCTTGCCCATGCTATTAAAGAGCATCACCTCATCTGTTTTTGCACAGATGAGGTCGATGCTCCTATTGGCTTGGGCTATCTTTCCCATGGCTTAGCCTGCGCTCAGCCCAAAGGACACTCTGAGGTCACGATACCTCTGGTCTCGGGTGATGAACCTGCCACTATGCCCTAGCTTGCCACCGCTGCTCAGTGATGCAGCCCGTCTGCCACCTCGGTAACCCGATGTGCTGTTGGTGGTACTTCTACTTCTTGTTCTTGTTCTTTTCTGTCCGACTCGTCGTAATTCTTCAAAGGGGGGTTATAAAAAAATACTAGTAGTTGCTTCGCTCGATAATCTTGCCCAGCGTGTAGTCTATTTCGGCTTGTACGAACGTTTCGCCTTCGTAGTCATAGGTGACCTCATCACCATTCTCATCCACGATGTACACGACCTCTGCGTCCCTGACCTCCACGATGATGTAGGGGCGTTTGCCTGAGTAGGCACCTGTGAGAAACTTGATGGCATCGTACTTGATGGGCACCACGTCGCATAGGACGTCGTCCGGTATCTCTGAGTACTTATTGCCTGCATAGGTCTTGCCGTCATCACCCTCGTAGGTGATGTACCGCTGTGCGCTTTTCGGATGGATCTCGCGGTACTCGTGCGTCTTGGTACCTGCCACGATCTCGTCGAAATACTTTTGCTTGAGGTTGAGTGTTAGTACTTTCATACTCTTTTTTGTTTATTAGTTGCGGGGGCCGGACTCGAACCGGCGATCTCCACCAAGTCAAAGTGGCAAGCTACCCCTGCTCCACCCCGCTCTCGTGTCACAAATGTAACACAACACCTGCGGGCGGGGCGGTAAATTGATCTGCATATATGGAAACTCAGGTGCGAAGTTTCCAAATAACGAACTAAATGTACAAATTATATTGAGTCAGAGGTGACTGCTAGGTTGATCAGCTTGAAAGACCTGTACCCCTGTCTCTCTGTGTCCCAGTAGGTCTGTAGGTGCTCGTAGGGCTTGCGGTCGCCACCCTTCACCTCGCCGATCAGGTCACTTCTCAGGGTGCCAAAGGCCTGCCTCAGGGTACCGTCGGACTTTGTGAACCAAAACTCTACCACGCCCTGCTGCATTTCTTTGCGTAGCTTGAACCACGCCCACGCCCTCTTTAGTGCGTCGCTGAAAGTGGTGCCATAGGTCCTGAAAAGGTACCACGCCTTCTTCATAATCTCTCGTAATGTAGTGCGTTTCATATCCCATTTGTTTGATTAGTGGGGCGGTATCATCTACCGCCCCGTGTTATCTATTAATACCAACTAGTTTCTAAAACTGACCTGCCGTCCCACTTGCGGGCTTTTGCGTAATCAGAAATAGATATGTAGCCATATTTGTTTATTCTCTTAGTCATGTAGCCCTTCTTCTCGATATCGCCATTCTTATCGAATACGCAATACTCATCTATCTCATCTGTAGGTACTACATATCTGCTCAGGCTTGAGTCTACTACATCTGTCTTGCTCTTTACAGGCACTATCTTGAGGGTCTTAGCTGTAACCCCTACGACTTTATAAAAGTCTACGTTTGTCTGCTCATAGCCCCATGTACTGTATAGGTAGTCACCTACTTTGTACCCTTCGCTGCTTGCTGTCTGCTTCATCTCGTTTGTTGCTCGTGTTTAAGAGTTGGCTCATCTCTGTAGTGTTATTGTCTTATCTTTATATGACAAAGGTACACATAATAATGTACCCATGCAATAAAAAGTACACTCGATACATACTTTAACTTAGTTTAAGTACTCAATATTTTGTACCTTTATGTGTGTGTGGTACTTTTGCAGTAAACACAGACAATAAGGAGCTATGAGGATAAAAGAAGTACTCAAGGAAAAGGGTTTTACCTACAAGATGCTGGCTGATGAGATGGACGTAACTGAGCAGGCCATTAAGAATATGCTTAATTCTCCATCTATCACAACAAACACAGTTGAGAGGATCGCCAAGGCAGTTAATGTAAATGAGTGGGAGCTATTCGCCTCGCGCGATGAGGTGCTGGGCGAGGAGATGACGGCACTCATCTACCACAAGGGAGCGCACTACAGAGCCACGACGCTGGAGGAGCTGCGGAAGGTGGTCCGAGTGATCGAAGCAACGGAGCCGGCACGAGCCGAAAAGCAGACGGAGTGACGCAAAAAAAAGTATCCGATACTTTATCCAAAAAGTATCGGATATTTCATCTCGAAAGTATCGGATATTTTACAAATGAAATATAGGCTACTTTTTTCAGGCACAAAAAAAAGCCCCGACTCCACTGTGATGGAACCGGGGCGATGGTTTGGTGCTTGGAGAGGCTACCAGAGCGTTACTCTGCTAAGGGAGTTCCCTATACTCCTAAGTCCTTGGAGGATCTTTTCTTTCGCCATTCGGTCGGGGGCTTTTGTGCCGTTTTTGTAGGCGGAGAGCTGGCGTGGATTGAGGCCGCTGGCACTTGCCAGTGCCTTGAGAGATACGGGGAGCTCCCGTAGAAGTGCAGAGGTGGATAGAGACCACTCTATGAAGTAGGGTCGCTCCTCTGTCCTGTCGATTGATCCCAGCTTTGCCTCCAAAGCTTTCTTGGCATCATCCGGAGTGGCTCCCTCGGCGATCAGCTCTTTTTCGCAGTAGTGGGTGCGGGCTACGTACTTGTCTGCCGCCGTCCACTCCACCCGTGCCGAGATGCGCTGTGGTGCCACTCCGTCCTGCAATGCTTTTTGGCACTCTTCACTCAGTCCCTCGACCCGCCGCTTGGTAATCTCATAATTCGCCTGCAAGTCCATCCACATTCTTGCCTTGATCCCCAGGGCTTCCTCCAGCCTACAGCTAAAGTCCACCGTGAAGCTCCTCCTACCTGTGATGTAGTCGGACATGTTTTGTGGTGAAATGCCTACCCGACCTGCAAGCTCCTTGCTTGTGATCCCGCGTTCCTGTAGCTCCTCTTTTAGGATTTCTCCCGGATGTACCGGGTGAAAGGAGACAAATTCATTTCTTGTTGCCATAGTGTGTGTCATCTAATTCAATTATCACGACCTCCACTCCGCCCTCCATCTCTCTAAACAACAACCTCTCCACCCGCCGTGGGAGGATACGTATAGAGCTGAGATCGTAGTGCTTGAGCTTCTCATAGTGCAAAAAGCTATACTCCACCAACTCGGAAGTCCCTGCAACAGCCTGAAAGACTCCGATGGCTCTTTGCAAGGCTTGTGTAAATCGCTTGTCTTGGGCGTACTTTCTGTACTTCTTGGACTTACCTGTGGCGACATACTGCTCTAGCTCTTCTTCCTCAAAGAATACTTTCATTACGGTGTGACAGTGATTTGTATTTTCACTACAAAAGTACTCATTATTTGGGTATTTTGCAAGTTACTTCTTTCGAAACATCGGGCAGGCGGGGCGGGAGGTGAGGATGTAGTGCTTGCCTCCTTTGGCATGAGGACACTTGCACATCAGGAGCTTCTTGCCGTCGAGGCTCGGGGAGCAGTGGTCGAATGCCCGGGCGCACGCTCCACAGGTGTGGGCTGTCTTTTTCGTCTGTCTGCGGCTCATCTTGTGCTCTGCTCAGTGGTTACTTGCTCCAGTACACGGGCACTCACCCGGTCCACAAACGCCCTGAAGTCGGGGAGCACCTGGTACCTCACCCGTACATCGCCCGTCAGCTTGCTGATATAGGTGAGTCGGGTGCGTAGGGCCATCGAGAGCCGACGACTCACGCCGCTGACGACCCGACGATCCGAGAAAAGGCTCAGTGGGGAGTAGAGGCGGAGCACGACGCACACCGCTACATCTCGGTAGTCATGCTCCCCCGCAAGTCCATCGAGGCGGATGATCCGGCAGATGGACGGGATCAGGGTCGGGTCTGTCAGGAGCGGTGAGGATAGTGTCTCGAGTGCGTGGCGGCTCTCTTCGTTCCGTCGCTTTAGTTCTCTGTACTCGGTCAGGCTCATCATCCTACCAGTGGCGACAGTCTCATTTCGGCAGTCACTTCTGCCTTGATGGCGTCCATCAGGGCGTTTTGTGTCCTCTCCTTGCTCTGGAGGGCACCCACCACTTGCTCGTCTAGGGTATCGGAGCAGACGAGGTGGTAGATGGTCACCCGCTCCCGCTGCCCCTGGCGGGCGAGGCGGGCGTTCATCTGCTGGTAGTACTCCAGGCTCCAGGTGAGGGTGTACCAGATGATGGTATGCCCGCCGCTCTGGAGGTTGAGCCCGTGACCCATGCTCTGGGGGTGGCCGAGGAGGATGGGCACTTCGCCACGGCTCCATGCGTCGAAGACACCCGGCTCGTCGATGGTGCGGGCCTTGGGAAAGGTCTTGCGCAGTCGCTCTAGCTCGTGGCGAAACTCGTAGACGATGATGACGGGGGTGTGGATCTCCTCCATCATCTCGCGCAGCCGCTCAAGCTTGGCGGTGTTGGTCAGCCTGTAGGCGGTGCCGTCATCGGTGTAGAGGGCACCACCGGTCCACTGACGGAGCTTGCCGGAGAGGACTGCGGCATTGGCGGCGGTGATGAGCTCCGTGCCATTGTCCATCGCCAGCTCCAGTACCTGCTCGCGCTTGAAGCTGCGGTACTCTCCCATCTCGCCGCCGTCGAGACTTACCGGGATGCTGACGTACCGCACGGGTGGGAGGGTGAGGTAGTCCTCGCTCTTCATGCTGATGCAGAGGTCGCCGATGGCGGTGTAGATGGCTTGCTCTGCCCCTGGACGGAGCCCCCACTTGTAGACGATGTGCCCGTTGCCCCAGAGGGGGTAGAAGTACTGCTGCCTGAAGTGCGTGATGTACTGCCCGAGTCGTCCCCCACCGTCGAGCAGGTAGACCTGGCTCCAGAGGTCCTCGAGGGAGTTGGGCGCAGGGGTGCCGGTGAGCCCCACGAGACGGAGGTGTGGGTGTTTCTTTAGGAAAAACTTCATCGCCTTGAACCGCTTCGTGCCGGAGCTCTTGAAGGCAGAGTACTCGTCGATGACGATCATGTCGAAGGGACACTGCCCTTCTGCACAAAGGTCAAGGAGCCACACGAGGTTGTCGATATTGATGACGTAGAGGTCGGCCGGGGCGCGGAGGGCTGCCTCGCGCTGCTTTTTGCTCCCCAGTACCTTGCTGAAGCGGAGGGTGCGGAGGTGGTCCCACTTCTCTGCCTCGCTGTCCCAGGTGTGGAGGGCTACCCGCTTGGGGGCGACGATGAGCGTCTTTTTTACCTGCTCTGAGTCCATGAGCCGCCTGATCGCCGTGAGCGCACTGGCGGTTTTGCCCAATCCCATCTCGAGAAACACGCCACAACGGGGGGTGCTGAGGATATGCTGCACTGCTTTCTTTTGATAGCTGTGGAGGTTACTTTCGGTTAGTCTCATGGGCGTGAGCTTGGAGCTCGTCAAATCCCATGAGTATGCGGAGACCTATTCGCTCTGCGAAAATCTTTTCTATCCGGCACCCTGCGGAGCACCTCCACCCCGGGAGCATTAGCACGGCGTCGCAGGTGCTGAGTACCTCGAGGTCGCGGAGCATGTGAGCTTCCCAAGGTGTGTTGATGGGCAGGCCGTTGTCAAGCGGCGAAACGGGGAGGAAGTCGGAAATGGCTCTAATTTGCTTTTCTGCGACCTTAAAGTCCAAAGCAACCTCTAGGTAGCCCCGACCGCTGATCGGTGCGGAGAGGTATATTTTGAGCTGTTTGCGGGGCTGTTTGCGGGGCTGCTTGGCGTAGGCCAGCACTTCCTCCAGGCTCTCTTCACTGTCCACCACAAAGACGGGGGAGCCGATAGCCTCCAGCTCTGCACGGCGTACCTCTTGGAGCTTGCGGAGCTTCTCGCCCGGAGACTTCACCTCGACCCAGAAAGTGCGCCCATCCGGAGTGAGACAGAGCCGGTCCGGGTAGCCGACCTTGAATGGGTTGGTGTACTTCTCGCACCACACACCGAGGGCGTGGAGCCCGTCTGTTAGTTTCTTTTCCAGATACTTTTCGTTTATCATATCCATTTGTTGGTTTGTAAAAAATGTCTTTTTCGTTCTGTACTCGACGGTTTGTTTTTTTAGGGTGGCTTGGATGGCTCAGAGAATTGCCAACTCCTACAAAGCCCCTATTCTACATACCCACTTACTACCACTTACTATGTAAAACACCTATTTTATGTTTTTCTACTATTTTCTGATCCATCTGAGCCATTATAGTGTAGTTAGTAGTTATATAAGGGGTAGTAGGGGTGGATTAGACAGGAAATTCTCTGAGCCATTCTGATCCATCTGATCCACTTTTGATCCTCCAAGTGGATCAGAGAAGTTGCAAAGTGGATCAGAGTGGACCAGAGAAATCGGAGTCTGATCCACCTCTTTTTTACAATCTTTTGAATACCTTTTGTCTTCCATACCCACCTGTGAGACTTTTTCTATCTCCCGCCATCTCCCAGCCGTCCAGCTTCTTGAGCAGGTCGTTGGCGATGCGGCTCTGGCGGTTGCCCTTGCCGTTGTCCATCATAAAGAACTCATTGACCACCTCCACCGCCGAGATCTCGTCACGCTTCTTGGTGCCAATACTGGCTATCCCGAGGGCGGGGTCACGGTAGTAGGGGCGACCGCTCTTAGTCGCTGCAAAGTAGGCTCGTCGCTCCTCCATCCCAAAGGTGTGCCAGTCGATAGGCAGCAGCAGATCGAGAAACGCCTCCAGGGCGCCGATTTGGTCATTATCAGAGTCAAACTCCTTCTGCAGCTTCGTGAGCTCCCGAGCCTCCTTGCGGTCGAGATAAAGCGGGGTCTTCCCCTCCCTGTATAGACGATACGCCTCTGCCCATATCTGTGCGACATCGTGGTCCGTGAGGTCAAAGACACTCCTCTCGGGCGTACCACACTTCAGGATCCAAAAGCGTCGGTTGCCCGAGCTGTCGCGAAGGAATTCATCGTCGTTCGTCGTAGCAAAAAAGACGCACGTCCGCTTCACCGCTACCTTCTCACGGGCATAGGCGGGGCGAAACTCATCACTCTGCTTGGAGACGAAGCTCTTGATCGTATTCATATCCGCCTTATAGAAGCCCTCCAGCTCAGGTATCTCCACAATCCAAGACCCCACGACCGCCTCCTGCATCTTATTCGACTTCGTGTCCAGCGTGAAGGAGTCCATGAAGTACTTACCGCCCCCTGCCAACCTTCGGAGGATAGAGCTTTTGCCAATCCCCTGGTCGCCAACGATGACGATAATCTGGTCAAACTTTACCCCCGGGTCAAACGCACGGGCCACACACGCCACCAGCGAGCGGCGTGATATCTTACGATTGAGCGGAGTGTCTGCCACCCCGAGATATTTCATAAAGAGAGTATCCACACGGGGCACACCGTCCCACTTCTCACGGAGGATAAACTTGCGTACACCATTCTCTCTGAAAACATCCTCCCTAACTACTGCATCTAACATCATCTGTAAATCATTTTTGTTTTTAATTTTGTACATCTTCTCTATATAGAGAGCCACCTGAGCCGTATCGGCATCCGTCCAGAGGTCGCCCTCCTCACGCTCCCACTCTGGTGGTCGCACGATCACCTTGTCTCGCTTAAACTCATCGTAAACGACCCGCCCCTTGATCAGTTTTGGGTCATTCTTGAGGATAGTATAGAAGTTGTGGAGACTCTGCACCGTTGCCCCCTTCTCTGTCACCTCCAGCTCCTCCAGCCAGCTGTCATCAACGGCTTCCTCCGCCTCATCCGAGACGGACTCCGGCGGCTCCCCCTCTTGGGCTTCCTCCGCCTCATTGTAGACGGGCTCCAGCGGCTCCCCCTTTTGGGCTTCTGCCAGCTGATACTTGAGGTAATCCTGGCGCACCTCAGGGATACCGAGGGCATACTTCTGCATCGCCTGGTACGACGGCCTGCGGTCGATCCGTGTCGTCGGTGCCACCTCCTTATCCAGGTGCCCAAAAAGAGCCAACCGGGTCAAGTCCCATGAGTTGAGGAGCTGACCGGCGAGCGGGTCAGTGGCATGGTAGGAGTAAAAGAAGTCGCCACCGTCATAGACCGCCACGCCGCCAAACGAAGAGCCACCGGCGTAGGTAAACCGATTCAGCCCCGCAGGGACATAGAGCCCCGACAGTACCTCATTCAGCACGTGGTAGACATCAAAGGTGCGACACCAGGAGCCGATAATATTCTTCTTCTCCCTAGGGCACTCCTGTCTGGCACCACTCGCCACTTTTCGCTGCCTTGCACCACTCACAGCGGTCACACCGGGCTTGTCCCGAGTGGGCCACTCGTCGGTGTTGGTCCAGTCCTTGTAGGTTGCCAGTATGGCATCCACATCGAGAGGGTGCCCATCCTGAGCGTGGTAGATCGTCGGAGCGTCGCTAGGGGCGGATGCCCAGTACATCAGGCGCACCGGCTCGCACGAGGTCATGTCCACCTGCTCCACTCCCAGCCCCCCTGCCATACGGTGCGCCAGTGCAGAGTACTCCTGAGGTGTACAGGCTCTTGAGAGGGGCACTATCACACGGTAGCGGGGCTTGTCCACGGTGTGCGAGTGTGTCGAGTGGACGATCATCGCATAGTGTGGGTTGGGCTTCTCGGGCGGTGTGGTGGCATTGTCCACATCGAGGGTGAGGAGGGTACGGTTGAGGAGGTTGTCATTGCGTCGGTTGCCATCCTCCTTGAGTGTCCCGCCGACGAATCCGCCCACGTCCTTGATCTCTCCCCGCATCTCTTTGGTCATCTGCGTGTACTGCTCGAGTGTCTCTCGAGTACGCTGTGGCACGCATCTCTCCTTCAGCTCCTTCCAGCTTACGGAGGTATTGTGCCAGTTGGTATCCCTTCGTGAGCTCGCCACGGCGATCCTTATCTTTACTTCATCATTTATCACTTTGCTTCATAGTCCTTGTCTCATTAGCACCTCGTCCCACAATGGGTATTTATTATTCAGAGCATACCGTTCATTCGCACACTCCTCCACCGCCTTTCTCATTATTCCACCAGCGTATCGATCTGCTCTAGGAGTATGTCCACTAATGTATTGTCACCCTCCTTTTGCGCTTGGCGCATACGCCTGTAGAGCTTTGTCATCTTCGTCACATCCTCGACGACCGTCGTTTCCTCCATTTCCCACAAGAGACGCTCTATCTTGGAGAGTTTGTTGAAGACCTTACCCGTGGCTTTGTCTACATCACTCATCCAATCCTCAATCATAGAGACACTCTCTCCGATCTCATCTGTCAGCTTTGCTATCTCTTGTCGTTTGTCCTTTTTCATAGCTCTCTTCTGTGTTTGGTTGTTGATTACTTGCCCCCTACTTTCTCCACTTCGTCCAGCCTGCACTCAAACGCCCCCGCTTCGCTTCCCTCAAAGTCCAGAGACAAACACGCTTGGTCTAGTTGCCAGCTCAAATTCCAAAAGATACCCGTCACGACAAACTCAAAGCCAGTGCGCTTATCGCTCACCTTGTCGCCGATCCGTAGGTCGGTGACCTTTAGCTCTTGCTGTTTGTCCTTTTTCATCTTTTTCCCTTTCTCTAAAATTCCAATTTGTCTAGAGGTCATTTGAGCTATGTCGTTCCCTATCGTCACAACCACGTTTAACACCCCATCTCTATATTTTTCAACGCTTTTAACTATCCCCTTTATTCCATACTTGAGTATAACCACCGTATCGCCTACCTCTACCTCCTCTTTCTCTCTCCCCTCCCACTCCTCATAGATTGTGGTCTTTAAGTACGAATGGCTTAACTTATCATAGAATGAGACCTCACGCTCCACGTACCAATACGACGCACCTGTCTCTTTTAGTTGCTTACTCTCTTTCATCTTCCAAAATCTCCTCTACATATTTCACAATTCGCTCGTACTCCTGCCCACTCCTTTCGCTATCGGAGTAGGCTTTCTTGACCAGCTCCTCGCCCGAGCCGTGAAAGCAACCGACCCGCCACCTGTTGTTGCTCCGTGTCCAGGTGAAGTACCGGCCACTGCTCCACCAGTTTTTAAAAACGATATAGTCCTTGTCGCTTTCGACTTTGGCATCCCCACTCACTCGAGCTGTCCCATAAATCATTGCGTCCCCGTATGCTTCCGCTTCCCCGAACACTTCGGCATAGCCGTACACCAGTGTATTGCCGTGCACCCGCGCATTGCCGTACACTCTCGCATGGCCGAACACATCCCCTTTCCCGAACACTTCCGCATTGCCGTACACCTCCGCATAGTCACACACTTTCGCATAGCCGAACACTCTCGCCTCGCCGAACACCTCCGCATTGCCGTACACTTCCGCATTGCCGTACACTTTCGCCTCGCCGTACACTTTCGCATAGCCGAACACTTTCGCATCGCCGTACACCTCCGCATTGCCGTACACTTCCGCATTGCCGTACACTTTCGCCTCGCCGAACACCCAGCAGTCGCCGTCCTGCGACAAGTTCGCTTCGCTCTCGACATAGCCCCCCTTTTCCCCTTTGTTGACTAATCTAAAGGCTCTCAGGGCTTCGATACGGTACAGCGTCCGCCCGTCCACCTCTATTGTTTCATTCTCTAGTAGCTTGTATTTCTTCTCTTCCATGGTTGTAGTTTGTCTTGTTTTGTCTTATAGATAGATTATTGGCATTCCCAGCTCACGGGCCACCCGCCTCTCTAGGCAGGCACCTCGGCTACGAGCCCAGCCCGGTAGCAGGGCTATCCTATCGCAGTCCAGTAGCAACCGCAGGTCTGCTCGCATATGCTCCTCCCACGTATGGGCGTCGGTCAGTCCATCTGCCAAAGGATTCACCACCTCCCAGCCTAGCAACTCCAACTTCTCCTCGGCTCGCTCAAAGTCCTCACACACATCCTCGGGCAGGCGACCACTGATCGATCCACTGACATATATTCGCTTCTTCATGGCATAGATATTCCTAGGGCTTGCTCGGGCGGACACGTGGGTCCGCCCGTACATCATGAGCCATTCAAAAGGGCAGCTCATTGCCCCGGTTGTCGTAGTGGGCGGTGCCGCCTGTCGGCTGTGCCTGCTGTGGTGCCATGGGAGCCTGCTGTGGCAGTGGAGCTTGGTAGTCGCTTCCTCCGGCGGGGGTGGGGGTGATGGCGAGGGCATTGATATTGGTGTACCACTTGCCCTGATACTCACGGCTCTCGATGGAGATCTGCACCTGTACCGACTGACCTACCTGCAGGGGTACGATACGGGTGTTGAATAGATCGAAGGCGATGTGCCTCGGGTACTGCTCCTGTGTCTGCAGTACCGCGGTCTGCTTGCGCCACTCTTTGCCGCTTGACTTGCCTACGCCACTCTCCATGGGGAGTACGTGTGTGATGATACCTGTGATTACGAGTTGATTATTCATACTTTTTGTTGGTTGGTTATTAGTTATTGGTTATTGAAAAATGATACGATCCAGTCTGTAGGTGATGCCCGGCCCCGTGCGCCCTACGTGCCTGAGCGGAGTGAGGGTGAGGGTGCAGGTCGCGCCATCTCTGGGCGTGCCCACCACCTGCGGTGGCTCCCGCATGCTCTCGCTGCGCTTGGCGGTAAAGTAGTAGCAGCCCTTGTAGAGTGTGTGCTCCTTGAGGAGGTCGCCGTCCTTGAGGAGGTCGCCTGCGTCACACTTGGGCGCATGGCTCCGGATGTGCTCATCGAGGTCGTAGAGGGTGCCGGCATCCTGCTTGGGGATGAGTACGTCGAGGCGGTAGTACGCCTTGCTCTCGCCGGGGTAGCGCACCGGGTCGACTACGTGTACATAGTTGGCTATGGCGGTTATCTCCAGTCGCTTCACTTGAGGAGGAACCTCCTCATTCCGGGCTTCTCGGTGGTGTACTGCTTTGCCAGCTCGGGGTGGTCCCGCTCAAACGCCTGTCGGTCGAACGCACTCACGCCCCCTGTGCCCCGCCAGGTAGCCAGCAGCTCACCGTGAAAGACCAGCTCTGTAGCGTCGCTCATGGCGAGCTTGATCTCCTCCTCGAGCTCTTTTTTGCCCGTCTCGAGCTGTGCGATTTGGTCCCTTAGCATCTTGAGGCGTTGGCACGCTTGGTAGGTGCTCATCTCTGCCACCACCTCCTTGCCCTTGGTGCCGATGCCGTACTTCGCAAGGATGTCCTCGCTATGGATGGGCTTGGGCTCTTTTCGTCCTCTGACGTTTTCACACCAAAAGCACTCCGCAGACTCCCTGAGGAAGTCGTAGAACTCGGGTACCAGCTTGATGTGCCGGTAGCCAAAATTGCGCCCCGCCGTGAGCCATGCCAGCGTACCCTCGTGGATACCCGTCACGCCCATATTCATCTGCAGTTGGCAGAACCACCACTCGGGGAGGTTGTCGGGGTCTACCGTCATCTGTGTGGTCTTGATCTCCACCACTTCCCGAGTGCCGTCCGCCCTCGTGGCGAAGCGGTCGGGCGACACCCTCAGGTGCGGTGCCTCGCTGTCGTACACGATGAAGTCGCCCACACTCTCGGGGTCAATCACCGCCCCCGTCTCGTCGGCGTAGAGGGTGGCGACCGTGTCCTCCATCAGGTGCCCCAGCTTCATCGGCAGGGTTTCATCTTTTGCAGGGTCCAACCCCAGCTTTCTTCGCCAAAGGGAGTAGGGCGTTTCGTAGGGGTTGAGCCCCACAATCGTAGCGATGTCGCTTGCCCCGATACCTGCCGTTCGGCTCTCGAGCCAGTCCTCTCGGCTCGTGAATTTCTTAGTTACAATCATCTCTAAACTGCTCTGTGTAGGGGCGGACCCATGTGTCCGCCCGAACAGGGAGCCAAAATAATCGGCGTATCAAACGATTCTGTTTGGTACGTAAAACATTTCCGTTTGATACGTGAAATAGAAATGCTTCATACACCGATTATTTCAGCCCGTTATTGACACTATTTACTTGCTCTCTTTGCTCTCTACTGTCACCACCTCAGGCGCTGCCGTCGCTGTTACCTCTTGTGGCACCTCTGGAGTACTCTCTGCTTCCTCCGATACCGCTTTTGCCATCGCCTGCTTGGCTTTTTTCATTGCGGCAGCGGCTTGGCTTTGGCTGCTTGCCTCTGCCTCTGCCTCTGCCTCTGCGTCGTCCGACAGTGCCTCGCCATCCTGCGTGGGGCTCACCTCTTCGGCGGTGTACATTGTCCCGAGTAGAGAGGGGAACGCCTCACGGAGTGCCTGTACCTTGGCGACCTTGGCGATCATCGTGGACTTTTTTTCGTTCCAGACGCTCTGACGCTTGTCGTACTCGCTGAGGTTGACCTTGGCGATGACCGGATACTCTCGGTCACTGCGGTAGACCGTCGCCCACCCGCCGAGCAGCAGGTCGCCGGGGGCTAGGAATGTGCCATCCACCTCCAGCACCTCCTCGCCACGCAGGATGATCACGCCGGAGCGGATGCCCTTGTAGCTCGGGTGCTCCTCTGCCCGCTTGAAGTACGCCTCTTTCGAGGTGATCATCTGTGCGGGCTGTGTGCCGTACTTGACGAGGTATGCTTCGTTGAGGTAGGGGTTGAGTCGGTTGAATTTGCAAAGACTGATGAACATGATGATGTCCTGCGGGGTGGCCTTGCCATTGCCCCGTGTGAGGTAGTTGGCGACGGTGTTTGCCGTCAGTGTGACCTCATTGTCGCCTACCGTGTAGGTGGTCTTGATCTCGCCCGTCTGTGTCTGTGTCTGAATCTGTGTCTGTGCCATGGTATGTGTCTCTGTTTTTTTTAGTTGTGTTTTCATTGCCATATGTCGTTGAAGTCGTTGAACGCCTTATTGATGTCGCAGATGATGGTGCGGCCGTTTTTGCGGATCGCCCGCTTGAGCGTGCCGTCCTGTATGCGTCTGTCCAACGTGTCTACGGATATGCCGAGAGCCTTGGCGATGTTTGCCCTGCCGCTGACTATATTGGATGACGCGCCACTTGGCGTGGTCGCTGTGGTCGTGGATAGGACCACCTGCCGGATGAGCTCCACGAGGTCGCTTTCGGTGAGGTCGATCAGTCGTCTGTCGGTTGGATGTCCCATAGTTTGATCAGTCTGTAGGTGATGTACCCGCTGAGCAGTGCCAGTACCTTTGTGGCGAGTAGGGCGAGAATGTCTGTGCTATCCAGCCCTATCAGTACGACGGTGATGCCGATAAGCAGGTAGATGATGATGGATTTCATAGCTCGTTGAGTAGTGTCTTGAGGTGGTCCGCCGTCAGCTCCAGCACCCTGAGCTTGCCCAGCTGCTCGTGGAGCTTTTGTGCGGCGGTGCGGTCGTGGCTCGTGGCGTAGATGGCCTCTGTGGTGTGGTGGATCGCCCTGTCGATGGCGTCCCGTAGCTCTATGGCCCTGTCTACAGTCGTGTCCAGACTGCGGGCGATGTCGTAGTGTAGGCTCGGGGTCGGGGTGGTGTCGGTCGGTGTCATAGTCGGTCAAGTATCTCGGTGAGGGTGATCGGCTCTGCGAGGTCGACCTCGCTGTATATATCGTGGTTGTCGTAGCAGCGTAGGTCTATGATCTCCACCCGTCTCAGGTCGGGTGTCCGGCTGCTGTATCCCGGGTAGTCGTACGTCTGTGGCTCGTACTCTGTATGGTACCACGCCAGTACCTCACCGCTGACGCTGTACCTGTCATCGTCGGAGACGGTGTCGAAGCTCACGCTGTACCAGCCCGAGTCGTCGGCGGGATCGTCGAAGCCCCATATCGCCTCTCTGATGACGCCTGCTATCGCTCGGACGATGTCTGCTCTGGTCGCTGTGTCTACTGCTGTGTCTACTGCTGTGTCTATTGTTAATGTGGTCTGCATGGTTATCTGTCCCTTATGATATAGATGTGGTCTGTGCCACTCACTGTTATGTACCGTCTCTCTTGATACTTTAGTCTCACCTTTACGAGGTTCGCATTTACCGTCTCTCTGCGCTCGATGGGGTACTGTATCTTTTGCCCCACTCGCATTCTTTCGAAGGGCGTTACCCCGATCACTTCGTTGCTAGTCACTCTGTCTCATGTCTATTCTCATTTTATTTTCTACATTTGTATATATTGTATAGGTAGTAGTGACGCTGTTACCTCTATCGTTGGTACAAATGTAGACAATAATCGTCTACTGACAAAATAAATAGACGACATTCGTAGTTAAATAAAGTTAACTCTTGGGATATGATTGATACTAAACAACTTAACGATCTGAGGGATAAACTAATTGATATGCGTTTGGTTTATAACAACACTGACTTTGCCAAAAGAATAGGCAAGGGAAGAAGCTATGTATCAGAGGCACTGAATGGCAGGAGGATTATCACAGAACAATTTGTTCTATCCATTTGTGATGCTTTCCCCGAGATATCTAAGGACTGGCTCCTTACCGGAGAGGGAGAGATGCTCGCAAAGCCAAAAATAGAGCCGAATGCGGAGATGGTAGACCCGAGTACCATCCACTGGATCACTGTCCCTGTCATCCCCTACAAAGCAATGGCAGGGAGCACGGGCTGGTACGAGGATGTCTTTTCGGACGAATGGGGGGAGAGGCGGACCGTCATGGCACCTCCGGGCGCAAAAGCAAAGGAGCATGCCATCTTCACGGTCACAGGGGACTCCATGCTGCCGACCCTGATCGAGGGAGACGAGATCCTCGCCAAGCACGTACCGGTGGACTACTACAAGAGTTGGCGCCTGCATATATACAACTACAAGGTATGGATCATCGCCACACGAGAGGAGGGCATCCTCATCAAGAATATCACGGAGCACGACGTGGAGAACCACACCATCACCTGCCACTCCTTCAACGATAAGTACCCCGACTTCACCCTCGACCTTGCCGACGTCAAAGACATCTACCACGCCGTCTCCCTCATGCGCTACTACTAGCGGATGCATCTGTCCACAGACACTAAAACGATACAAGAAATAAAAACACCAAGAAGATTAATGATATGGGAACAGAATTAGTAATAATAGTACTTGCGACTGCCATCTGGTGCTGGATTGTCTCCCTTATATACTCGATCAAGAAGGACGCAAGGAAGATGAGAGAATCAATAGAGCTGCTGGTAGATGATCCGAATAAGGCTCTTTTTGTAGCAATGCAGAAAGGAGACAAAGATGCTTGCCAAAGTATACTGGAAAAAAGAATGTATCTTGACTTCTATACATCAGCGAAGACATATTACTACCAACCGGAAGGGGCATTGTATGATGATGATTTCGCCAAACGGAATACGCAACTAAGGAAAAAGTACACTGCACTCTATCAAATGTGCGAGATTGAAGTACCTGACATCGAAAAGCTGTGTGATATCGAAAACTTTAAGGCGTATTTCGAGCTACATCTATAGAGTACATATTGCTCAGGCTGAAATAAGTCTCCCGGGAGAGTGGCTGTCTTATGATACTATACGAGCTGTCGCAGGTGGCTCCGGTCACCGATGATAGCACGTGCTGTCGGATCCCAAACAATAGTCTTTGCAACATAAGTATATACCAGAGGAGGTATAATCAAATCGATGAAAAAGTCGTTACCTAACCCAAAAACTCAACCCCAGCCGTGATCAAGTGGACCTATAGTATAACACCATTCAGAGAGGAGGGCGGAGAAGCCTCCCTTAGGCTGAGAGTGTCCTTTAACTCAAAACGGGTGGATATGCTCCTCGGGCTAAAGGTGGAGGTGGCGAAATGGGACGGAGATACGATGCGGGTACGACCGAATACCTTCCACACAAAGAAGAGGGTGCCGGCCAACTACATCAATCGGACCATACAAAGCTACATTGACACAGTGGAGAGTATATTTTACAGCTATGAGGATAAGGGGATAGTCCCCACTGCGAGTAGATTTAGGGACGATTTTAACACACGACTAGGGAAGTCCACCGCAAGCTCTACCTCCCTCGTGGCTATAGCAGAAAAGATGATGAGGGAGGTCGGCCCAGTCCGACAGTGGGCACAGTCGGGGTATGATAAGGTGATAGCCATTATCGGGAAGATAAACGCAGTCTCCCCCGACTGTATGGTAGAGGATATCGACACCGAGTGGATGGACGGCTTTGTAAAACACCTCACCTACACGGAGGGGTTAAACAATAGCACCGTAGTGGGATACATCAAGCGTATCAAGGCCCTCCTAGCATTTGCAGAGAGAGATGGGCACACGGTTAGGGCGGAAGCAAAGGCATATACCAACCAACTAAAGACGATACCAAAGCCAGTGATATTCCTCAACTGGGAAGAGCTAATGAATATGCTTACCTTTGAGCTCCCCTACCCCTATCTTGAGAAAGCTCGCGACCTTTTCTGTATCTCTGCATTCACAGGGCTAAGGTACTCCGACCTCACGAAACTGCAGCCAAGTGACATCACGGAAGAGTATATAACAGTAGTCACGAAAAAGACCTCCGACCCACTCAGGATAGACATCAACAAATACAGCCGCCAGCTCCTAGACAAGTACGACAATCGGATACCTCAACTGAGCAACCAAAAGTGTAATAAATACATCAAGGAGGTAGGTATGTATTGCGGTATCAATGAGCCTATCCGTACCGTAGCAATCCAAGGAGGGAAGCGAGTGGAGCGAGTTCAACCAAAGTGGCAGATGCTAAGCACGCACGCAGGCAGGAGAACATTCATCTGTAACGCCCTGATGCTAGGTATTCCGCCCGACGTCGTAATGAAGTGGACGGGTCACAAAGACTACGATGCAATGCGGCCCTACATAGCCATAGCCGACGGAGTGAAAAAGGAGATGATGGACCGCTTCAACGCCCTCTAGTCCGACACTTCTGGGTACAATTTGGGTACAAAAATCACACACCAAACACCAAAACAAAACAGTTCGAATCCCCCCGCTTCCGCAGTGAAGGGTGTAGACCAACGTTTTACGTGGTTTACACCCTTTTTCGCACCAAAAAAAATCACTGGTCGGGATATTTGACTCAGCAACTTCGATGGTTTATGCTTTTCAATGTCTATCTAGAGTCTATCTAGTGGGGGCAAACCGCGATCTACTATTTGGATTAAGCTAGATTGGCGGAATCTGAGAATTTCAGTGAGTTTGGATAGAAAGCGATATTCCTTTATACAAGGGTGTTCCATACGACTGGCAGATTTTCGGGTAACGATTTGGCAACCATTCTATTTGCTATGCTCTGCTTTGTTTTGCTGGCAAAGAACTCTTTATCTTTGACAAAGATAGAGGATATTACCGAACAGCTTTTTCCTCTGTCATTGTTTCTTTTCAATCAAGAAAAAGAAGTTGGCATTGAGCATAGAAAGACTACTCTCCTGCGGCCCTTAAAAAATAGAGACACGATGTTGTAAAGAAATTGCGGATATATGGAATTGCTCCAATTACGGCATATAATTTTCGAGGACGCAGGTGGAATTTCACCTCATAATGAGGATTGATGAAATAGAATGTTCTGTCAATGGCTTCAAAACCTTCTTTTCTCATCGTGCTTTCAAATAATTCTATCGAACATTTGGTTTGCTTGATATTCAGCAATTCCCTGACACACCCGTCATCCTCTTTCCAAGCCCTTAGTATCCACTCATAAAATAAGGTTGGAAGCAGGTGGAAGAATGGCAGATGCGATAGGAAGCGGCTTCTGCATATCTGCTGATGTCCACCGAATGGCATCTGCCAAGCAGGAAAGGACATGAAAATCCCCCCCCCCCTGTTTTAACAGCTGTTTACACTTGCGCAAAAATCCCTCCTTATCGTCAATATGTTCTATCACATCATGGCATACAATTAAATCGAATTGATGCTTGAGTTCCTCCAACAGGAATACATCGGAAGCGATGAAACGCCCTTTTGCTCCATTCTCTTGGAAGAACTTTCTTGCGTCCTTTATCCGTCCCTCTGCCATGTCCACACCCACGACATCGCAACCCATGCATGAGAAAGGTAGGAGATTTCCACCGTCTCCACAACCTATTTCCAACACTTTCATTCCTTTCTCCACCTGCTTGTACCGTTGGATGTAAGGAATGAAATACTTCTTGCTTGTAGTTGCAAGTTCATAGAAATACTGCCTTCTGTTAAGTTGTCTTGACTGCATCGCACTTTGTATATACTATTAGTTCAAGTGCAAAGATAGTAAAACACAGAAAAAACATTGACTTCAAAAAAAATACCTATAAATAATGATGAGACAATATGAGATGAAATATTGTGGTAGGAATTTTATATCTGAGTGGCAATGGCTTCGTTAGAGCGGTTAATTTCAGAGATGCTATCGAGTCGGGCGAAGGAAGTGTTACTGACTGAGTGCTCCATACGTAGTATGCGATATCGTAGGGCGTAGCTTTCGAGGGATTGGCATTGTGGAGATAGACCATCCAACCGATAGTGCAGGCGGTGAGTACGATAGATATTCCCCAGATCAGCCATTCTATCCAACATTTGACATCAAAGAGGTAGCATTTCTTGCCCTTGGGATGAGATTGTGATTCTTCGATTTTTTCACAAAGGGTTGCGATGCTTTCAGCCTGCTTTTCTTGAGCGTTTGGAAGCGGAACTTGAATACAAAAAAGTCCCTTGTTGGTTGGAACAAGGGGCGGTCATTAGTTTGGGCTTGATGCGTTATAGAACAGTGTCAAGTTCCCACGCCGAAATATGGTCAATACCTTCATTTGTTGGCAGCTTGAAGTCATCCAAACTGACCACATACTTTTTGAAGTTATCTTCTATCGACAATAGAGAGCGGTACTCTCGCTCTATTGTCTCTTGCTCTGTTAGTTGTAGCGTGACTTGGAAGTATAATCTCTTGCTTCCTTTGATGGCGACAAAGTCGACTTCAGCCTCTTTATTCGTGCCCACATAGATTTGATATCCGGCTCGTCTAAGGCTTAAATAGACGGCATTCTCCAATAAGTGCCCCATCCCATAGCCAAATCCGGAATAGAGGTAATTGTGGTAGCATAAATCATTCAAATAGTACTTGTTATTGGCCGAAATAGTCTCCTTGCCCTTGATATTATATCTTTCTACCTTATGCACGAGGAAAGTACTATCGAGATGAGAAATGTAGTTGGAGAGCGTCTCGTAGTTGGTTTTCCTATTTCGAGACTTAAAGAAGTTGACGATGGAGATAATGTTGGAGGCGTTATTGACTAGATACACAAAGAGGTCGTCTAGGAGCTTCACATCCTTTACTTTATACCTAGCGACAATGTCACGAAGCATAACAGTGTCCTTTATCGAAGAGACGTAGTTTTGCTTCATCTCATCATTGGGGAGGTTGAAAAGCTCGGGCAGGGCTCCGGTTTGAAGGAAGTCTATATAACACTCTCTATTAGGCTCTTTCTGAGTGATGCCACAGAACTCTGAAAAACTCCGAATATGAATAGATCTCTCATGAACAAAGACCTGTACAGTCCAGCCTTCATACGGGCAAGTGTTCCTGCAGATAAAGAGAAACCTCTACAAGTTGCGCCCAAAACAACTCCGTGCAACGAGATCAAATGGTCTCGCATCATCCGACTTTCCCTACTTATGGGTATCCTATCGGGTGGAGTGTACTTACTCTCTAAGTTAGTCACAGCACAGGTCGTAACAGCTCTATTGATACTGATTGGTTTTGTGGTACTACGATTCATCGTTCGTACCGTTCTGCAAATCACATTTACGCTTCTACGCTACCTCTTTTGGCTTGTTGTACTAGCCGTAATACTGCTTTACGTGCTATGATATAGCACTTCTCTCACTTCAGAGAAACGACTCTTTGGGTGACTAGCTCTCTTCTGAGGCTGGTCACCCTTTTTGCTTCTTGTGTTTAGGTATTGCACTTCTGCTTCTCAGTCATAGCTCCCCAGTTATGCGGTGGTCAAATCGGAAGCTGATTCTTTTTCATCGCAAAGGTAGTATGGGGCTTAAAGGCTTTCCAAAGGTCAGACCATTCGGTTTGTCTGGAAAATCTCCACACCTATGCTGTTTGCTTCGGGGAGTATTTTTCGCCAAAATCTTGTGTACGTCTCGCCCCGCTACCTTGTTTTTGCTTGAAAAAAGGAATCGGCATACTCCGATCTTTGAACGCATAAAAGAGGTCTCTTATGAATAAGCAGAAAGTAAACATGACATCATCAATGAAAGAAAAAGGATATAGCTCCTCCTCTCATTACCGCATAAGTTCTGAGTTTGAACAAAGAGAGCAGGCGTTGGCTACCAAGTTCGTCCATTGGGACGTACCCCCATTGGAAAGCCTTTGTGACAGCTCTGTACATCTCCTGAGGGCAAAGCTTAATCGTGACGAGCGAATGAGCCGTGAGGATAAGGATTGGCTCTGTGAAGCGGTGAATAACAATACCTACTTCCGCTCTGCCGTACCGCTACAAGGATGGCGATTTGACTTCATCGATGTATTGAAGAAGTACCTCGTCAATCAATATGGACAGTGGGCAGAGTACTATGCTCCCGACCGCACCAGCCTACGCAACTACCTCTATGGACCTATCAACCAAATCGTAGAGATACCCAAGCAGTAACAGCACCAATACCGATAAGACAATGAAAGGAACAGAACAATTTACCCGAACGATAGCCGAATACCTTAATGGACGTGCGATGACAGACCCTTTGTTTGCGCCCAATCTACAGAAGCCCCATAAGAACATAGAGGAGTGCATTCTCTACATCTTGAGTGAGGTGCAAAGAAGTGGTTGTAATGGCTTTGCTGATGAGGAGATATACTCAATGGCAGTTCACTACTATGATGAAGATGATATAGAGGTGGACAAAGAAAGAATCAAAGAACTCCAGATGAAAAACCTTATTCCTTTTAACAGTGAGCTGAGATGGCTCTGAAAATCGAGTGGGTTGGGAATCGAAAGTTTTCTAACCTACTTTCATTATGACATGCCCGTCATACTGAAAAATGGGGGCATTTTGCACCCTCTCGTTCTCTGTTATTTTAGGATAAGGAATTTATTCCTCTCGCTTATACTTAGCGATGAGTTCTTTCAATATAGAAAATATGTCATCAATGGAAATGCCACTGCGCTCGCTCATCATAGCGATGGTTGCTTTAGGAACGATAATGCGTGCGAGAGGTGAATTGAGCATTTTAAAAGCAGAATTCATGCTTGGCAAATCTTGCCGTAGCTTTGGGTAGATTTTGAACAAATCCTGTAAGCGAGTATTGGCAGAGAGGTCTATTATCGAGCCTTCTCTTGTAGCAGGCGTATTGTCTGGAGTAGACTTTTTCGCCTCCATTGATTTTACTCCTTGTATGTCATTTGACCACGTCAGCAACGTACGTGAACCTTGAAGCTCACGAATACGATTACAATCTTGCATCATTTCGAGTACTCCCCTGAATCGTCCTTCTGAATCACGCACAGCAACATAATAAATATAGATGAATACACCGGGTTTGTTAATCCAAAAATCCACACTATCCTGCTCACCCGAGCGGAATTTGGCAATGATTTCCTCAACGAGGTGGACACTGGTGCGCGGATGGCAGTTCTTCACATCACGTCCGATAACATTCTTGCTACGTGGGAAGATGCGGTGGTTGGTATCTGAATAGAAGCGAACGAGTTCGTTTTCATCTACATAAGATATATCTATAGGAAGATGCTTGTAAATGAGGTTGATTTGTTCGAGGGAGAGTTTACCTGTTGTGACATCGAAAACACGGCATGTGTCGTCTCCCCCCAGACCATATTTACTAAGAAGCGCAGATAGTTCTGAGGTAAAACCGTCAGGGACTGTTGTGGGTTGGGGTTCTGTTTTGTCAGTATTTTGGAATTTCCCTACATCAATCCATGCAAAGCCAATTTCGTAATCTCCCGAACGCATCTGTTCGAATTCTTCTGGAGTTATCATCGCCAAAGCAGTTGGGTAGAGTACAGATTCTTCTTTCTGTAAAAGGTCCCGCACATCTGCCACAATAGTAGACTGCATCGCCAAAAACTCTTCTTCTTTGTCTTCTTCAATAAGGCTTTTAGCATCACGTATTTCGTCTCGTACAAAGTCATCGAGCAACCACATCGTAGTCGTTGGGCGGTCAAATCCTTTCTGTTCGAGTATGGAGTAGAGCTGATTCTGCTTACGTGAAAGGTGAGTGCGAAAAGCCGCTATTTGGTCGTACAATTCAAGCCACTGGTTCTTGATAATCGGATATTGTACAAGATCTTCTATAGAGAGCATAAAGCGACGCATTTCATCGTTCTCTCTGTAGTAGCACATGATAGGGTGGTTGAGAGGAAGATTTGGGCGACTAGTGTCCATCACTTCACCAAACAGCTCAATCATTTTTTGAATATCCTCCTTATGACACTCATTCTCTTCAATGGTTTTGAGTTCCTGTTCTGCCAATGCAATTTCATAAGGGTAGATTTTCCCAACTTGCTCTCTTATTCGGGTTCTACCCTCTTCCAATGAAATATCTCCTCGTTGGTATTCTTCTTTAATCTCGAGTATTTTGCCGAGTTTTTCAAGGTCTACATGCGGCAGATGTTTTTTCATATCCATAACGTCATTGTCTGTTGATGAGGTAAACGAAAAAATCACTCTCTTCTATGGCATTTAGGCCTACATGAGCTTCGCCGGGGAAATGTAGAACGGTACCTGTGCTGATACGATGTACCTCGGTATCGTCAAGAGTAACTTCCACAGTTCCTTTCACTATAGTGAAGTATACTTCCTGTCCTTTATGGTCATGTGAGGGAATTTGTTCTCCCCTTTTCAATTGCAGGTGTACCAGCATGAGTTCTTTGTTGTCAACAACCTTGCCTAAGACGCTGATTTTCTTGCCAATATGATTGGTTGTTTGTTCCATGATCCCTCTTTATTTGGTTATGATTAATACTTGTCTGCTACAAATGTACGTAAAACATTTTGAGACTGTTGCACATTCAAGTTTAGACGTTTTGGACTGACCTTTTTGCTGTTTTTCGTCTTGTCTGGCTTGAGAAATCGCCTTGCTATTTAATTTTCTCCTCTGTAAAAGCTCCAAATATGAGCTTTTACAGAGGATTTCTAGTACTTATCTCATAACAAGTGCTCCCCTTATAGAGGCTTCTTCATTTTCCAATATTTTATTGAGGTATAACCAGGGAGCCCTTTTGATATTGTAGCAAATGGCTTCAAGTATATTTTGTGCATGCGTCTTAGCTAATCCCCGATATCGACACCTTCCTCCGTGAAACCGGCGTCTGATACTTCCAAAGGTACGTTCAATTTTATTTCGATACCGGCTTATCTGTCGGTTGAATTCTTTATCTTTATCACCAAGAGGCTTCCCTTTTGTCGCTTTTCTCATTATCCCATCTTTGAGCCCGTGACCGGCTAGATGTTCTCTATTTGCCTTGGAGGTGTACCCTTTATCGGCTAATACCATTACTCCTTTTTGAAGGGCTCCTTTCTCTATGAGAGTTGGAAATTCTACAATCGCATTGCGAAAACGGCAAATGGTGCTGTGATCCGGAGAGACGTGTTCCAGATCAATGTCAAGAAACGTTCCAAAGCTGATGGAGTCGTTAATACGCTCTTCAACGGCTCGGTCACTCAAATTATACCACGTCTCCGGAAGCAGGATCTTAAACATTAGGACTCCATCATACGTAGGTTCGCCTTTCGCTTCAGCTCTCTTATTTAGCTGTTTATTTATGAGTGTTTGAAATGGTCTCCAATCAATGAGTTTGTCAATTTGCTCTGGAAACTCATTGCGTGCTCTAGAACTTCTTAATTCGGTAAACACCTCAGTAAATGAGGGCGCATTGTTGCTTGTTTGCTTGAATACTATAACTATTGTTTCTATAAATCAATACTATATTCTCCCCTTAATTATACACTAAAAGTGCTAACAACCAATGATATACGCAATAGCTTGAGCTGGTTTTTCGTGCAACATTCTCACAGAGTTACTCTTTTTTAGAGAAAACCGATTGAAACACATGAAATTTAATCCCTATAAGCAACAAATTTGAATTTTGCTTGGAGTAACGTCCATAAAAGCGTATCTTTATATTCTATGACTTCAACAACAAAAGAAAGTATATCAACAAATGAAGGCGATAAATAGAATTAAGGCTGTGCTGGCTGAAAAACAAGTGTCAGGTAAATGGCTAGCAAATGAGATTGGTCGTACCGAAAATACAGTTTCTCGGTGGTGTGCCAACAAAGTGCAGCCATCCCTCGAAAACTTACTTGATATCGCGGAAGCGTTAAAAGTCGATATAAGGGATTTACTTAGACCCTCGCAAGAGTAATGCTGTAATTCCTCGTATAAGTTTTCTCTAATAGTAAACTTCTCATAATAAAATACTATGTGAAGATAATACAGTCAAGAATTATGAGCAAAAAAGATTTGACCGAAGAAGATATAAAGTTGCGTTTTATAACACCTGCTATAATCAATGCAGGATGGAAAAACGAATATATCCGAATGGAATACTATTTTACCGATGGTAGGGTGATATTTCAAGGTAATATACATGCACGTCAAACTGGCAAGAAGGCGGATTATCTCTTATTTCACGCTGCCAATAAGCCTCTTGCTGTTGTAGAAGCGAAAGATAACAACAAGCCTCTTGGTGGAGGTATGCAACAGGCGATGGAATACGCTCAGATTCTTGATATCCCCTTTGCATACAGCTCCAATGGAGATGGATTCTTGGAGCATGATTTCTTGACAGGAAAAGAAACTGAACTCTCGTTGCAACAGTTTCCTGCACCTGACACATTGTATCAACGACTTATCAAAGCTAAACAATTAAGTGGTGAGGCATTGAAAATAGTAGAACAGCCGTATTATTCAGACCCATATACCTACGAGCCTCGTTATTATCAGCGTATAGCTGTTGAACGTACCATAGAGGCTATTGCCAAAGGCAAGAACAGAGTACTGATTGTAATGGCGACAGGCACAGGAAAGACTATCACTGCTTTCCAAATTATTCATCGTCTGAAAGCCTCTAACACAAAGAAAAAGATACTTTATCTCGCTGACCGAAATATTCTGATAGACCAGACAATGGCGCAAGACTTCAAACCTTTCAAAAAAGTCATGACTAAAGTACAAGGGGCTTCCATTGATTCAGCCTATGAGGTTTATATGGCATTGTATCACCAACTTGTATCCAATGAAGAAGGTATAGATGATCCCTTCAAACAGGTGCAACCAACTTTTTTTGACCTTATCATCGTGGATGAGTGCCATCGTGGAAGTGCGAAGGATGATAGTGCATGGCGCAAGGTGCTAGAGTATTTCAATACTGCCACCCAAATCGGCATGACAGCTACACCCAAGGCTGAGACTGGAGCTAATAATCTTGATTATTTTGGTGAGCCAATATTTACCTATTCGCTTTTGCAAGGAATACAAGATGGCTTCCTCGCTCCTTACAGAGTGACCAACAGTTATATAAGCATTGACCTTCAGGGATTCAAACCTGATGACGATGAGAAAGACTTGCTGGGAAGAGATATAGTACAACGATTATATGAACGCAAAGACATAGGCAGAGACATTGCTTTCACCAAACGGAGGGAGATTGTCGCAAAGCGTATCACCAAGATGCTGAAACAAATTGGCAGGATGACCAAGACCATCGTGTTCTGTACGGATATTGAAGAGGCAGAAGCCATGAGGAGCCTGTTGGTCAATTTGAATGCAGACTTGTGTAAAAAGGATGCACGCTACATCATGCGCATAACGGGTGATGATAATGTGGGGAAGAAACAGTTGGACAACTTCATTGATGTTGACCAACCCTACCCGACAGTTGTTACAACTTCAGAGCTGCTTGCTACGGGCGTGGACTGCAAGACCTGTGGGCTTATAGTCATTGACAAGGAAATAGATTCCATGACGGAGTTTAAGCAAATCATAGGACGTGGCACCCGACTGAGGACAGACAAAGGAAAGTGGCATTTGGAGATATTGGATTTCCGCAATGCCACAGCGAAGTTCAAAGACCCGAAATTCGATGGCGACCCGGCCCCCCCGCAAGGGAAAAGTGAAAAGCCATACACTATGCCAGAAGAACCGTCAAGTGTTGTCTCAGAGCCTCATGTCAAGTATCTTGTTGAGGGAGAGAAAATAGCAATAACTACTGAGATAGTCAGCATTCTTGGTGAAGATGGCAAAACCATGCGTACAGAAAGTATCACGGACTTCACGCGCAAACAGATCAGAAAACGTTATGCTACATTAAGCGATTTCGTAAAGAACTGGACTGAGACGGAGCGAAAGAAAGCCATTGTTGAAGAATTGAAAGACTATAGCGTTCTCGTTGATGCTGTCAGGGAAAAGAATCCAGCCTTGGCACATGCCGATATTTTCGATGTGATATGTCATGTGGCCTTCGACCAGCCACCTGTGACAAGGCGTGAAAGGGCTAACAATGTCAAGAAACGCAATTACTTTGCTAAATACGAAGGCAAAGCACGTGAGGTATTGGAGGCTCTTCTCGACAAATATGCTGATTATGGTATCTTGAACCTTGAAGACTCTGATATTCTTGATACCGCTCCATTCAACAAGATTGGTAAACCGCAGAAAATCGTGAAATTTTTCGGCGGACTGGATAAGTTTGAACAGGCATTAAAAGAACTTGAAAACGAAATATATAAAGTAGCATAAAGAAATGGCAGTAAACAATATAGTAAAGCGTCTGCAAAATATCATGCGCCAAGACGCTGGTATCAATGGCGATGCACAGCGCATTGAGCAGATGACATGGATGTTTTTTCTGAAGGTGTATGATACACAAGAGGAAACGTGGGAATATAAGGCAAGCAAAGAGCACAAGCCCTTTGATTCCATCATCCCCGAAGAATTGCGCTGGCGGAATTGGGCTGTAGACAAGAAAGATGGCAATGCGCTGACAGGCGATGCCTTACTCACGTTTATCAACGACAAACTCTTTCCCACGCTGAAGGCACTTGAAGTGACACGTGAGACCCCTCGCAGCAAGGCTATTGTCAAAGAGGTTTTTGAGGATTTGAACCAATATATGAAGAATGGTATTCTGTTACGTCAGGTCATCAATGTCATCAACGAGATTGAGTTTGATGATGCTGAAGACCGCCACATGTTTGGTGACATTTATGAAGGAATACTCAAAGATCTTCAGTCTGCTGGTAATGCAGGTGAGTTCTACACACCGCGAGCTTTGACGGATTTCATCATACAACAGCTTAATCCAGTGCTTGGCGAAACCGTTGGTGACTTTACATCAGGTACAGGCGGCTTCCTCACTTCGGCTTTAAACTATCTGCAGAAACAGGTACAGACCACGGATGACGGGCGACTCTACCAGCAGTCTGTCATCGGGCAAGAGTGGAAGCCTCTCCCATACCTTCTTTCCATCACCAATCTGCTCCTGCACGATGTGGACGCACCGAATATCCGCCATTGCGATTCGTTGCGCACGAAGATGTCAGACTTCAAGGAGACGGACAGGGTCAACGTTATTGCCATGAATCCACCCTACGGAGGAAGCACGAATGCAGCTGCTAAGAGCAACTTTCCGATGGAGTTTCGTTCGAGTGAGACTGCCGACCTGTTCATGGTGCTTATCATGTACAGGTTGAAACGTGACGGACGTGCCGCTGTTATAGTTCCTGACGGTTTCCTCTTTGGCATGGATGGGGCAAAACTTGCCATCAAGCAAAAGATGCTCCGTAAGTTCAATCTCCACACCATCATCCGTCTGCCAGGCAGCATCTTCTCACCATATACCAGTATTGCCACCAATATCCTGTTCTTCAATAACGAGCGAGTTGATGGAGCGGAAGAAGGATTTTCTACTGACAAAACATGGTTCTTTCGCCTTGACATGCCTGAAGGTTACAAGCACTTCTCAAAGACCAAGTCGATGAGACTTGAGCATTGCCAGCCAATCTGTGACTGGTGGAACGACCGTAAGGAGATTATTAGTGAAGATGGCGATGAAAAATCCCGTTGTTTCACAGCTCAGCAACTTCTTGACTTGGACTGCAACTTTGACCAGTGTAAATTTCCAAAGGATGAAGAGGAAATTTTGCCTCCCGCAGAACTCCTTGCAGATTACTTTAAGAAACGTGCTGCTCTCGACCATGAGATTGACTGTACATTGGTAGAGATACAAGAAATACTTGGCATAAAGATAGAAAAAGAATAAACACTCTTCAATCTTATTAAAATGAAGGATTTGACAGTATCAAATATTGAGCGTCAGAATATACTCAATAACCGTTTTGCCGTAGGCGAGATACAGAATCAATTAGACATCTCTGGAATGCTTTTTGAAGGAGAGTATTGGTTGACCAAAAAGATGGTAGCAGACTTCTACGAAGTTGATACATCTACAATAGACCGGTATTTGTCTGCAAATGCGGACGAATTAAAGCACAATGGATATTTTTTGTGTAGGGGTAAGCGATTGAAAGACTTTAAGTTGCAATTTGCTCACCTTATAAATGAGGCGAGCAAAACTACCCAGCTTGGATTGTTCAATTTCAGAGCATTCCTCAATATTGGTATGCTTCTCACTGAAAGTGAAAAAGCGAAGAGATTGAGAAGTCTGATTTTGGATTTAGTTATTGCAACGATTAATGAGAAAACAGGAGGTGGCACGAAGTTTATCAATCGTAGGGATGTAAACTACATTCCTGCTGCAATAACAGAGGAAAACTATCGTAAGAATCTCACTTCAGCTATTAGTCAGTATGTAGATGGGCATAAAACTTACAAGTATGCACAAATAACAGATTTTATTTATCAAGCTGTATTTAAGGAGAATGCAAAAGAATACAGAGAAATTCTACGTTTGGATATTAAGGACAAGGTGCGACACACGTTATATGCAGAGGTTCTTCTCGTTATATCTTCATTTGAAAATGGTGTTGGTGCAACTATACAAGAGAGGTTTAAGCAAAAAGGAAATAAAAAGCTCTCTGTAGAAGAAGTAGCCCAAATCGTCAATGAATTGGCTGAGCATCCTATGCAGAAGCCATACCTTAATGATGCCAGAACAAAGATGGCATCAAGAGACTTCAGCTTTAGGGATGCTTATCACGGAAATATAGCAGAATATCTAAAAGCTGTTACACCAGAAGAATTTGAACGTTTCATTGGAGATCAATCCATTGATTTCGACCATATATTGGAAGGTAACAAAGATGTTCTCAAAAGACTAAAGCAAGCAGAAGATGAATGAAGATATAAAATATATCACTTACGACGAAGTACTGTCTGTCTATCGTAAAATGATAGATGCGAGCGATGGCGGATTTGAAGGTATTCGCGATGAAGGAGGTATATTAGCCACATTGGAATTTATTCAGAACGACTCATATTACCCGACCTTTGCAGATAAGTTGTCGTATTTGGTATTCAAATTCTGTTCTGGTCATTATTTTAATGATGGAAACAAACGCATAGCCTTAACTTTAGGAGCATATTTCCTCCATGAAAATGGTTACCTATGGGAGGCTTGCATAGTCATGCGCCAGTTGGAAGCTATAGTTTATCATGTAGCCGCTTCGCATATTGACCAAGACCTTCTTTTGAGAATAATGACAGCATTCATGTCTGGAAAAGATTATGATGAAGAACTTAAAATTGACATTGCAAAAGCAATAGGTAATGGTGAGTTAGGTATAAATGGTGAAGATTACATATGAAGACGATAAAGAAAATACTAATTCTGTTCTGCATGTGTTTTGGACTTGTAGCTAAAACTCAAACTATAGACTATACTTATAATGCTCTTGCTGCCGAAGGTTGCACTATGAAGTATAGCGTCGCAAAACAAGGTACAGAGTACTCAATAGTTGCCACTGTACGCTCTGATAGAATGACTTTTCTCAGCAACCCTACAATGAAGATAAAAACATCCACAGGGGAATTTCTTGAATTGAAAGGAGCACTAATTGGAAATGTGACTCAATCAGCAGGTATCATCAGTGGTAATATGGTATTGCCTATAACAGAGATAAGTTTACTGCCCAATTTGAGATTACTCCGCAGCAGCTTGAAATTTTGAATGCAGGTGTAGCAAAAATCCGTTTATCCATGACACCAATGAATCATGAACGTACTTTCAAAAAAGACAAGATAGGAAAAAAGTTATATCAATTCTACTTGAAAGAAAAACAAAAAACGAGAATTTCTAAATCAAATAGAATACAATGAATGGCAAGCAACTTAAAAATAGCATACTTCAGTGGGCGATTCAAGGAAAACTTGTGCCGCAAGACAATAATGACGAGCCTGCATCTGTCCTGCTTGAAAAGATAAGGGCAGAAAAGGCTCAACTTGTAAAAGAAGGGAAAATAAAGAAAGATAAAAAAGAATCTATTATTTACCGTGGTGAGGACAATTCCTATTATGAGAAGTTGCTCGCTACGGGTGAGGTGAAGTGCATAGACGAGGAGATACCTTTTGAAGTGCCGTCTTCATGGAGCTGGTGTAGGCTCGGTACTATTTGCAACTATCTTCACAGAGGAAAATCTCCGAGATATGGTAACGATAAGATTCTTCCTATAATGGCTCAGAAATGTAACCAATGGGATAGAATCTACACAGATAGATGTTTGTTCTCAGATAAAGCCTTTATTGAAAAATATAAAGAAGAACAATACCTACAAGTCGGAGATGTTATCGTTAATTCAACTGGTGGCGGTACAGTAGGAAGAACGGGATATATTGAGAAATATGTATTTGAGAAATACACCAAGTTTGTAGCAGACTCTCATGTTACCGTTGTACGAACTAACAAACTTGTCTCTTCAAGGTACATTTATTATTATCTTATTTCTCCATTCATACAGATTGGATTGGAAGAACGATGTTCAGGAAGCACAAATCAGATAGAACTTGGTACCGCAAGTATCTATAACAATATCGTTCCCCTACCACCTTATGCCGAGCAGAAAAGAATAATTAAGAAAATCGCCGAGGTTATCCCCGTTGTTAACAGATTTGGAGAAAAACAAGAATTTCTCGAAAAACTTAATCAAGGACTGAAGCCTTCACTACACAAGTCAATTCTTCAGGAAGCGATTCAAGGGAGGCTTGTTCCACAAGACCCGAATGATGAACCAGCATCTGTTCTTCTTGAAAAGATACGAGAAGAGAAACAACGACTATTCAAAGAAGGGAAACTCAAGAAGAAAGACTTGGTGTCGAGTACCATTTACAAAGGAGATGATAACAAGTATTATGAGCAGGTAGGGAAAAAGTGCTTAGATATAACAGAACAGATACCTTTTGAAACTCCCAAGAATTGGGTATGGACAAGACTTTCTCATATTGCAAACATTTACACTGGCAACAGTATTAGTGAAACTGAAAAGAAATCAAAATTTACAGATGTTATAGGACGTTATTATATTGGAACTAAGGATATTGGTTTTAATAATCGGATTATTTACGATAATGGCATTGCGATTCCAAAACAATATGAACCTGATTTTAGACTTGCTCCCAATAACTCAATATTGATGTGTATTGAAGGTGGAAGTGCTGGAAGAAAAATTGCAATACTGAATCAAGATGTATGTTTTGGGAATAAGTTATGTTGTTTCTCACCATTTGTTGGAATCGGGAAATACATGTACTATTATCTACAGTCACCATTGTTCTTTGAACTATTTAACCTAAATAAAACGGGCATTATAGGTGGTGTAAGCATAGCAAAAGTAAAAGAAATATTAATGCCATTACCTCCGATTAAAGAACAACAACGCATTGTTGCTCAAATAGAAAAACTATTTGAGCAACTGCGATAGTTCATTTATCCGTTTTGCAATACGCTGCTGTTCTTGATAAGGTGGAATACCAATAGGCAGATTGTAGAATAACTCTTTATTGAGGTGCGGAATAGCCGCACCTCTTTTTGAATTTCTCAAAACCTCTTTATAGAACAGAATGAAAGCCAAAATATATGGTTTCCACATAGCCGAAGAGAGCCATAACTGTTTGAATGTACTCCCCATATACCCATCTTGCGGAACAGTGAAAACTTCACCAGAATTTTCACCATCTACAAGGATTATATTATCCCCTGTTCTTACGAACTTACCTTTGGATAGTAAATTTCCTGTAGATTTGCCTCGGAGGTATTTGGCATCTAAGCAAACGAAGTTCCCTTCACGCTTCTCACCATCTATAAGCCTACATATATGGGCAAGTCTGACTACTTCCCAATGGTTAGGAAAATCATAATCTGTTTCTATTTGTTGAGAAGTTCCACCTACCTGCTCATAATACTTGTTATCATCTCCTTTGTAAATGGTACTCGACACCAAGTCTTTCTTCTTGAGTTTCCCTTCTTTGAATAGTTGTTGTTTCTCTTCTCGTATCTTTTCAAGAAGAACAGATGCTGGTTCATCATTCGGGTCTTGTGGCATAAGTCGCCCTTGAATCGCTTCTTGGAGAATTGATTTTTGTAGGTGTTTTGCTAAGTTGGCATCCAGCTCTATTTTTCTTTCAAGTAGGCTAAGTAATTTATTCTGCAATCCCATCACGCAACACTGCTTTGCGGGAGGTCAACTTCTCATAATAGGAATTCTATGAATTTGTCAGTGCTATATATTATTAGTGATAGCAATTTTTTACTAATAATATATTGAAATGAACACTGAAAATTTTGAAATGTATTTGCGCCGAGGTAATATGTCGGAGAATACGATTGCAGCTTATCTTTATGCTGTAAAAGAGTATTATTCTCGAAACAAAGAGTTGAACAAGCGTAATTTGCTCGTTTATAAAACCTATCTTATTGAGAAATTCAAGCCTAAAACAGTAAATCTCCGTATTCAGGCAATAAATAAGTATCTTGATTATATGGGCAAATCTCGCTTGAGGCTTAAATCCGTCAAAGTGCAGCAGCGTAGTTATTTGGAAAACGTAATCAGTAATGCAGACTACATTTTTCTGAAAAATAAGCTAAGAAAGGAGGAGAACCAAGTGTGGTATTTTGTTGTTCGTTTCCTTGCTGCCACGGGAGCAAGGGTCAGCGAACTAATACAAATAAAGGTAGAGCATGTGCAAATAGGCTATTTTGACATTTACACCAAAGGTGGTAAAATACGCCGTATCTATATTCCAAAGTCTTTAAGCATAGAAGCCAACGAATGGCTTGGTAAAGTCAATCGCATGACAGGTTATCTTTTTCTCAACCGCTTTGGCGAACGTATTACAACAAGAGGAATCGCACAACAGTTAAAGAATTATGCTGTGAAATATGGATTGAATGAAAAAGTAGTTTACCCTCATTCGTTCCGTCATCGTTTTGCCAAGAATTTCCTTGAAAAGTTCAACGATATTTCTTTGCTTGCAGACCTTATGGGACACGAAAGCATTGAAACCACTCGTATTTATTTGCGCCGTACAGCCAGCGAGCAGCAGGCAATAGTGGACAAAGTAATTACTTGGTAGCCTCTTTTGCTTGAATTCTAATCGTTAGAATAATTGCTTGATGTTGTAGTCTGATGAGAACTTGGAAATAGGGTTCGAGCTTGTCGAGCATTCGTTGAGCAGTGGCAACAGAATGATAAGTATTGAGGGCTTTCACGGCTTCATTGTAAAGTACGTCTATCTTATTCGTCAAGGCAACGATTTTCGTGAGTCTCTCTAAGTAAGGGGATGCCGAGGGTTTTTCTACGATAACCTTAAAAGTTTCTCCCAAGAGTCTGGCTCGGACAAAATCAGTTTTTGATGCAGCACCAGACCTGCGGTAAAGGTCTAAAACTTTCTGTTAGTCTTCGGATTTAGGTATTCTGATATGCCATCTGTCCCTACGGGGGCAGGTGGCACGCTTGCCGTCTGGCATCTTCTGTTTCTGCTTTTTCATTGTTTTCTAATTATTGCTGTCCGTCTAAGTGATTGCTTCTATCCGTGAAAAGTGTTGCTTCTATCCGTGAAAAAGATCGCTTCTATTCGTGAAACTCAAGGGTTCTTGTAAGTGCCTGATTTTCAACGCTCCTAAGGGAGGCGTTTTTTGCCCGATTTGCAGTACTGTTTTGCGACCCCTGCCAGGGGTCGCAAAGCAGATCGACCGGTTGGCGACCCTTCTGGGTCGGGGGCTCGGTTTGGGCTCCGAGGACAATGGGCTTGGGGGGGGCTAAAGGGGTATCAGAGAAGTGATTTTCAACGGTCTCATATATTTTGTGTACCTTTGCGGTAGCCTACCTGATGAGGGGACTCCAAAGTTCTCTCTTTTTTGTACCCTATGGCGAGCAAAAAGGGGCTTTTGGTGAGGCGTAAAGTCCTCCGTAACAAGTTGGTAAGACGATCTCAATGGCACTACAATTGGACGACCTTCGGACATTGGTCGAGCACTATTTTCGGGACAAGGAGGGGTACTACATTTGTCAGCTGGTCGAAAAGCCCGGTGGCAGTGTGGAGCTGGATATTGATCACGATACCGAAGCGGTGTCGATGGACCTTGTGGTGGACCTGACCCGCTACCTGCGTGAGGCTCTCGGTGAGGCTCTGGATGATACGGACCTGACGGTGTCCAGTGCCGGCCTGACAAGCCCTCTGGTGGATCCTAGGCGCTTTCGCAAGTTTTTGGGCAAGCCCCTCTCGGTGTTGCTCAAGATGGGGGTGAAGGAAAACGGCCTCCTCAAGTCCGCCACGGATACGGGTATCGTGCTGGAGGTGGTGCGGATGATCAAGCCGGAGGGTAAGCGTCGCAAGGTGCCGACAGCGGTGGAGCTGTCTATTGCTTATGACGAGATCAAGCAAGCCGTGTATGACCTGAAGGTCTGAGCGGTCGTGAGAGAAAGAAACAAAGACAATTTTATAACTACAGCGAGAAAAGCTCATGAATAACAAACAGCGTAGCGCCCTCATGGATGCCCTGAAGGAGTACATGGGGCAAAAAAACATCGACGAGGATACGCTCTCAAAGGTACTGGAGGAATCCTTGCGTAGCTCTATTGCCAAGATATATGGCACGGATAGCAACTTTGACGTGATCGTGAACCCTGACCACGGCGATGTGGAGATCTGGCGCAACCGTACGATCGTGGCGGACGGTGCGGTGGAAAACCCGATGCAGGAGGTGAGCCTGAGCGAGGCCCATGCCAATGGTGGTGAGGATCTGGAGGAGGGCGAGGAGTTTATCGACAAGGTGGAGTTTGAGTCCTTTGGTCGCCGTGCGATCCAGAACCTCCGTCAGTCTATGGCATCGAAGGTGCTGGAGCTGGAGAAGGACACCCTCTATGCTGAGTACTCACAGCGTGTGGGCGAGATGATCCGTGCTGAGGTGTACCAGGTGTGGAAGCGTGAGCTGCTGCTGATGGACAGTGAGGGCAACGAGCTGATCCTGCCCCGCGCCCTGATGATCCCGCGCGATCGCTACAAAAAGGGCGACACCGCCACGGCCATCATTGAGCGTGTGGACTATAATAATAATAACCCCAAGATCATCCTTAGCCGAGTGAGCAACGAGCTGATGAAGCAACTTTTTGTGCGCGAAGTGCCGGAGCTGCAGGATGGTCTGGTGACCATCAAGGCTATCGCACGTATCCCGGGTGAGCGTGCCAAGGTGGCTGTGGAGAGCTATGACGAGCGTGTGGATCCGATCGGTGCGGTCGTGGGAGTGAGGGGCTCGAGGATCCAGGGGGTGGTGAATGAGCTGCGCAACGAGAGTATCGATGTGCTCCAGTATACCTCCAACCCCGAGCTACTGATCCAGCGTGCCCTCAACCCCGCCAAGGATGTGGTGGTGAAGATCAACCCCGAGTCCATGCGTGCCGATGTCTACCTGCCTCGTGAGGAGATCAAGAAGGCTATCGGTAAGATGGGGCAAAACATCAAGCTGGCAATGATGCTCACCGGCTACCAGATCGATATTTACCGCGATGAGGCACAGAGCATAGCGGAGGAGGATTTGTTCTTGACCGAATTTGACGACGAGATCGAGCAGTGGGTCATCGATGTCCTCATGGGTGTCGGCTGTGACACCGCCAAGGGTGTTTTGCGTCGCTCCAGACAAGATCTTGCTCGCGCCACAGACTTGGAGGAGAAGACCATCGAGCATGTGATGCAGGTACTCATGACTGAGTTTGATGACGATGAGTTGCCCAAGGACCAATTTCCCGACCTCCCCGAGCGTGACCCTAGGTACTACCCGGACGAGGAGTCGGATGGTGAGGCAGAATCAACAGCGGAAAAGGCTGCCGAAGAGGACGAAACCCACGATGGCAAATAAGTGGGAGACGGTGTGTATTTTTGTAAACGGATAAGATAACCCCAATAGAGTAAGCGTATGCCTGCAATAAGATTAAGTAAAATAGCAAAAGAGCTCCAAGTGGGAGTACAGACGGTGGTCGAGTTTCTGGTCAAAAGGAACCCCGACACCTCCTATACGCCCAATAGCAAGCTGACAGTGGACGAACTGAAGGCTCTGGTGAAGGATCACGGAAATGCGCTTACGACAGAGGAGAGAAAGACACTCGTAGATAAGTATATAGCCCCCAAGAGTCAGCCAAAGGAGGAGCCGGAGACCCCAAAGTCGGTGGCAGAGGAACCCAAAGCCGAGAAGCACTCAGCCCCATCAAAGGCGGAAAAGGAGGAGACGACGGCCGGGCCAAAGGTCCTCGGAAAAATAGAGCTGGACAGCCACGGCAATGTGGTAAAGCCCAAGTCGGAAGCTCCGGTGAAGAAAGCTGAGCCGGAGAAGAAGCCGGAGCCGGAGAAGAAAGCCGAGCCGGAGAAGAAGCCGGAGCCGGTGAAGAAAGCCGAGCCGGAGAAGAAGCCGGAGCCGGTGAAGAAAGCCGAGCCGGAGAAGAAGGCTGAGCCGGAGAAGAAGGCTGAGCCGGAGAAGAAGGCTGAGCCGGAGAAGAAGGCTGAGCCGGAGAAGAAAGCAGAGCCGGAGAAGAAAGCAGAGCCAGAGAAGAAGGCTGAGCCGGAGAAGAAAGCAGAGCCGGAGAAGAAGCCTGAGCCGGAAGTTGATGAAAAGACGGAGGGTGTCTACCGCATCGGTACCACTGAGGCTATCGGTGTGACCGTGGTGGGAAAGGTAGACCTTGATGCCATCGAGCCAACACGCCCCAAGCGAAGCAAGAAGCGGAAGCGTACCATCGTAAAAGGGGGTGGAAAGGTAGATATAGAAAAGCAGGCAAAGGAGCAAAAGACGGAGCCCGGGCGTTCGGACCGCACCAAGAGGGATAGTAATCGCCAGCAACAACAGCAACAGCAACCCAAGGGCCGCAAGGCAAAGCGCCAAAAGAAACTGGAGCAACGCCCCGAGGTGACCCAAGAGGATATCCAAAAGCAGATCAAGGAGACCATGGCCGCCATCCAAGGGCGTACCCGTGGTGGTAGCACATCTGCCAAGTACCGAAAGGATAAGCGCGAAGAGCGACGCAAGGAGGCCCGACTCCAACTCGAGCAAGAGCAGCTGGAGAGCAAGGTGCTGCAGCTCACGGAGTTTGTGACCCCTACGGACTTGTCCCAGTTGATGGATGTGCCGGTGAACGACATCATCTCCTTTGTTTTCAACATGGGTATGATGGTCAGCATCAACCAGCGTCTCGACAAGGACACCATCGAAATGATCGTCGCAGAGTACGGCTTTGAGCCGGAGTTTGTGGACATACAGATGATGAACGTGATAGAGACAGAGGAGGATCGAGAGGAGGATCTGGTACCCCGTGCACCGGTGGTGACTGTGATGGGGCACGTAGACCACGGCAAGACTTCACTCCTGGATGCTATCCGAAATACCGACATGACATCCCGAGAGGCCGGCGGTATCACACAGCACGTGGGCGCCTATCGGGTCAAGCTGGAGGATGGTCGGTCGATCACCTTCCTCGACACCCCAGGACACGAAGCCTTTACGGCGATGCGTGCCCGTGGTGCGCAGGTGACGGACGTGGTGATCATCGTGGTTGCGGCGGACGATGGCGTGATGCCCCAGACCAAGGAGGCCATCAGCCATGCTTCGCTGGCCGGTGTGCCGATCGTCTTTGCGATCAACAAGATAGACCGAGAGGGTGCCAATCCCGATCGTATAAAGGAAGAACTGGCGGCTATGAACTACCTGGTCGAGGACTGGGGTGGCAAGTACCAGAGCCAGGAGATTTCTGCCAAAAAGGGCATCGGAATACACGAATTGCTGGAGAAGGTCCTACTGGAGGCTGAAATGCTCGACCTCAAGGCCAACCCCAATAAGAATGCCGTGGGGTCCGTGCTGGAGAGTACGATGGAGCATGGCCGTGGCTATACGACCAAGGTGCTCATCGAGGACGGTACCCTCAAGGTCGGTGACCACATAGTAGCCGGTAGCAACTACGGTAGGGTGAAGGCACTCTTTGACGAGCACGGCAACACCGTCACCAGTGTGGGACCATCCGAGCCGGTGAAGATACTTGGGCTAAACGGTGCCACGGCCTCAGGAGAGACGCTCAACGTCCTCGACACAGAGGCAGAGGTACGCGAAATCGCCACCAAGAGGGAGCAGCTCCACCGCGAACAACGCGAGCGGACACAGCGAATCCCATCGCTCATGGATATCGGACGCCGCATAGCAGAGGGCAAGGTGCAGGAGCTCAATGTCATCGTCAAGGGAGATATGGATGGATCGGTGGAGGCTCTCTCCGACTCGATCGAGAAGCTCTCTACCGATGAAGTACGCGTGAATGTGATCTACAAGGCAGTTGGACAGATCACAGAGAGTGATGTGAGCCTGGCTGCCGCCTCCAATGCCGTGATCATAGGGTTCCAGGTGCGTCCGGCACAAGGTGCCAGACGTGTGGCCGAAGAGGAGGGAGTGGAGATCCGCACCTACTCGATCATCTACGACGCTCTCGATGATGTCAAGACAGCCATGGAGGGCATGCTCTCTCCGGAGATGCGCGAGACTGTCACGGCCAACCTGGAAGTACGCGATACATTCAAGATCTCCAAAGTCGGGACCATTGCCGGCTGTTTTGTGCTGGATGGCAAGATCTCTCGCAGCGACAAAGTACGGGTCATCCGCGATGGTGTGGTGATACATACCGGCGAACTGGCCTCTCTGCAACGCTACAAGGATGATGCCAAGGAGGTGACCGCCGGACTAGAGTGCGGTGTCAATATCGCCGGCTTGGACGACATCCGGACCGGAGACATCATCGAGGCTTACCGTGAGGTTGCAGTCAAGCGGACTTTGGACTAAAAGTATAGTTGTACCACGACCCCGGTGACTCCGGAGAGTCGTGGTACTTTTTTTGCGCTTTGGTGTGTGGGTCTGCCCGACAATAAACATGCCACTGCTTACCTGCGAAGAATCATCTGTCTATGCACTGGCTTGATATAGTATCGGTCGTCATGCTGGCCGGGGCCGCTCTGCATGGGTGGCGTTGTGGTGCGGTGGATCAGTTTCTCTCCCTCCTTGCGCTGGTGGGTGCTATCAGCCTCTCCGGCTATGTGCTACCCTACGTGGTGGGATGTATGGGAGTGGGGGTTGGTTTTTGGCCACAGCTCTTGGCCTTTTTGGTCACTTGGGTTGGGCTGGGAATGCTCCGAAAGCTCCTCGTTCCCATCCTGTCGGTGTCACTGGGCTTGCTGGACAAGGTGGGGGGCTTGTTGCTCTCCCTCTGTGTGACCCTCCTCCTCCTGAGCGTCCTCCTACAGGGGTGGTGCCTGCTATCGTCCATGTACGGGTTGCCGGAGTTGCCATCCGGCTTTTTGCTGAGGGACCTGCTCCTGGACTTTGGACAAACATTTTGCCCCGATCAGTTGTTTCTTCACCGAGGGGAAACGGCACCGGGTCCCATACCGTGATCGCGCTGTCGCCCAAAACGACTAAGATATGACAGAACAACAATCATTTGACGAAATACTAGACGACATCACCGGTCGGGAGTACAAGTACGGCTTCACGACCGACATCCATACCGAGTATATCCCCAAAGGACTCAGCGAAGAGACGATTCGCCTGATCTCTGCCAAAAAAGAGGAGCCGGACTGGATGCTAGAGTACCGACTGGATGCCTTTAGGGTGTGGCAAAAGATGGAGATGCCTCGGTGGGCACACCTGCAGATCCCGCCCATTGACTACCAGGATATCATCTACTTTGCCCGCCCTGTGCAGAAAAAAAATGCCGACGAGCCAATGGATCCCGAGCTGGAGCGGACGTTTGAAAAGCTGGGAATACCGGTCAACGAACGCAAGTTGCTGGCGGGCTACGCTGTGGATGCCGTCATGGACTCCGTCTCCGTGCGTACCACATTCCAGGACAAGCTGGCAGAAAAAGGGATCATCTTTTGCCCCATCAGCGAGGCCATACGCAGCTATCCGGACCTCGTCCGCAAGTACATGGGTACGGTGGTGCCGGCGCGAGACAACTTCTTCGCTGCCCTCAATTCCGCAGTCTTCTCCGATGGCTCCTTTGTCTACATCCCCAAGGGGGTACGCTGTCCCATGGAGCTCAGCACCTACTTCCGGATCAATGCCCTAAACACCGGGCAATTTGAGCGGACGCTGATTGTGGCCGAGGAGGGTGCTTATGTCTCCTATCTAGAGGGATGTACCGCCCCCATGCGAGACGAAAACCAACTCCATGCCGCCATTGTCGAGATCATAGCAGAGACGGACGCTGAGGTCAAGTACTCTACAGTCCAAAACTGGTTCCCCGGCGACAAGGAGGGCAAGGGCGGGATCTACAACTTTGTGACCAAGCGCGGGCTCTGCCGAGGCGATCGCTCCAAGATCTTTTGGACACAGGTCGAGACCGGCTCCGCCATTACGTGGAAGTACCCCAGCTGCATCCTCAAGGGCGACGACAGTGTCGGGGAGTTTTACTCCGTGGCTGTCACCAACAACTATCAGCAAGCCGATACCGGCACCAAGATGATCCATATAGGCAAAAACACCCGCAGCCGTATCGTCTCCAAGGGGATATCGGCCGGGCAGAGCCAAAATAGCTACCGTGGGCTCGTCTATATCGGCCCCAATGCCACCGGAGCGCGCAACCACTCGCAGTGCGACTCCCTGCTCGTCGGAGACCGTTGTGGGGCACATACATTTCCCTACACCGATGTGCAAAACGACAGCGGAATCATCGAGCACGAGGCCACTACCTCCAAGATCAGCGAGGATCAGCTCTTTTATTGCACCCAGAGAGGAATCCCCGAGGAGGAGGCCATCGGACTCATCGTCAACGGCTACTCACGAGAGGTGCTGGATCACCTACCCATGGAGTTTGCCGTAGAGGCTCAGAAGCTCCTCTCTATTTCACTTGAGGGTACTGTGGGCTGACCCTCGACGGTCGCCTCACAGCCTCCACACCACCACATAAATACCGCCAAACAAAATGTTAGAGATAAAAAAACTACATGCCAATATCGATGGCAAGGAGATCCTAAAAGGAATCAACCTGACCATCCCCTCCGGAGAGGTACACGCCATCATGGGACCCAATGGCTCCGGCAAGAGCACCCTCTCCAATGTCATCACCGGACACCCCGCATACGAGGTCACCCAAGGGTCTATCATCTACAACGGCAGAGACCTATTGGCGATGGAGCCGGATGAGCGCGCACACGCCGGAGTATTCATGAGCTTTCAGTACCCGGTCGAGATCCCAGGGGTCACGATGGTCAACTTTCTCCGCACCGCACTCAATGCCCGACGCACTGCCGATGGACTCCAGCCTCTCAGTGCATCCGAGTTTCTCAAGCTCGTTCGGGAAAAGCAAAAGATCGTCGAGATGTCCGGCAAATTCTCCTCACGACATGTCAATGTCGGCTTTTCCGGAGGAGAGAAAAAGCGAAACGAGATATTTCAGATGCTACTGCTGCGCCCCACACTCGCTGTACTCGACGAGACCGACTCCGGGCTGGATGTCGATGCCCTGCGCATAGTGGCACATGGGATCAACAGCATGCGGGGGTCGGACTTTTCCGCCATCATCATCACCCACTACCAGCGGTTGCTCGACCTAGCCAAGCCCGACTATGTGCATGTCCTGCTGAATGGTAGGATTGTCAAAAACGGTGGCCCCGAGCTGGCACTTGAGCTGGACCAAAAGGGCTACGACTGGATCAAAGAGGAGGCGGAGTCATGAGCAGAGAGATCACTCGCACTTTCTTGGACGAGGCTCCCACTGCCCCGCACCCCTCCCCCACACTGCAGGCGCTGAGGCTGGCGGCACGGGGTATTCTACAGGAGCATCCGTTGCCCTCTTTTGGCGATGAGGAGTACCGCAGGTTCAATATCACAAAGGTACTCACCGAGGCAGCCAAGCACCTCGCCACCCCGGCACAGCTATCCGACCGGCAGGATATCCGCAACTGCATCCTCAGTCGTATCTCCGACCTCCCCAAGGTCACCCTCCTCGAGGATTGCATCTCCGGATCGACTCGGGACGAGGATGGTTATTTCCTCGGAGAGTTGAGCCACTTTGAGCGACTCTACCCAGGGCTGGCAGAGCGATATATGGGCACCATGGACTCCCTCCGGACCGACCCACTGGCAGCTCTCAACACCCTGTACGCCAATGAAGTGCTCGTCCTCTACCTCCCCAGAGACCGACGCCTCGACACTCCCATACACCTACTCAGGCGAGCCGCACTTGTAGAGGGGCAGATACGCTTCTTTTGTCCACGCATACTCGTGATAGCCGACCAAGGTAGCTCGGCAAAAATCCTACTCTGCGATCATGTCGACCATGAGGATACCCCCTCCTACCGCAACTCCCTACTCGAGATCTATGCCGAGAGCGGTAGCCACATTGAGTGCTACGATATCGAGGAGACCACCCCACAGACTACGAGGCTGCACAGCGTACACATACAGCAGGCAGAGAAGAGCTTTGTCCTCACCAATAACCTCACCATCACCAACGGTGTCACCCGCAACAACTACTACTGCCAACTCCTCGGTCCTCAAGCTGAGCTCAACCTCGATGGTCTCGCCATCCTCGACGGTGATCAGCACGCCGACACCTACTCACTCATACGACACCTGGCACCCGACTGCCACTCGGATGAGCTATTTAGGTACACCCTCAACGACCGGGCGCAAGGAGCCTTTAGCGGAATGATCTACGTCGACCGAGCAGCCCAAAAAACCCTTGCCTACCAGACCAATCGCAACCTCCTCCTCTCGTCTCAGGCTCGTATGCACTCCAAGCCCCAGCTCGAGATCTACGCTGATGACGTCCGCTGTACACACGGACTGACGACCGGTGAGCTCGACACCAAGGCACTCTTTTACATGCGCCAGAGGGGAATCCCCTACGTAGAGGCTCGACTGATGCTCATCATTGCATTCATGAGCGATGTCCTCGACAAGATCGACCTCCCCGACCTACGCGAACGCTTGGCCGACGTCATCGATCGACGCTATCGAGGGATGCCGGCCGCCTGTGCGTACTAGAGGAGGGTAGGTCCTCTTCCTCCTACGCACGACTCCCGTACCGGAGGGTCCTTGCAGGTCCCCACACTTTCCTAAAAAACTGTTGTACAAGGGTAAAATCACCCCTGTGCGACAGTTTTTTTTTGTCCCCTCGTAACGTCCTGAAAAGCAACCACCTGTACGACCCTCTTTTTTTCACGGATAGAAGCGATCGGTTTCACGGATAGAAGCAAAAGTTTTCACGGATAGAAGCGATCCTTTAGACGGCACTAAATTTTTGTAGTTGCACAGGGTGTTTTTTCTTGCTCCTTGGTACTAAGTTTTTGGACGCTCCTTTGCCCTGCTCGGAGTGCTGTGATTTTTGCACTTTCCTTATCTCTAAGATTAAAAAAGAGTTAAATGGTATACTAATTACACTGTATGTGTAGACAAAGTGTATATTTGTGGTGTGAAAGAACACGCTAATTGTTTTTTGATATGGAAGTAAACAGACGAAAGGATAAGTACATAGACCGTGCTATTGCGGTGCTGAAGCAGGATGGACTGCGTCTCTCCTTGGATGAGATAGCGGCGAAAATGGGTGTCGCGAAGAAGACGCTGTACAACCATTTTAGTTCAAAAGATGAGTTGATCAAGGAGTCCATACGTGCGATCTCGTTGGATTTTCGAGAGGCATTGTCGGGTTTGGATGACCCGGATCGTCCGAGCATTGAGAGTCTTCGGGAGTCTTTTGCTCGTGTGGGAGAGCTTTTTATGGTCGTTAGTCCGGTGTTTTTTTCGGATCTGATGCGTGGCAATCCCAGCCAGGCTATGCTGGAGCACTTGGTGGGGTCCGACTTTTTTCAGCGCAAGATTTTGTCGAATCTCCGGCAGGGTATTGCGGAGGGTGTTTTTCGGGAGGATCTGGATGTGGAGTTTGTGAGTACCTATATGTCGTACTCTATTTTCGGTTTTTATATCAATGGTATTGTCCATGGCAATGCTCCGGTGACCTCGTCCTACTTTGAGGAGGTGCTGGAGTATCATCTGCGTGCGATTACGACAGCCAAGGGCAGACAAGTAGTAGATAGTAGTCATGAATGAAGAGATGCGTAAGAGGAGCCTGGGGGGCTTGGGGCTCATGGTCTTTCTTTTGGGGGTCGCTTTTTGCTCCGGAGGTGTGGTGCTGGCTCAGGGTGGATATACTCTGAAGGATTGTTTGGGGTACGCACTGGAGCACAACCGCGATATTCGCAAGTCGGCGTATGATCTGGAAAAGTCTCGCTACGCCCGTCGTGAAGTACTGGGAGCTTTGCTACCGCAGGTGAATGGGTCGGCCAACCTGAATGACAACCTGAAGAAAGCGAAGTTTGTGATGCCCAACTTCATGAACAACATGCTGCCACCCAATAGGCAGGATCCCAATGCCTCCAAGTATATCACGGTGGAGATGGGTACAAAGTACACGGCGAATGGGGGTGTGGCTCTGAATCAGCAGTTGCTCAACTTTTCGCTCTTCAATGCTCTGAACATTGCCAAGGAGGCGGAGCGCCTGGCCGCACTTGGCAGAGAGTCAACCGAGGAGGAGGTGATCGCCCAGACAGCGGCTCTTTTTTACGGTGTGCAGAGTACGGAGTATGCAGCGACGCAGATGGGCAAAAGTGTGGCACTGATGGAGAGGATGCTCCGGATGATGGAGGTCAACCATGCCAACGGACTGGTGAAAAAGGTGGATGTGGATCGCCTGAGGGTGAACCTGACCAACCTCCGGACGCAACAGTCGGCTATCGCCAATGTGGTGGCGGTCCAAAAGAACCTCCTAAAGCTACAGATGGGACTGGATATGGATGCCGAGCTAGGCATCGTGCCTATGGATCTCGGAGCTGTGGAGCAGGAGGTGGGTCTGCGCCCATTTTTGCCGGCCAACCATACGGCATACCGTCTGCTCTCGGAGCAGGAGCGGATGGTGGGGCTACAGAGGAGGTCAGCGATCTATGAGTATCTGCCGACGGTGTCTGTGATGCTAAACGTTCAGTACAACGGTGTGTCGGATCAGTTTTTCAGAGGAGAGATGAACTATTGGTACCCGACATCGATGGTCGGGCTAAGCCTGCGGGTGCCCATTTTTAGCGGTCTGAGTCGCCACTCCAAGGTGAAGCAGAGTGGGCTGGAGCTACTCAAGGTGCAGGAGGACCGTAGGACTCTGGAACAGTCACTGAGTATGGCGTATAAAAATGCACGTGCCAAGCTGGGGGATGCACATCGGACGATTGATCTCCAGAGGGAAAACCAAGCATTGGCCGAGGAGGTCTTTGAGATTGCCCAAAACAACTTTGTGCTGGGTGTCGCTTCGCTGTCGGATGTGCTCAATGCAAGCCAATCACTGATCCAAGCCCGAATGTCGTATGCGGATGCTGTGAATGACTACCTAAAGGCCACAATCGACCTACGAAAGGCGAATGGAACAATAAGGGAACTAATAAACTAAAAATAGAGATGAAGGATATGAAGCGAAGAACTTTTTTCTTGTGGGTCGTCGGTGTCGTGGGCGTGATTGCTCTAGTCCTTGTCACCAACAAACGTGCGACACTCTCCAAGACTCGTATGATCGAGGATCTGGATGGCAGTGTGGCGGTTCGCTCAACCGTGGTGAGGGATAGTGTCTACACGGTCGGATTTGAGGCAAATGGTGTGTTGTCGGCCTCTCATGACCTGTCACTTGTGTCCGATGCGGGCGGGCGTGTCCTGGAAGTTTTGGTACGGGAGGGTGACGTCGTCCGGAAAGGGCAAGTCCTGATCCGGCTGGATAGTGAGACGCTTCGTGCCGATGTGGAGTCCGCTCGTGTCGCCTATGAGGCATCGCAGAAGGACTACGAGCGGTACAAAAACGCCAATGCCCAGGGAGGTGTGACCGACCAGCAGCTGGCCGCCATCCACACCCAGATGGTTGCGGCAGAGAGTAGGTATGTGTCGAGCCGACGCCGACTCTCGGATGCAGCGGTCAAGTCGCCAATGTCCGGAAAGGTCTACAAAAAGTATGTGGAGGTCGGGAGCTACCTCAACCCCGGTGCCAAGCTATTTGATATCCTCGACGACTCTGCGCTGAAGGTGATGAGCGCACTCACCGAAAAGCAACGGATACGGACCCATGTGGGCGACTCTGTCCGACTGACGAGTGAGCTCTATCCCGAGACCCGGATTGGCGGGGTGGTGGCTTTCGTAAGCGACAAGGCGGATCGTACGCTCAACTTCCCGGTAGAGGTCAGGATCACCGACAGTACGGTCGAGCTACTGCCGGGTATGTACGTCACGATCGCTTTTGTCGGTGAGAGTCAGCGGGAGGGTCTGCTGGTTCCGCACAGCGCCATTACGGGAGGACGCGATGACGCCTACCTGTACACCATCCAGGGGGGTAAGGCGATCAAGACACCTGTGGTGACCGGTGATATGCTCGGAAGTCGGGTGGAGGTTCTCTCCGGCTTGCAACAGGGCGACAGCATAGTGCTGGAGGGGCTGATCAATATCTCCGACGGCACACCTGTCAAGAGTGTCCAATGACCTAAGCGACCTACATCATGAAAATAACCGAACTATCCATCAAGCGCCCGATATATGTGCTGGTGCTATTCATCGTGCTGAGCGTGCTGGGGTATCTGAGCTACCGGAGCTTGAGTGCCGAGCTGATGCCCAAGTTTACCCCGCCTGTGCTCAATGTCCGAGTCGTCTATCCCGGTGCCTCACCCACCGAGGTCGAAAACACCCTCACCCGACAGCTGGAGGACGCACTCTCCGGCATGGAGGGGATCGATCACCTGCAGTCTTTTTCCTTTGAGGGAATGTCCATGGTGTTGGTCACCTTTGACTTTGGTACAGATCTCGACAAGGCAATGACGGATGCTCAAAACCTCATCAGTGCCAAGCGGGCAGACCTCCCTCGCGATATCCTGTCGCCCACTATCTCCAAGATCTCGGTGGACGAAAAGCCCATCCTGATCCTCTCTGCCGTCTCCCGGATGGCGCCGACCGACTTTTACCAGCTGCTCGACAAGCGTATCGTACCCGAGCTGTCGCGTATCAATGGGGTCGCCAAGGTAGAGCACATCGGTGGTGCCGAGCGGGAGATACAGATCAATCTGGACCAGGCAAAAATGAGTCAATTGGGGCTGACCCCCATGATGATACAGGGTGCCATACGTGCTGCTGACTTGGACTTCCCCACCGGCTATCTGCGCAACGATGAGACGCAGACGGCCATCCGCCTCGCCGGTAAGCTCACTTCCATCGAGGAGCTTAGCCACCTCGTGGTACGTGTCACCCCTACGGGGATCCCCATACGTCTCTGTGATGTGGCAGAGGTGGTCGACACGGTCAAGGAGCCGGTCAAGCTGGGACGGGTCAACGGTGAGGATGCGATCCTCATCAACCTCCTCAAGCAGTCCGATGCCAACGCCATCAAGGTCAGCCAAGAGGTCTACAAAGCCATTGAACGACTGGAGAGCGACTACGACGATATAGGGCTAAAGATCAGTGTCACTCAGGACACCACCACCTTTACCCAACAGTCGATCGACTCGGTGCTCACGGACCTCCTGCTGGCCATCTTGCTGGTCACAGTGGTGATCCTTGTTTTCTTACACAGCTTCCGAAACGCACTGATCGTGATGGTCGTCGTCCCGGTATCGCTCATCGCATCATTCATCGGTATGAAACTCTTGGGCTTCACGCTCAACCTAATGTCTCTCCTAGCTCTCTCGCTCGTCATCGGGGTCATCGTGGATGATGCCATAGTGGTGATCGAAAACGTCTATCGACACATCGAGATGGGCAAAAATAGAGTGCGCGCCACATGGGATGCGATGCGAGAGATCGGTCTCACCGTCGTATCGGTCACGATGGTCTTGGCTGTGGTCTTTTTGCCGGTCATCTTCACCGACACGCTGGTATCCGACATCCTCCGACAATTCTGTGCAGTCATAGTCATTGCCATCCTATTCAGCCTGTTGGCGGCACTAACACTGGTGCCGATGCTGACCTCCAGGTACAGCGATCTCTACGAGCTCACAGGCAAAAACGCCTATGAGCGAGTGCTGCTGGCCTTTGAGGCACGGGTCGAAAAGTTTGCCACCTGGGTGTCCGACCTTTCTCGCTGGGGTCTTGGGCACAAGCGACGTCTCGCTCTCGTGATCCTGCTGATCACCCTGTCGGTCTTTGCCCTCTTCCCTTTGGGGTTCATCAACTTTGAGTTTCAGCCCTATATCGACCGTGGAGAGTTCATCGTCCGTCTCGAGATGCCCAAGGATATCTCCATGAAGGAGTCCAACGCACTGGTCCAAAGAGCCGAGCAGTGGTTTAGGGAGCGACCGGAGGTAGACGAGGTGGTCACCATGGTCGGCCTTACCGGCGACAATACCCAGAGCAACAAGGGGACCCCCTACCTGGCTGAGCTCAATGTCAAGCTAAATAAGCAAAAAGAGGGCACCGAGCAGTACATTACCCGGATCCGAAAACCCCTATCCGACTATCTCGTCAATGCCAAAGTAAGCCTCTTTAGTGTCAGTCTTGCCGGGACAGCCACCAAGGCCAATATTGAGTACATTATTACCGGAAACGACACCGACTCCGTCATGCTCTATGCCGAGCGAGCACTCCACACACTGGGCAGTATCCCCGGAGTATTGCAGCAGAGCTTGTCGGTCGAAAACACCACCCCCGAGGTCACTGTCCGAGTCAACCGCGACAAGATGGCCGAGCTGGGGCTCACTCTCGAGACTGTGGGTATGCAGATGCAAATGCACTTTCAAGGCAATAATCAGCTAAAGTACACCGAGGGAGACAACGACTACGCCATCAATATTCGGGCCGACAAGGACTACCGTCGGCAGGTCGACCATGTCGCCAATATGGTCCTCCTCGCACAGGATGGCAGTGCAGTCCGACTCTCACAGTTTGCCGACGTCACTCTGGGTACAGGCCCCAGTCGACTTGAGCGATACAACCGCAGTCGATCCGTGACCCTACAGGCTCAGACCTATGGGGTCCCGGCCGGAGCCATCTCCAAGCAATTCATGAGCAAAATCCGGCAGGACAACATGCCCCGAGGGGTCCGCATCCAGACCGCCGGAGATATGAAAAAGATGTCCGACTCCATGGGTGTCCTCACCGCTGCCCTCCTCCTATCGCTCATGCTGATCTATCTGGCGATGGTCCTGCTGTACAACAACTGGCGAGACCCCGTCGTCGTGATGATATCCATACCGCTCTCCATCGTCGGTGCGCTTTTGGCACTGGCACTCACCAATACCGCCATAAGTATCTACGCCATGCTGGGGATTGTCATGCTCGTGGGGCTGGTGGCCAAAAATGCAATCCTGCTGGTAGACTTTGCCAACGATGCCCTGCGTGACGGCATGAGCATGGATGACGCACTGATACAAGCCGTACGGATCCGTACACGCCCAATCCTCATGACCGCACTCTCCACCATCATTGGTATGCTCCCCGTCGCACTGTCTCGAGGATCGGGCGCCGAGCTACGCAATGGCATGGCCTGGGTAATCATCGGGGGTATGTTTGTCTCTACATTTCTCACCCTGATCGTCGTCCCGGCAGTCTACAAGGTGATCCACTCCGGCCAAAAGCAGTCGGTCGCTCCGGACGATATAGAGCGTCTGATGTACGAGTGACGCACCAAGAGTCACCCAGTGGTGAGCAAGAGGGGGTGCCCCGGCAGCTTGTCGGGTGCACCCCCTCTCGCTTGACCTTTTTTGCCCAAATCTGCTCGCCCTTTTGCCCCCAATCCGACCTCTTTTCTCGACCGAACGACCTCTCCAAAAAGCTCCCAAAAAGGACTAAAAAAAGCCCCTCTCGGGGGCTTTGATAATCAAGTATTTACACAGAGCCTTGAGTTTCACGGATAGAAGCGATCGTTTTCACGGATAGAAGCAAAACTTTTCACGGATAGAAGCAATCGCCCCGACGGATAGAAAGAAAAAATAGGTCGGGCCGAGGCGACCCTCCTCTCTCTGTTTTCGGACGACAGTCTTTGCCCAAATAGGCCCGTTTTTGGGGGACTCAGGGCATCGTATCCGATCCGATGACGCTCATCGGGCTCTCTGCTTGGGCATGGGTGCGGATTTCGCGGACGATGCGGACGGCTTCGACAGCTTGGCGAACATCGTGTACGCGGATAATGTGTGCGCCCTCCAGTAGCGCATAGGTGTCGAGTACGGTGGTGCCATTGAGCATCTCTTGGGGGGTGCCTCCGAGTAGGCGGTAGAGCATGCTCTTGCGACTGATACCGACCAGTAGAGGGTAGCCTAGTGCGACAAACTTGTACAGGTCGGCCATTAGCTCGTAGTTTTGCTCCAGAGTTTTGCTAAAGCCAAAGCCCGGGTCGAGGATGATGTTTTCGTCTTTTAGACCGAGGTCCCTGACGATCGAGACGCGGTGCAGTATCTCGCGGAGTACCGTGTCCGCCACTCGTCCGTCGTACCGGCAGAGGCTCTGCATGGTCTTGGGGGTGCCACGCATGTGCATGAGTATGTAGGGGACCTGTAGGTGAGCCACGGTCTCGGCCATGCGCTCATCGATGAGTCCGCCCGATACGTCGTTGATGATGTCCGCTCCACCCTCCTCGACACAGAGTCGTGCCACATCGGCCCGAAACGTGTCCACACTGACAATGGCCTCGGAGTGCACTTCGCGGATGGCGGTGAGGACCTCCCGCAGTCGGCGCCACTCCTCCTCCGGGGTCACCTCCTCGGCATCGGGGCGTGTAGAGTAGCCTCCGACATCGATGATCTCCGCTCCCTCGCTGAGGATCTGCTCGATACGGTCGTGGATCTGTAGGGTGCCTTGGATCCGGCTGCCGGGGTAGAAGGAGTCGGGAGTGTGGTTGAGGATACCCATGACGATGGGTTGGTCGGTGAGGTCCAGTAGACGACCTCGCACCTGTAGGGTGGTGTGGCGGAGTGGGGTATTGGTGTCCATGGTTGTTGTCGGTATAGGGTATGGGCTCGGGTAAGTGGTTGGCCGAGTCTCTGCTCCTGCAAAGGTGACAAAAAAGGCCGAACTTTCCGTGTCGGACAAATTCGTTATCTTAGTACTCCAAAGTAGTATTGACAGACAACCTTTTTCCCCATTTTCCAAGATGAAAAAAACGCTATTCCTACTGCTCACTTTCGTAGTCGGTTTTGCCACCTTTGCACAAAATGCCAAGCCCTTTGTCGTACCTGAGCTGAAGAGCTGGGTGGGTACCAAGGGGTACTTTTGGGTAACCCCACAGACTTCCTTGTCCTCCTCGCCTGAGCAAAAAGTGCTGCGCGACGACCTGGCACAACAACTCGAGATACTGCTCGGGCAGCCGGTCGTCACCGCTGAGGCAACTGCGCAGGGCGGTATCATCCTGGAGCAGGTGATTGATGCCGACCTCACCGCCACCAATGAGGCCTACCGCATCCTGATCACTCCCGACGAAGTGCGGATACAGGGAGGCAATACCGGATCCATACGGTGGGGGTGCCAGACGATACTCCAGATGCTGGAGCAAAATAGGGCACTTCCATGTGGGACGATCCTCGACGAGCCGGAGTATGCGGTGCGGGGATTCATGCTTGATGTGGGGCGCAAGTTCTTTGATACGAACTTTATTCGCGCCACCCTCAAGATGATGGCCTACTACAAGATGAATGTCCTGCACATCCACCTCAACGACAATGGATTCAAGCAGTTTTACGGCGACGACTGGGACAAGACCTACGCCGCCTTTCGCCTCGAGAGTGAGCGCTATCCGGGGCTGACCGCCAAGGATGGACACTATACCAAGGCTGAGTTTCGAGCACTCCAAAAGGAGGCCAACGACCACTATGGCGTGACGATCGTACCGGAGATCGATGTGCCGGCTCACTCACTCGCTTTTGCGCACTACATGCCGGAGCTGGGCAGTGAGCAGTATGGACGAGACCACTTGGACCTTTTCAACCCCAAGACCTACGAGGTGCTCGACAATCTCTTCGACGAATACCTCTCGGGCGAGGACCCCGTCTTCGTCAACCGCTACGTGCATATCGGCACCGACGAGTACAGCAACAAGGACCAAAAAGTGGTGGAACAATTTAGAGCCTTCACCGACCACTACATCCGCAAAGTGGAGCAATACGGCAAAGTGGCGGCCGTATGGGGCAGCCTCACTCACGCCAAGGGCGAGACCCCTGTAAAGGTCGACAACGTCCTCATGTACTGCTGGAGCAAAGACTACTCCCTCACCTCCCAGATGATCGACCTGGGCTACGACATTGTCTCCGTCCCGGACAACTGGATGTATATCGTGCCGGCCGCCGGCTATTACTTTGACTACCTCAATATCCGCCGCATCTACAACGACTGGACGCCGGCCGTGACCGTCGGCGGTGAGGTCTTTGAGGAGCGTCACCCAAAGATCAAGGGCGGGATGTTTGCAGTCTGGAACGACCACTGCGGCAATGGTATCAGCGCACAAGATGTCTTTCACCGCATGTTGCCGGCCACACAGACAGTGGCGACCAAGATGTGGACCGGCAGGCATGTGTCACTGCCTTTTGAGCTCTTCGACACCAAGCGCAAAGCACTCAGCGCCGCACCCGGGGTGAACCTGCTTGGTCTGCCAAAGGGGCGGATCCCGGCCACCATAGCGGAGGTCGCCACCCCCAATCCCGGACTGCTTGCCCTACCTATGGATGAGATAGGGTACAACTACCGTGTCTCTTTTGACCTGCGCATCGGCAAAAATCCTGCAGGGACGGCACTCTTTTCGTCGCCATACAGCACGCTCTACCTGTGCGATCCCGAGAGCGGACGACTGGGCTACGAGCGGGATGGCTACCGCTATACCTTCGACTACACCGTGCCGATCGGACGCACCGTCAGCATAGCGATAGAGGGTACCAACCGTGAGACGAGACTCTTTGAGGATGGTCAGCTCATCCAGACACTTGGCATCATCCCACACCCCGAGGACAAGCACCTCGACCGTCCACGCCACTTCGTCCGGACCCTGGTATTCCCTCTGGCCAAGCTTGAGCCGATTCACGGCACACTGCGCAACCTCAGAGTCGACTATCTCGGCGACTGATAGCCCCTACGGAGTAAACACTTTTTGGTACTTTTGTGCGGAAGCAATATTTTCAACCACATATACTTAGTCACATCTCATCATGCACTTACTTGATACCTTGGTCCAAAAAGCCCAAAAGGCCCCCAAGACTATAGTCCTACCCGAGGGTACGGAAGAAAGAACACTCATTGCGGCCGATAGGATCCTCGCCAATGCTGTCGCCAAAATCATCCTCATCGGAGAGCCGGAGGCCATCCATGCCGAAGCCCAACGCCTAGGCCTCACCCACATCGACAAGGCCCGCATCATCTCCCCGACCCAAAACCCCGACAAACAAAAGCACGCCGACCTACTCTACGACCTCCGAAAGAGCAAGGGTATGACTCCCGACGAAGCGCTCAAAAAGGTGGAGGACCCCCTCTATCTCGCCACCCTGCTCATCAAGAGCGGTGAGGCGGATGGCGAAGTAGCCGGTGCGCAAAACACCACGGGCAACGTCCTCCGACCCGCACTGCAGATCATCAAGACCAAGCCGGGCGTACGTGTCGTGAGCGGTGCATTCATCCTCATCATGAATGAGGCCCTCAAGGGACACTACTATGGAGAGGATGGGATCCTGGTGCTGGCGGACTGCGCGGTCATGCCCGACCCCACAGCCGACGAACTGGCACAGATCGCTGTCTCCTCCGCTGACACTGCACGGGCCATCGTCGGGATCGAACCACGGATAGCCATGCTCAGCTTTAGCACCAAAGGGAGTGCCAAGCACGACCATGTGGACAAGGTCGTAGAGGCGACCCGCATTGCACACGAGCTGGCTCCCGCTCTGCAGATAGATGGCGAGCTGCAGGTAGATGCGGCACTTGATCCCAAGACCGGAGCGCAAAAAGCCCCCGGCAGCACAGTCGCTGGCAAGGCCAACGTCCTCGTATTCCCCGATCTCCAGAGTGGCAACATCGGCTACAAGCTCGTCCAACGCCTCGGAGGAGCCACAGCAGTAGGCCCCATCCTGCAAGGAATAGCACACCCGGTCAACGACCTCAGTAGAGGTTGCTCCGCCGACGACATCTACTACATGATCGCCATCACGAGCCTACAAGCCGCCGCGGCCGCTCATTGATCCCCCAAAAACACCAACCACACTCAGAAAAACAATCAAGACATGAAAATACTCGTACTCAACTGCGGAAGTTCCTCCGTGAAGTATAAGCTCTACGACATGGCCAACGAGCAAGTCATCGCTCAGGGAGGCGTGGAGCGTGTAGGGCAGGAAGGCTCCTTCCTAAAGTTCAAGGACAGAATGGGCGAGTCCGTCACGATCGAAAAATACCTACCCGAGCACACCACAGCGGTGGAGCTCATCCTGGAGACCCTCCAAGACCCCAAGCACAAGTACATCGACTCCATCAACGAAATCGACGCCGTAGGTCACCGAGTAGTGCACGGAGGCGAGACCTTTAGCAAAAGTACGCTCATCACCGATGAAGTGATCCAAAAGGTCAAGTCGCTCAGCGACCTTGCCCCCTTGCACAACCCCGCCAACCTCAAGGGCGTGGCCGCCATCTCCAAGCTCCTACCCCACGTGCCTCAGGTGGCGGTATTCGACACCGCATTTCACCAGACCATGGAGCCCTATGCCTACATGTACCCACTCCCCTATAGGATGTACAGCGACTACAAGGTACGCCGATACGGATTTCACGGCACCAGCCACCGCTACGTGAGCAAGCGCGGAGCCGCATTCCTCGGATTGGACTACGACACCGCACGCATCATCACCTGCCACATCGGCAATGGCGGATCCATAGCCGCCGTCCGTGGTGGACAAGTCGTGGACACCACCATGGGGCTCACCCCTGTCGAAGGACTGATGATGGGCACCCGAACGGGAGACATCGACCCCGGTGCACTCGTCTACGTCATGCAAAAAGAGGGCCTCGATGCGGATGGGCTCAACAAACTGGTCAATAAGGAGTCCGGTGTCCTCGGGTTCAGCGGTATCTCCAGCGATATGCGCGACATAGAGTCCGGCATGGAGTCCGGAGACGAGCGATCCATCCTCACCATGCAGATGTACAACCATCGGATCAAAAAGTACGTCGGTGCCTTTTTGGCCGAGCTGGATGGTGCCGATGCGATCATCTTCACCGGTGGTGTGGGCGAAAACCAGGCCATCACACGCGAGTACGTCTGCGACAATATGGACTACGCCGGTATCAAGATCGACAAGGAGCTCAACCGCAAGGTCCGCGCCAAGGAGGTACTCCTCTCCACACCGGACAGCAAGGTAAAGGTTGCCATCATCCCCACCGACGAGGAGTTGCTCATCGCCAAGGATACCCACGATATTGTACTGAGCCAAGACAAGGGACGTTGATCCCTCCTCGCTTTGGTGTGATAGGATAACCAACCATTGAGGGTGTGCCGAAACAATTGTTTTGGCACACCCTCTTGCTTTGTGTGCAACAGGCTCAAAAGCCTACCAAAAAGGCCCCAAAAACAGGCGATTTTTTGGCCAAAAATGCCTCCTTCGGTGAGTGTTGATAATCAGATAGTTATAGGTAGACTCGAGTTTTACGGATAGAAGCGAAAGTTTTCACGGATAGAAGCGAAAGTTTTCACGGATAGAAGCGATCAATTAGACGGATAGAAGGGGAAAACAACACCCAGTTTTGCGCCCCCAACTTTGCCGATCTGCTTTGCGACCCCTTGCGGGGTCGTGAGGTGGGGGCCGTTCTTTCCGGGGGTCATCGTCGGGGCTTTGGTCCCTCCTCGACCGCCCGGCTATGAAGGAGCGACCCCTTGCGGGGTCGGCAGCCCCTTTTTGTTTCCCCTCTGTCCGATCTGTTTTGCGACCCCTGTCGGGGTCGGCAGACCTTGCCATCGGATCCGTTATTTGGGCAAAGCGGGTCGGCAATATCGGGTCGGCAAAATTGGGTTGCAGCACCCCGTTAGGGGTGCCTCTTTCATAGCCCGGGTGTCGAGGGGCGCAGCCCCGAAGACCCCGGGACCGCAGTCGCCCCGAAAAAACACGACCCCGCCAGGGGTCGCAAAGCAGGGTGGACGGTTGTTGACTCCCGGTGGGGTCGTGAGGGTGATCATTTTTTGGGGGTTGATCCGGTGGTTTTTAAGTTTTTTTATCTGTTTTTTTTTGTTTTTGCTCGGCTTTTGTACTTTTGCTCGCTAAAAGACTGGTTTTGATCATGCCTTTGGTTTTGTAGATGGCTTGTCCTTTTTTCTTTCCCTTTTCATTGGGAAGGAGAAGAGACAGATTCGGGCCGAGTATCACTTATCCGTTGACTATTTTAGGTTAAAGCAATGATGGAGAAAGATAGAGCCGGTCTCAGACGAAATATAAGAGTGGAGCTTATCCGCACTCCTACTGTCGCATGACGGATGGGGGGCGGACTTGGGGAGACGGATGTTCCGCATTTTTTAGGATAAACATACAGATATAGATGATGGGTAGGACAATAGGTTGTTTGGGGAGCGCATTCGGTCGTCTGTTGCCGATGCTCCTTTTGCTCGTCAGTGCTCCTCTGCTGAGGGCACAGACTGTGACGGTCTCTGCCGGAGCAGTGGCCGGCCCGACTATACATGAGGACTCTGTGCAGGTGTACTTTGCACAGGGCAGTAGTCGACTGGATCCTCTGTTTGGGGAAAATGGCAGTCGCCTCCGCAGCTTTGCAAGTTGGTTCAACGAGCTGATCCGTGATGGCAAGGTGAGGCCCAAAGGCATCCGCATCGTCTCTACGGCCTCTCCGGAGGGGAGTGTGGCGATCAATGATCGTCTGGCCAAGAAGCGTGCCGATGCGATTGTGGACTATATGTATGGTCAGTGTCGCCTGTCGACGACGACTATCGATGTGCGGGGGCTGGGTGTGGACTGGAGTAGTCTGGCCACTATGGTGAGGGAGGACTCCTTCTTTCCCTACAAGGAGGAGACGATGGCCCTTTTGGCCACCGTGCCGGAGGGGGGCTTCCGAAACGATACAGATGCCTATCGGCTCAAGGTTCGCCTATCGGAGGTGGGAGGTGGTGTGCCCTGGCACTATATGGAGGAGCACTTTTACCCAAAGATGCGTCGGACGATGGTGCATGTGGTCTTTGAGCCCAAGCCGGAGCCGGAGCCATCTGTGGCGCATGTGGTGGACACTGTGCTGGTGAACCGAGTGGACACTGTGCTGGTGAACCGAGTGGACACCGTGCTGGTGAACCGAGTGGACACCGTGCTGGTGAACCGAGCGGATGCCGTGAAGGTGAACCAAGTGGACACTGTGGAGATAGTACGGGTGGATACCGTGGTGGTGGAGAAGTGTCCTGATCCTATTTTTGTGTCTATTCCCGGTTTTAGGCCGGAGCCCAAGCCTGTGCCTTTCTACATGTCTTTGCGGACCAACCTCCTCACGACGGTGGCACTTGTGCCCAATATCGGGGTGGAGTTTTACCTCCGGGATGGCTACTCGCTCCTGGGGTCGTGGAGTGCGGCTTGGTGGAAAAACGACCGCATACACACCTACTGGCGTATCTACGGTGGGGAGGTGGAGGTCCGTCGCTATTTTGGCAAAAAGGCGCAGGAGAAGCCTCTGCAGGGGCACCACTTGGGGCTGTATGGCCAGTGGTACAGCTGGGACTTTGAGGTCGGCAAGTGGCATCGTGGCTACCAGAGTGCCGATGGCACCTGGAGTGCCGGGCTAAACTACGGCTATGCATTGCCGATCGGGCGACGATTCAATCTCGACCTCGAGGTGGGAATGGGCTACCTGCAGGGGATCTACCAGGAGTGCCTGCCCCAGGTCTACGGTGGAGAGCTGCACTATGTATGGCAGGCGACCCGTCGATTGCGGTACTTTGGCCCCACCAAGGTGGGGGTCACGCTCACGTGGCTGCTGGGCTATGGCAACTATAATAAGAGGTGAGGAGGAGAGCTATGATGACCATGAATCCTATAGAATCGAGATATAAAGGACTGTGGGGGGCTATTGCCCACCTGTCAATCGTTTTGCCGTTGCTGCTCACGCTGCTTCTCCTCTGTGGTTGCCGGCACCGTCTCTTCACGATGCCCGATGCCGGTGGTGTGGAGGTGCAGGTGATCTACGATTGGGAGAGCACGGTGACCGAGCTGCCCAAGCAGATGAGCCTCTACCTCTTTCCGGTGGATGCCAATGGGGTGAAGCGTGGGGGTATGATGCGCTTCGACAGTGCGGACCCCAAGGGGCATGTGATCGCTGTGAGGCCCGGCCTCTACCATGCGATCTGCGTGAATAGCGATGTGCGCGGTACCTATATGCGCGGTGACGACTTTGAGCACTTCTTGGTGACCACGCAGGAGAATCGCCTCCTGCTCAACCGCCTGCTGAGCATGCCGGCGGTGTCGGTGCCTAGGGCGCGCGGTACGGAGGACGAAAAGGTGATGGAGCTGCCCGACCTGCTCTACTCCGACAAGGTGCGCTCTTTTGAGGTCTTGGCTCCCGAGAGTGGGACGACTCTGCACCAGACTCTCGTGATGAGGCCTCGCAAGGTGACCACTACGCTGCGGGTCATGATCGACCGGATCAAGAATAGCCGGCACCTGGCAAAACTGACCGGCACTCTCACCGGATTGGCGACCGGGTTGCACCTCAGTGGCCCAACCGCCACGGAGACCCTAGCCACACTCCCTTTTGCCCTCGCCAAGGAGGGTGAGGGGGCCACCGCCACGGTGGAGAGCTTTGGCCCGGCAGGGGGGGGCGGACCCATGCGTCACGTGCTGGTCGTCTATGCGATACTGGACAGCGGTGAGTCCTTCAAGGGTGAGTACGATGTGACCGACCTGATCCGACAGGCACCCGATCCACTCAATAGGACCATCCATATCCCTCTGCTGGAGCTGCCAACCCCGATCTATACGGGCAAAAAAGACCCCATACAGGTGGAGCAGTGGAAGGAGGTCAAGGTGCCTCTGCCTATGTGGTGATGATGAGATAAATTCTTTTTAGGGGGAAGCTAAAGTCTTCCCGGAGAGTATTTTTATTTTTAATTTCAATACGTTTTTTATCAACATGAAGAAAAACTACCTAATGCTTGCGGCTACTGCCGCATTGATGATGGCTTTCTCCGCCTGCAACAAGATGGAGACGATCAACGCCGTCAGTGAGGCGGGGAGCATCAGCTTCCGCACCAACCTCGACTACGCCCGTCTGCGTGGTACTGAGGTCAACCTAACCTCTATGCAGACCTCCGGCTTTCAGGTGCTTGCCGTGAGAGAAGCAGGTACGCAGCTATTCAACGAGCGCGTGACCTACAATACACCCATCCCCAATCGCTGGTCAACCGCCACTCCCTACTACTGGCCCGACAACGAGACGGTGAAGTTTTGGGCGTATGAAAACGCAGGTGCCGGCACAGCAAACGTCAGCACCACGGAACAAAAGATCAAGGACTTTGAGCCTGCAGCCGCTCATGGCTCCACAGAGGCAATGGTAGAGCTGCAGAAGGACCTGACCGTAGCCTACAACGAGGGTACCAAGGCTGCGAACGAGAGCACCGGCTTGGAGCTGACCTTCAACCACGCACTGGCTCAGATCGAGATCAAGGCCAAAAACGAAAACACAACCCGTGGTGTCAAAATCCTGGGTGTACAGATCGTCGGAGTGGATGGCAAGGCTACCCTCTCACTTCCGGCCAGCGGCACAGCGCTCGCATGGGCTGAAAACGAAGAGGTGAACGGTAGCAACGGCGCACACTACTGTGACCTCGGCAATGCAAACACCGCTGTGACACTCGACGGTACGCCAAAGCGAATCATGAAAACCGTAGAGGGCAACAACTTCATGCTGATCCCTCAGCAACTGACGGCCTGGAACTACAAGGAAGAGGCAGCAACCAAGGACTTCACAGGCGCCTACATCGCCGTGATGATGCAGGTGACCGAAAACGGTGCTCCTCTCTATCCAAGCTCAGCCCAGCTGGCCGCCAATGACCAGTCTTACATCATCGGTACTGTGGCGATCAACACCAAGTGGGAAGCCGGCAAGAAGTACATCTACACGCTGGACTTCACCAACGGTGTCGGTAACATGCCCCCCACAAAGCACCCTGAGCCAACACCCAACCCAGGTGTGACCCCCACACCTAGTCCCGTGGTGCCTCCTGTGACTCCTGTCCCTGATCCCGGAAAACCAATCCTAGGTCAGCCCATCACCTTCACTGTAGTGGTTACGGACTTTGAGGCCGTGGATGTACCGGTAGCAATGCCTTGATTATGAGTATGGCTGAATAGCCATCCCTAAAAAATATGCCGGAGGGGGTTGGACAACCTCAGCGGTTGGGGCCCTGTGCCTCTCCCCCTCCGGCAACAAAACAAAAGCGAGCTACGGACACCCGGGTACACCAGATAAGCCCCGCATACTCCACTGCTCGTGCACTCAACAGCCAAATAAGTAAGGGAAAAAAGATATGATACCAAATGGATCAATGAAAAGCGTGCAGCGCCGGTCGCTTTGGTCGGCCACGCTTGTGGCGGTAGCTCTCTCTCTGTCCGCTTGCAAGTCCGATATTGACTTCGGCCCCGGAGTCGGCTCGGGAGAGCTCTCCAACTCCATAGCCTTTCAGGTGTGGACGGATGATACTTTTGCCCCCCTGCCACATGGCAACGCCACACGAAGCGTTGAGAGCCACGACACCACCTACGTGGTGCCACTGGAGGTGACCCCGATCGGAGCAACGACTGCCGATACAGCCGACAAGCGTCCGCAGTACTACCTCCATATCCGGGTCTCCGACCGGGATAAAGCCCCTGACAACTCGTCACCCACTCGCGCTACCTTTTACGACACAAACACGATCGACAACGTTGGTTTTTATGCTGTCTCATGGAAAGCCGGCAATCGTGCTGCCACTGAAAGAAAACTGATTGTCAATGAAAAGTTGATCCGTCAGGCGCGCTATTTCATTAGCTCGTATCAATGGGTGTACGACATTCGCCCCGATGAATTGGCTGAGTTTTATCTTTACGCTCCGCACAATGCTCGAGGGGTGGATCTCAGTAGCATGAAGAGGGTAATATATAGATCTAGACCTGTTCCTGCACGTTCCGCTCAAAGCTTTGTCTACACAATACCCACTGAACCTGCAATGCAGCAGGATCTGCTCATTGGTGGGCTTACCGGTTCATTCCAAGATTTCCCTCATGGTCTGCCCGGTGATTATATGATTCGCATGCGAAATAGTTTAAATGGGTCTATCCGACTACCTATGTTTCATGCACTCACAGCACTGCGATTCGAACTAGAGGAAGGCTTCCTACCGGGGGTAGTGAAGAGTGTTGGCTTTCAGCAAGTTTGTCAAAAGGCTCGTTGTTTTTTCATCTCAGGTATTGTCCCGGGTAATGCGTTTTATGACAATTATCACTGTTATCCTGTGTGGAAGATGTATGATAATAGCTCGAAGCAGGACGTCACCATTCCGATCAACAAGAGCCATACAGGGGTTGCAGGCACGCAACTTCTCGAGGAGCCTTACCTGGTGATTCCGCAAGAACGGGGTGGCACGAAGATGACCCTGCAGGCCAGCGATCGCTATGGAGATTTTGAACTGACCTATACCTTCCCTGAGTTTACTGCATGGAATAGAGGTCAGCAGATCACCTATACCATCTCCACCTCGAATGTCATCGCCACTGAGTATGCGCTTGATGTTGACCATGATGCATTGCTCTTCCCCGACTCGTCCACTAATCCTAGCGTGAAGGTACGTGTCAAGGCGATCAAGAAGAGTGTACGTACTACAGGAGGTACCACCTCCACCGCCATTGAGGAGGAGCTTCCCCTCGACGACGTGGAGATCACCTCATCTGATCCCAACAATATATTCATCACGAGAGAGCCGGCAACGGGTAGCTTCAGGGTCAATGTCAGAGACCTCAGCTCCATGTATGAGCACTACGAGGGTTCTGTCACGGTCCAGATCAAGAGTGCTCTCACAGGCAACCAAGTGATCAAAAAGGAGCTTCCTCTATATCAGAGCTTCATGAATCCGCTCGCCTATTTTTCGGAGTATAACATGGCTGACCTCAATGGCACCTTTGCACCGGTAAAGCGGGGAGAGGGTGCTACGCATAAGTTCACCTGGGACGAAGCGATGACCTACGACACCACACCGGCCACACTTGATGGTAAGCAATACTACATGCCTACCTTCAAGGAGTGGAGCGCAGTCTTTCCCTCTGCATTTGAATATTATAGAGAAGGCTACCCGACACCTGTGTGCCCCATCTGGTTTGCTGCGATGTGGACCTCACCTGTAGACATGCAGCCGTATGAATTTCCTCAACCGACAATTGTTATCCCAGTGACTTTTGGAGGCAAAGACTACACGATGGAGTTTTGTTCGATATGTCGTATGGTGCGTAGGGATCCCGAATTCAGCAATTACACATACACCATCAGCACCATTACCTATAGCTTGTGTTCCGATCCGTCAAAGAAGATTTATGTGGCAGCTCGCTATTATATAATGAAAAGTTCAAAGCCAAGTAGTGGACAAGATCTGCGGGTTGAAATGTTGCGCACGGACAGACCACTTGATATTAGTGAGATAAAGGCAAAGGAGACTAAGGATCCATCGGACCCAACTTCCGAGAGTATTTTTACCAGTAGTCCAACGGTCATCACTCGGATCTTTCCTGTTTTTAATCATCGCTATGATAATTATGGGCATTTCTGGTCGTCATCTGTGGAAAAAAGCCTATTCTCCAAACCGAATGAGGCCGATGTTATGATGTTTGGTAACTTGTTTGTCAACATCGCCGGCCTTAAAAAGAGTGAAGGGGCTTCTATCCGCCTACTCACTAGGTAGAGCTAAGTGAGCCAATCTGCTCACGCTTTTCCCCACCTTCCCCCGTTTTGTGCCCGGTTGGGCCTTCGGGAGGGGGTGGGGTCGTTTTTTTTGATTGGGTCGGTAGCCCAGGGTTCGCCCCCAATAATTCAGAAAAACGGATGGGAGTGGAAGAGGTCTCCGGTACACGCTTTCGCCTCAGTTGTCTCTTCTGCCCGATATATTTTGGTATATTGTCGGAAACAACACTTCCACAGGCATCGGCGGTCCTCACTCTTGAGGGTGGGGCAAGCGTGCTATGGGAGGATAACCGGGTCTACGTGACAACTTTGCACCGATATATGTTCAGAGGAAAAACAATAGTGTACACATCAGGGACATTCGACATGTTTCATGCCAACCACCTGCGTATGATCAACTACGCACGTGCCTTGGGCGACATCCTGATCGTGGGGATCAGCACGGACGAGCTGGTCAAGAGCTACAAGCCCGCTCCCATCATCCCATTTGAGGAGCGGCGAGAGATCATCGAGGCGCTCAAGGCTCCCGACATTGTCATCCCACAGCACTCGCTCAACCATACGGAGATCGTCCGGAAGCTCAATATTGATGCTTTTGTGGTGGGTGACGACTGGGAGGGCAAGTATGATTACCTGCGGGACTTGGGTGTGCAAGTCTTTTATTTCCCCTACGGCACCGGGGTGTCGAGTACTCATATCAAGGAAGCAGTGGCAGAGTCCTACCATGCTCGTCTGGTCAAGGAGCAGGCCCAAAAGCCCAATCCCGAGAAAGAGGAGCTCCGGTAAAGTCGCCATGCGTGCATGAGTATGCCCAACCGAATACTGATCACCGGTGGTACCAAGGGGATAGGCCGAGCCGCCGCTGAGGCCCTTCTCGCCTCTCCGCAGACGGAGGCTGTGTGGCTGACCTATGCTACGGATGCCACGTCGGCGGAGTGTTGCCGTGCGGAGCTTCAGAGTGCGCACCCCGGCAAGGAGGTGTCTGTCTTTGCTCTGGACGTGACGGATCCCGATGCGCCCAAGCAGGTGGTGGACAGGATCGTCGCCACCGGCAAGTGCCCCACCGCTGTCCTCTACAATGCCAATATTACGTACCGAGAGGAGTTTGGTGCGTACGATCCGGCGAAGTGGGCCGCAACGTTTGCCGGAAATGTCCACTTCCCCGTCTTTTTGACCCAGATGCTAGCCCCGATGATGCCGCGGGGTGGGGTCTTTGTATTCACCGGCTCCATGATGGCGGTCCAGCCACACGGCACCTCGCTCGCCTATGGGGTGACCAAGAGTGCGGTGCATGCTCTGGTCCGAAACTTGGTCAAGCACTTGGAGCCCTATCAGCATCGGACCGTCGGTATAGCACCGGGGTTCGTCGACACCGAGTGGCAGAAAAACAAGCCGGACGAGATCCGGCAAAGTATAGAGAAAAAGGTCGCCCTGCACCGCTTTGCTACTCCGGACGAGGTGGGGGAGCTCTTTCGCCTAGCGGTGGAAAACACCTACCTCAATGGCGACATCATCACCATATCGGGTGGCTACTGCTACCAATAACCCACAACCCTGACAACAAAACCCAACCATGTCTCAAATCGAAATAGAGCTGGAAGAAAGCCCCGAATACCTCAGTTCGCTCAAGTCCTTGGAGACCGAAAACCTAGTCGATCGCATCTTTTATAGGCCGATTGGTTTTCGGATCGCCCGGTGTCTGCGGCATACGCCCATCTCCCCCAACCTCGTCACCGTCGTCAGCATCTTTGTCGGGATGGCGGGTGCTTGGTGCTTTCGCTACCCCTCTCTGTACCTGACCCTCTTGGCGATACTGCTCATGGTGAGTGCCAATATCCTGGACTGCGTGGACGGTCAGCTGGCGCGTCTCACGGGTCGCTACTCCCCTATCGGTCGCATCCTTGACGGTATGGCGGGTGACTTTTGGTTCATCACCCTGTATGTGGCACTGAGCCTGAGGATATACGAGCAGTATGGGTGCTGGGTCATCTTCCCGGTCGCGGTACTGTCGATGCTGAGCCACTTTCAGCAAGCTTTTGTGACGGACTACTACAAGACCCTGCACCTGCGCTTCATCAGTCCCGATACCGGCAAGGAATTTGCGACCTATGCCCAAGTGCTGGATCGGTACAACCGTATGCCGCGTGGGTACAAGCGGGTGTTTTTCAGGCTCTATGTCTGGTACACCTATCTCCAAGGCAGGATCACGCCGGATATGGGGCGGATGCTGAGCCTCCTCCGGTGGGACCGGCTCACGCACGAGGAGTGTGAGCGCTTCCGATCCGGTAGCCGGATCATCATGAAGTTGGTGGACCTCATGACCTTCAATGGCCGGACGATCCCGCTATTCATCATCGCACTCACCGGTCAGGTGTGGCTCTACTTTGTGTACGAGGTGGTCTTCCTGAATATCGTCCTCTACACGGCGCGAAAGCAGCACGAGATGCTTTGTCGCGAGTTCACGGCTCAGCTCCGGTAATCCGCTATGAGCAAGTACGACCCCACCAAAGTCCTCACCCTGGAGGATCTGGGAGATATCCTAGGTCCTTTCTTTAGGACCTCTCTCGGCCGAGTGGTCGGGAGGTTGCTCTTCAGGGTCTCCGGAGTGGATGGTGTCAATGCCATCTCGGGACGCCACTGGGAGCTACGGCATGCGGCCTTTGCACAAGCGGTGCTGGACGACCCGGATGTGCAGGTCGGCTACCGGATCCACGGTCGGGAAAACCTAGACTCCATGAGGGCCGAAAAGTCATTCCTGACCGTCTCCAACCACCCCTTCGGTGGCTTGGACGGACTGATACTGGTGGCGATCATTGGGCAGATACGCCCGGACTTTAAGGTCTTGGTCAATAACTTCCTGACCAATATCACCCCGCTCACCGACACTTGGATACCGATACAGCCCCGCAAAAACAAAAAGAACTACCGGCATGCCCCGGAGAAAAATATCTCCGGACTGCGCATGGTCGCCGCTCAGCTCGCCGAGGGGCATCCCATGGGCATCTTCCCTGCCGGAGGCATCGCACACTACGATTGGGCGAAAGGGGCACCGAAGGAGCAACCCTGGCAGATGAATAGCATCCGCATCCTCAAGCGAGCCGAGCAGCCGATGTATCCTGTGATGTTTGGGGGGCAAAACTCCCGCCTCTTTTACCTACTCTCTCGCCTTAGCTACAACCTCAATCTCCTCCGGATACCGGCCGAGATGCTCAACAAAAGAGGCCGTACCATCGATGTCTACATAGGGGAGCCCATCCGTCCGAGTGAGTTGGAGGCCCTGCCCACCCTGGAGGCTACACGCGACTACCTCATGAGCCGGTGCCTGGGACTAATCAAGTAAGCCACACACCGCTCTCGTCGGAATTGGCTAATTTTGCCCACAAAAGTCTACCTCAGTATCCGATGCAAAAACAAGTCAATACTCACACGCTCCCCCTAGCGACACTCCTCCTCCTGGTCGCACTGGTCTACGGCTGTGCCAACCGTGTCTCACCGGGCGGAGGACCCTACGACGACACACCCCCCAAGCTGATCAAGATGGTGCCTGCCGATGGCGCACTCAACGTCACCGCACGACGCATCACCCTCACCTTTGATGAGTACATCACCCTCAAGGAGCCCCAAAAAAGGGTCATCATCTCCCCTCCTCAGCTCCAGCGTCCACAGATCCAGGCACTCGGCAAGCAAGTGGTGGTGACTCTCGAGGACACCCTAGCCCACAATACCACCTACACCCTCGACTTCACCGACGCCATACAAGACAACAACGAGGGAAATCCGCTCGAAAACTTCTCGGTCGCCTTTTCCACCGGATCGGTCATCGACACCATGGCCTTTGGGGGGATGGTGCTCAATGCCCGCAACCATGAGCCGGTACAAAATGTGGTGGTCGGTATCCATCCGCAGGACAGTACCCGGGCTGCCTTTCGCGATACCTCCTTCATGCGCATGAGTAGGACCTCCGACAATGCCCGCTTTGTCATCCGCAACATCAAGCAAGGCACCTACGACATCTTTGCCCTAAAGGAGGCGGATGGCAACTACCGCTACGACAACCCCACTGAGGGTATCGCCTTCCTCGACAGCGCCATCACCACCCGATGCGAGCCCGCTATGCGCAACGACACCATCTGGCGCGACTCCCTGACCATAGACACCATCCGAGAGGTACACTACACCAGATACCTGCCGGACGACCTGGTCCTGCTCTTTTCGCAGCCCGCCAATGGACGCCGATTTGTCTCCAAGCGAGAGCGCCCCGAGCCCTATCGGCTCAACCTCACCTTCAACGAGCTGCCGGACACGGCCCTGGCACTCCAGCCCATCGACACCCTGCCACAGCCCGCCCCAGGCTGGTACGTCCTGGACCGGGATCCGGCCACCAAGATGGTCTCCGTATTCATCACCGACAGTGTCGCCCGGAAGCACGAGCGCTTCGCCGTCAGCTACCACACCGTGGACTCGCTCAACCGGGTTACGATGAAGGTCGACTCCATCACCCTCAAGCAACCCAAGCCCAAGCCCCAAGTCAAGGAAAAAGAGCCAAAAGCACCAAAAGCACCTACCGACAGTCTGCCCACGGCCAAAAAAGCTCCCCGCAGTCCGTTGTCTGTCACGGTGGAGCACAAAGGCACGGGAGGAGTGGTGGACAGCCTCCTATTTAGTACCACACTGCCGGTAGATACCGCCACACTGGGGGCGATCAAGCTCTACAATGCCAACGACAGTGTCCTCCGGCCGGTGCCCATCACGGACGTGCGCTTGCTGCCGGGACGTACCACTGTGGGACTGATCACCGCACCACTCCAGTACGGCACCCAGTACGAGCTGCACATAGACAGCCTCATACTGCGAGATGTCTACGGACACAGTCCGGACAAGATGGTCATCGACGGCTTTAGCATAGGCAAGCGCGACCAATTTGCCTCCCTCCAGATCACCGTCCACGATGTACAAGGGCCGGTCATTGTCGAGCTGCTCAACACCCAGGACAGCCCTGTACGGACCGCATACAGCGACAGCACCACGGTCCGATTTGAGGACCTCAAGCCCGACAAGTATGCCCTCCGTGTCATCCTCGACCGCAACGGGAATCACCGATGGGATCCGGCCGACTTTGACACCCGGACACAAGCCGAGCCGGTGTACTATGCCCCCAAGGTATTTGAGCTGATGAAAAACTGGGAGATCAAGGAGAACTTTTATCCCCTACGGGTCCCCATATCGCGACAAAAGCCACGGGAGCTGATCAAGACCAAGCCGGAGGAGAAAAAGAAGCGCGACCGCAACGCTGAGCGGGAGCGCGACCACCAATCTCAGCGAGAGCGGGAGCAGTCGGTGACTTCGCCATTCAGGTTCTAAAAAAAAATGCTTTGAGTGGGAGCCCTTTCGGCTTCCGAGGGGTGTGCTATCCCTCGGGGGCCGAAAGGGCTTTCTTTTTTGTCGGGGAGAAAAAACCGCCTCTGTCGGAGAAAAAGAGACGCAGGTCCAAGGAAAAGATAAAATCACTATGTGATTTATTGAAATCACACTGTGATCTGAACAAATCACTTAGTGATCTGAATAAATCACACAGTGATTTGGACTTTTTCGTCCGGAAGAAATAGTTTGTCTGCACAGAGGGATGACTTTGTCTCCTTGCTCTCTGGGTTTCTCCCCTTGGCTGAAGCCGGTGCGAAGCTCCGATGACCATGGGTGAGCTCTCCTGCGATTGCGCCCCTCCCCCGTGACACCGCCTCTATACAGTCGGCGGGATGCAGATGGGTATGGGGGATGTGTCGTTGAATAAATTGGTACTTTTGCGAGGACAGGAGTTGTCCGCCCTCCTCACTTTTTTTGTGACTGACTGATCTTGAATACACACACCTACTTCACTCATACACTCTCCAATGGCCTCTCCGTCGCGCTCCTGCCGGTGCGGAGCCGTGCCGTCTATTGTGGCTTTGCGGTCCGTACCGGCAGCCGAAACGACCCCTCCGACCTACCGGGTCTGGCCCACTTTGTGGAGCACATGCTCTTCAAGGGGACGACGAAGCGGCGAGCCAGGCACATTATTAGCCGGATGGAGGCGGTGGGCGGTGACCTCAATGCCTATACCTCCAAGGATGAGACCTTTTTTTACACTTCGGCACCTCGTCCGGCACTGGTACGCAGTATGGAGTTGCTGAACGACCTGGTCCGCCATGCGACTTTTCCACTCCATGAGCTGGTGAAGGAGCGCACTGTGGTGGAGGATGAGATCAACCTGTACCGAGATACGCCGTCGGACCAGATCTTTGACGACTGGGATGAGCTGCTCTTCCGTGGCACAGCACTGGAGCATCCGGTCCTCGGCAACCCGCACTCCCTCGCTCGGATGACCCCGCCGGATCTACTAGCCTACACCCGGCGGTACTTTACGCCTGACCGCCTTCTCTTTTTCTGCATGGGACAGGTGAGTGTGGAGCGTTTTTTGGAGCTGGCGGAGCGGTATCTCTCGGAGCCGTTTGCGGATCGGGAGCCGGAGCCGAGCCGGGAGGGGAAGGCGACTTTGCCGACCTCTGTCTCCCCTTTTTGCATCCAAAAGAAGACCCCCACCTACCAAGCGCACACCCTCATCGGTGGACTGTGCTACGATATCCACAATCCCCGCCTCACCGAGGCCAACCTCCTGTGCAATATGCTGGCCGGAAATGGGATGAATACTCGACTGAATATCCTGCTACGCGAGCAACGTGGCTGGGTGTACGATGTGGACGCATCTCAGTCGGCTCTCTCCGATACGGGGGTGTGGCAGATCTACTTTGGCAGCGACCCGGTGCATGCCGCTCCTGCACTGGAGGTGACTCTCGAGGAGCTGAGACGCATCCGACGTGTGCCACTCAAGCCGAGAGAGCTGCACGCATGGATCAAGATGATCAAGGGGCAGATCACCATGAGTGCGGAGCAGAGTGAGGGCCTTTTTTTGAACTTTGGACGACAGCTCCTCCACAAGGGACGCTACGAGACCATCCCTCAGATATACGACAGCCTGGAGCGAGTGACACCGGAGAGTATCCTAGAGGTCGCCGACAAGCTTTTCGCTCCCGAGAATATCCACACACTGGTCTACAGCGGGCGCAAGAGCTGAGTGGCAAGGAACCAGCGGTGTGGCAGCAGTCACTCAGCCTCTTTCCCCCAAAAAAGAAGTGATACATGATCGGGCAATAGCCCGATATGTACCACTTCAGTAATCCATGCACGGCGGCCATCGATCCTCACGACAGACAGCGCAGCCTGGTCTGCTATATCTTGCCACAAGCCCGGCAAGGAAACTCTTGTGCTTGTTGGAAAGGGAATTGTGAACCAAGAGTCCCTTTGTTGCCAAATCCTGGTGGCATCTCTCCTAACCCTCGAGAGAGATACGTATATGAATGCACGTAACGGCAGGTTTTCTGACTTCCTCCCCTCGGCAGTACCTTCCCATGGCGTGGGTGCCACAGTGGTGTTTTGGAAAAGGGAGGTGAGCTATCGGGGGTCAGCTGACGCTTTTTTGGCGTGCATATCCAGCTGTCCGGCTCGGAGTGTTTTCCCTTTTTCTGCCGAGAGTTGATGAGGTACACAGCAGCGGGGCTGTACGAGAGTCTCACTCGTTTCCCTCTTCTTTCGCCCGATCACGACGAAAGCACCGTTGGTGCAAATATAGATAATTTAATCCTAATCACCACCCATCCTCTACCCTCTCCCCCCATGCGAAAAGTGGTGTCGGCCAAAGCACTGTGGTATCAAAAAAATAGGTAACTTTCTGTGCCGATAAAAACATCGCCCAACCAATAAACCACTACATAACCATAATCAGTATGAAGAGAGACCAAAAGGTCTTTGACCTAATCCGACAAGAGCGCGAACGCCAACAAAATGGGATCGAACTGATTGCCTCCGAAAACTTTGTGAGCGATCAAGTGATGGAAGCAATGGGCAGCGTCCTGACCAACAAGTATGCCGAGGGCTATCCCGGCCACCGCTACTACGGTGGTTGCCAAATCGTCGACCAAAGCGAGCAACTGGCGATCGACCGTATCAAAGAGCTCTACGGAGCCGAGTATGCCAATGTACAGCCACACTCCGGCGCACAGGCCAATATGGCGGTGCTCCTCACGATCCTCAGTCCGGGTGATACCTTCCTGGGGATGAGCCTTGATCATGGCGGACACCTGAGCCACGGATCCCTCGTCAATAGCTCCGGTATCCTATACAACCCCGTCCCCTACTTTGTCCGCAAGGAGGATGGCCGAGTCGACTACGACCACATGGAGGCTCAGACCAAGAAGCACCGCCCCAAGCTCATCATCGGTGGGGCATCGGCCTACTCCCGCGAGTGGGACTATAGGCGGATGCGAGAGATAGCGGACAGTGTCGGAGCACTGCTGATGATCGATATGGCTCACCCGGCTGGGCTGATTGCGGCCGGGCTGCTGGATAACCCCGTCAAGTACGCCCATGTCGTGACCTCCACGACGCACAAGACCCTTCGTGGCCCGAGAGGGGGTGTGATATTGGTCGGCAAGGACTTTGAAAACCCGTGGGGCAAGACCACCAAAAAAGGCAAAGTGAGACTCTTCTCCGAGCTGTTGGACTCCGCAGTATTCCCCGGTGTGCAGGGCGGACCGCTGGAGCATGTGATAGCGGCAAAGGCAGTGGCATTTGGCGAAGCGTTGGATCCATCGTTTGCGGACTACCAAAAGCTGGTGAGAAAAAATGCCCAAACTATGGCGGATGAATTTGTGGAGCTAGGCTATGGAGTAGTCTCCAATGGTACGGACAACCACCTGATGCTGATCGACCTCCGAAAGAAATTTCCCGAAATGACCGGCAAAGTGGCAGAGAATGTACTGGTGCGCGCCGACATCACTTGCAACAAAAACATGGTGCCCTTTGACGACCGATCTGCTTTCCAGACGAGTGGCATACGTATTGGCTCGCCAGCAATATCCACCCGTGGCGTACAGCCCGACGAGGCTAGGCATATCGTGCGGCTCATCGACCGAGTGCTCACGGACTACGAGAGCGAAAGCACCATAGCCGCAGTGCGGAAAGAGGTCAACGAGCTCATGCACGATCGACCACTCAATGCTTGGCAACCGGCAGAGTAATAGATAGAGAAGCCCCATTGCTTCAAGGAAAAGGGGGTGTGCCAAAATTAACTTTGGCACACCCCCTTTTTTCGGACGAGAGGGGCACTAAGGGCTTCCCCCTTTTTCAGAGTATCAGTTTGTGTGAAGCAAGAAGCGCTCAGCCTCCAGTGCCGCTTTGCAACCCGATCCTGCCGCTGTGACCGCTTGTCGATAAGTGGGGTCGGCCACATCGCCGGCAGCGTAGACACCGGGTACTTTGGTGCGTGGGGTGCCATTCTCGGTCACGAGATAGCCCTTGTCGTCGGTGTCGAGTTGGCCGTCGAGGAACTTCGTGTTGGGGGTGTGCCCGATGGCTAGGAAGAAGCCGTCGATCTTGATGTCCACATTTTCTTCGTTGGCCTCACCCTTGTTTTTTATCAGGTGAGCACCCTCGACGCCGTTCTCGCCAAATAGTCCGGTCGTCTGGTGCTTCCATAGGACCTCTATCTTGTCGTGGTTGAGTACGCGCTCCTGCATGACCTTGGAGGCACGCAGCTCATCTCGGCGGACGATCATGTAGACCTTGGCGGCGATGCCGGCGAGGTAGAGAGCTTCCTCACATGCTGTGTCGCCGCCTCCCACCACGGCTACCACTTTTCCGCGATAAAAGAAGCCATCGCAGGTTGCGCAGGCACTGACTCCCATGCCCTGGTACTTACCCTCGTCGGGCAACCCCAGGTACTTGGCCGATGCTCCGGTGGCGATGATGACGGTCTCGGCGGTGATGGTGTACTCGCCATCGTTGATTGTGGCAACGTAGGGACGCTTGGACAGGTCGATGCCGGTCACGATGCCGGTGCGTATGTCGGTGCCAAAGCGCTCTGCTTGGGCACGGATGCCCATCATCATTTCCGGTCCGGTCATGCCTTCCGGGTTGCCGGGGAAGTTTTCCACCTCCGTGGTGGTGGTGAGTTGTCCGCCGGGTTGTAGTCCCTCGACTTGGATGGGTGAGAGGTTGGCGCGCGAAGCATAGATGGCGGCGGTGTATCCGGCGGGGCCTGCTCCGATGATGAGGACTTTTGTGGTATTGCTGTTGGCCATAGTTTTTTTGTCGTTTATGTGGTTGTTACGTAATATATTGTGCAGTGGGGTTTTATCTCAGGTCTATAACCTGTTTGCCGGGCATTTTGTTCGGGGTGTACTTGAAGTAGTTTTTGTCCCTCATTCCCTCAAAAGCACCTTTCTTCAGGTTGGTTACCCGGACGATTATCGGTTTTGGCCGTCCCTCTTCGTAGATATGGATTAGGGTGGGTGTATATTGCTTGTCGGCATGGACGACCAGCTTGTCCAGTGTCTCGTTGGGATCCTTTTTTTTGCGCACGGCGGTCAGAGAGACGCCACCATCGTTCTCCTTTTTCAGGGATAGCGCAAAGTCCTTGCGGTTGATCGTGTTGAGCCTGAGGAGGGGGTTGAGTAGGACGAGCTCTTGCTTCATGGGGACCGATAGGTTGATCTCATCGTTTTCGGCCAGGTAGACCCATAGGTTTTTGCCGTCGTACCAGGCCTTCATCTGCTCTGTGGTGTAGTGAAAAGCACTTCCCAGTCCACGGTACTCTCCTGTCACGGACTGTGTCAGGTCCGGGTCGGATATCTCAAAGGATACCTGCAATCCTTTGGAGGGATCGAGTTGTTCGATCATCTTGTCGAGTGTCGCCTGCTGTGCTGTGGTGGGCTGAGCGAAGAGGGTCAAAAGGGGGATGAGGAGGGAAAGTGTGCTTTTGGTACACATGGCAAAAAGGGTGGGGAAAAGGCTAGGGTTGGAGTATGTGTTGGAGTTGGTCGAGTGTCTGCGGGATGACTTCACCGGGCTTGGAGCCCACTGCGGGGGTCACCACGCCGGCCGCCTCCAGCTGAAGCATCAGGCGTGCGGCACGGTTGTAGCCGATGGCAAACTTTTGCTGAATAAAGGAGATCGAGGCACGTTTCTCGAGTACGAGCATCTGTGCCACTTCGTCAAAGAGGACATCTCGTTCGTTGGGATCGATGGCGGCACCACTGCCCGGTGTGGTGGGAGCTGAGTTGTCGACGACCTCCGGCAACTCATACGCTTGGCTGTAGCCGCGCTGGTCGGCTATGTACTGTACGATGGCGTTGACCTCCGGGGTGTCCACAAATCCGCACTGCACACGGGTGAGGTTGCTGCCGGACTGGAAGAGCAGGTCGCCCTTGCCGACCAGCCGATTGGCTCCGGTGACATCCAGGATGATGCGGGAGTCGATGGCCGAGGTGACTCGGAAGGCAATGCGCCCCGGGAAGTTGGCCTTGATCGCACCGGTGATGATCTTGGCAGTGGGTCGCTGAGTGGCTATGATGGCATGTATCCCTATGGCACGTGCCTTTTGGGCCAGTCGTGTGATCGGGATCTCGATCTCCTTGCCGGCTGTGATGAGGAGGTCGCCGTACTCATCTATGATCAGCACGATATAGGGTAGGTAGCGGTGTCCTTTTTCGGGATTGAGTTCACGGTTGACAAAGCGTTCGTTGTACTCCTTGATGTTGCGCACATGGGCCGAGGCGAGTAGCTCGTAGCGGTCGTCCATCTCCTGGCAGAGGGAGTTGAGCGTTGTGGCCACACGCTGGGTGTCCGTGATGATGGTCTGCTCCTCGTCCGGCAACTTTGCCATATAGTGCTTCTCGATGAGTGCGTACATCGAAAACTCCACCATCTTTGGGTCTACCATCACAAACTTTAGCTCGGATGGATGCTTCTTGTAGAGTAGGGAGGTGATGATGGCGTTGAGCCCGACCGACTTTCCCTGTCCTGTGGCACCGGCCACCAGTAGGTGTGGTACTTTGGCGAGATCAAAGACAAAGACCTCGTTGGTGATGGTGCGTCCCAGTGCGACCGGTAGCTCCGCATGCGACTCCTGGAAGCGCTTGGAGGCGATCAGGCTGCGCATACTCACGATCAGAGGATTTTTGTTGGGGACCTCCATGCCGATGGTCCCTTTGCCCGGCATAGGTGCGATGATACGTATCCCGAGTGCCGACAGGCTCATCGATATATTGTCTTCCAGCCCACGGATCTTGGATATGTGCACACCGGCCGCCGGTACCACCTCGTAGAGTGTGATTGCAGGGCCCACTGTGGCAGTGATGGAGATGATCTCGATATTGAAGCTCCGCAGAGTATTGGTGATCATCTCCTTGTTTTCTTGTATCTCGGCTTGGTCGATCTCGGCATTTTCTTGCCCGTACTTCTTGAGGAGGTCGAGGGTCGGGAAGGTGTAGCGGGGCAGATCTTTGCGGGGGTCGTAGGGGCCTTGCTCTCGGACCAAGCGTTCGGCCATGGTCTTGGGGTCTACCTCCTCTTCCTCTTCTTGTGTGCGTCGGTCCACCACCATTAGCTCCACCTCCTTGCTTCCCTCGGTCGGAGGGGTGTCGAACGTGAGAGTGGCGAGGCCCTCGGGATCGGGTATAGGGGCTACGGGCACGGTGTTTGCCGGCTCCTCGGGAATCGGCAGTTGCTCCTCTTCTTCTTCTTTCGTCTCCTCCTCATATTCGTCTGGTGCCTCATCATCCGGGATGTTGTCGGAGGCTTCGTCGGGCAGGTCGTCCGGTTCGTCCGGACGCTCGGCCATCTTTTGCTCCGCCTCCTGTCTGGCTCTATTTTGTCGCTCACGCTCCAAAGCCCAGGCACTGTAGCGTTGTTGCAGCCCGGAGAGTGACAAAAAGAGGACCACCGTGAGTGTCAGAGCCAATACCAAGAAGACACCCACTCCACCGATAGTGGCGCAGAGATAGGTCGCCATGCTGTGTCCCACGACACCACCCGGGAGGAAGAAGCAACGCTCCAGCCATCTCTCCGGTAGCATGCTCAGAGCCAAGGCCGTCCAAAAGGCCATCACTGTGGAGAAGATGATCTGCTTGGGGTAGTTGGTCCTCGTGGCGAGCAGGAGGCCGCGACTCACGATCCACATGAGGTATAGGACAAATATCAGGCCGACCCCGAGCCAGCCGTTGACCAGGTTGTGCATGAGGTTGACCCCGTGGATCCCTACATTGCCCCGCACCTCTTTGGCCAGTTGCATCGTGCCGGCACCGGTGTCATCGATCACCAAGCTCTGATTGGCAGCTCCGGTGATCAGGTACGACCCAAAGGAGACCGACAGATAGAGGGTCAGCGCGCCTAGGCATATCCCGCCCAAAAACGACCAGATGTGCCTGGGTGCCACGTTTTTGGGGATCTGCCACCGGATGGGGTTGGGTCGCTTGGACCGAGTGCGTGAGGTCTGTTGGCGACCGTTCATGCTTACTTTCTTTGCCATTATACTCTCTCTTTCTCTCTCAGGGTGCCTGCGCTAGTGGCTCCCAAGTGGAGCCACCCGACAAATTTACCCATTTCTTGTCACCTCTCTGCTTTTTGAGCGAGGTGCCTTTTTTGAGCCCTTTTCATTGGGCTGATTTGGACAAAAGGGGAGAGCGGTGTCGGGGTCTCATTTTTTCTTTCTATCCGTCTAAGCGATGGCTTCTATCCGTGAAAAGTTTCGCTTCTATCCGTGAAAACTTTTGCTTCTATCCGTGAAACTCGAGGTCTGTCATAACCATCTGATTATCAACGCTCCTCTGAGATGGCTTTTGGGGACCCCGAAATCGCCCGTTTTTTGACTTTTGGCGGAGCTGTCCAAACGAAGTATGAGGCGGAATTTGGGTTGCGGGGGTGGGGTGTGGCATCCTTTGCTCCGAAGTCCTCCTTTTTTCTGTCCGTGAAGGTGGACAATAGGGGTGTTTTTCGGGCCTGTGCCCTTTTCCAAAAGCCTCTTTGTGTGGAAAAAGGGGTAACTTTGCACCGTACTGTATACATTTTGAGATAAGAATTGAAAAAATTTCTTTGAGTCTTTTAGAATATGCCGACGCGAAACAATAGAGAAAAACGTGCTGAACTAAGGCAGCTCCACGACTTTAGGAGCCTGACCTGGAAGGGGGCTCCTCTCGATGGTCTAAAGGAGTATCTGGTGGAGAATGTGGATCTGATCAGTACCTATCCGGAGGAGGAGACTGAGGAGGTCCAGCACCTACTGAGCCGACGGCTAGAGGTGAAAAGCGATGAGCTCCTCATCACCAACGGCACCCTCAGTGCCTACTATATTGTCGCCAAAGCCTATGCCGGAGCACGCTCCCTGATCCTGTCGCCCACCACCAACGAAGTGCGTCAGGCACTGACCTGGGCCGAACACAAGGTCGTGGAGTGCCGGGATGCCAAGGATCCCGCGAAGGTGGATCTGAACGAGGTGGACATCGTATGGCTCCAAAACCCCAACTCCCCCGACGGCCGATCCTATCCTAGGAGAAAGATACTGTTGCTACTCAAGGAAAATCCGGACAAAAAGTTCGTCATCGATCTATCCATGACCAACTACCTCATAGAGCCGGGAATCAAGGCGGGAGATGTGTCGAAGTACCCCAACCTGATCGCTCTCTCCTCCTTTTCGTACAGCTACAACCTGCCGGGCCTGAGGATTGGCTACTTGGTGGCTGAGGCCGGTGAGCTAAAGCGTTTTGGAAGCTATGCGTTGCCCTACAGCGTCAGCACCTTGGCCCTCTCGGCCATCCACTTCGTCCTGATTCATCCGGCGGTCTTTACGATCCCTCTGCGCAAGTGGTTGCGTGAGTCGCAAGACCTTGCCGACCTGCTGAGCCGTGTGGAGGGAGTGGAAGCCCGCCCGAGCAGTGCCCCTTTCTTCACCGTGGATCTGCCGGATGACCGTGCCAAGGAGCTGGCCGAGTATCTCCTCGAAAAACACAGCATACTGGTGGGAGTGGCGGAAGACAATATCGACCTAGCCCCGAATCAGATACGCGTCTGTCCACAGGCCAAGTACGACACGAACGAACTACTTGTGCGAGGGGTGACAGAGTTTTATAGTTTATAGCCCATCCGCACCAGATTGCCCATGCGTCACACCCAGCTTTTCTCTCTCGCACTCGCTGTCGTGGCAGTGCTGAGTACCCATGTTGCATGCACCCACAAGGCGGTCAACGCCGGTGAATTGCCGGCACTTGTGCCGATGCCTCAGTCGGTGGTCTGGCACGACTCCACTGTGGTCGATTTGCCCAAGCCCTATATCGCCTCTTTTCCACTGGACAGCCGCCAAAATCGCCTGCTCGTCGAGGAGCTAAATCGGAGCCTCCGAAGGGCCGGGAAGGATACCCTCTCTTTTGAGGAGGAGGCACCGGTAGGTGCGATCAAGGCTGTCATTGATAACCAAAACTACAAGGGCGGAGAGTATGTGATCCAGGTGACCCCGGCCGATGGAGTCCAGATCACTGCCGGTGACCAGGATGCTCTGGGGTATGCGGTCCAGACCCTGCGTCAGCTCATTACGCCCAAGGGTATCCCCACTGTGGTGATCCATGATGAGCCGAGGTTCCGATACCGAGGACACATGCTGGACGAGAGTAGACACTTCATGGGCATGGCGTATGTCAAGGAGCTGCTCGATGAGATGCAGTACTACAAGCTCAATAGGTTTCACTGGCACTTGGTGGATGCCGGGGGCTGGCGCCTGGAGATCAAGCAGTATCCCGAGCTGACCGAGCGCACTGCCTACAGGACCATGAGCGACTGGAACAAGTGGTGGATCCAAAAGGATCGTCGCTACACTACGGCTGAGGACTCCACCGCCTACGGGGGGTACTATACACAGGATGAGATCCGAGAGATCGTCCGGTATGCTGAGGACCGAGGGATCACAGTCATCCCCGAGATAGAGATGCCCGGACACAGCGAGGAGGTACTCTATGCCTACCCGTCGCTTAGCTGCAGTGGCAGAGCCTTGTCCGATGAGAGTGACTTTTGTGTCGGCAACCCCCACTCCTTTGAGTTTTTGGAGAACGTATTGGATGAGGTGATGGAGCTTTTCCCCAGCCCCTACCTGCACATAGGCGGAGACGAGGCGGGCAAGACGGCTTGGAAGCGTTGCCCCAAGTGCCAAGCCCTGATGCAGGACGAAGGGATGACCTCCGTAGATGAGCTCCAGAGCTACATGATCCACCGTATCGAGAAGTACGTGAACGACCATGGACGCAGCATCATCGGATGGGATGAGATACTCGAGGGTGGACTGGCTCCCAACGCCACTGTGATGTCGTGGCGTGGCGAGGAGGGAGGCAGACAAGCAGCGGAGTCCGGTCACGACGTGATCATGTCGCCCAACTCCCACTTTTACCTTGACTACTATCAAGAAAACCCCATTACGGCCTCCCGAAAAGCCATAGGAGGCTATCTGCCACTACAGCGTTGCTACAGCTACGATCCTGTGCCGGAGGGTTCTTCCGATCTACTCCACAGGCATGTGATCGGTGTGCAGGCCAACCTATGGACGGAGTACATCGACAGCCGAGACTATGCGGAGTACATGACTTTCCCGCGGTTGCTGGCTTTGGCTGAGGTCGGCTGGACACTCCCGGAAAACAAGGACTGGGACTCCTTCGTCCGGCGTACCACAGCGCATATTCACAGACTGCACGAGCAGGGTATAGAGGCATACGATCTATCCAACAATATCACCATCGATATGGACATTGACTACGACAATCGTGAGATCACCGTAGGACTGACCCCCGAGTACGATGGTACCGAGATCCACTATACGATCGACGGCACGATCCCCACGATGGAGAGTCCGCTCTATCGTCCCGAACGGCGCATCGTGGTGTCGGACAGTGCTCTATTGGTAGCTGCGGGTTTTGTGGATGGGGAGCGTATAGGTGCGCCGGTGGAGCAGCGCTTCGACTACCACTTGGGCATCGGGCATACCGTCGAGTGGGACAAGCCCTTGCGTGGTGGCTATCCCGCCGGTGGGGAGCAGACAGCCCTCCTGGATGGGATCCGAGGATCCTTTACCTACATGGACCGCAAGTGGCTGGGCAATATAGGATCACTCAGTACCATCGGCACCATAGATCTAGGACAAGAGACGGAGCTACACCACCTTCTCACCCGTTGTCTCCACGACCTCGACCCCTGGGTGCATATGCCACAGTATGTCGAGCTATCCCTATCCAAGGATGGCAAAAACTACCAAGTGGTCGATCGCGTCTACTCCAAGACCGACCCCAACGACAACCGCACCCGCATGGAGACCTTTCACTTTTACCCCAATACGTCCGCACGATACATTCGTATCGAGTACCGAATGACCGGGACGCAACAATTCCTTTTTACCGACGAACTAGTAATCTGGTAGACGAAAAAAAGACTATGATAGAACGAGATAAAAACAGAGACAAGATCATCGTCCTCTCCGGTGGTGTGGACAGTGTGACGCTTTTGCACGAATATGCGTCGGAGATCTGCCTGGCACTGACCTTTGACTATGGATCCAATCACGCCAAAAACGAGATAGCCTGTGCCAAGTACCACTGCGAGCTCCTCAAGGTCCCGCATCGGGTCATCCCGATGGGCTTCATCAAGGAGGACTTTCACAGCAGTCTGCTGGAGGGAGCCAATGCTATCCCGACAGAGCCATACGACTCGGACAACATCATGTCCACCGTAGTTCCCTTCCGGAACGGTATCATGCTCGCCATTGCCGCCGGCTATGCAGAGTCTATGGGGGCATCCTCGGTGATGATTGCCAACCACTCTGGGGACCACGCCATCTATCCCGACTGTACAGCCAACTTCATTGATGCTATGGACAAGGCGATCCTAGCCGGCACCTACAACAACGTCCGACTCATCGCACCCTACACCTCCCTGACCAAAACCGAGATTGTGGCCATTGGCAAAAATCTCGGCATCGACTATAGCACCACCTGGAGTTGCTACAAGGGAGGCGACAAGCCCTGTGGCGAGTGTGCCACCTGCCGTGAGCGGGAGGAGGCACTGAGGGCCAATGGACTGCCACTGTCATGATCACGGCTGAGAGGTACCACGACATCTCCTGCGGGCATCGTGTCGTAGGACATGAGAGTAAGTGCAAGCACCTGCATGGGCACAACTACCGCATACACTTCGCCATCGTGGCTGAGGAGCTTGATGGTGTGGGGCGTGTGCTTGACTTCTCAGTCATCAAGGAGACCCTCTGCATGTATCTCGAGCGAGAGTGGGATCACAAGATGTTGATCTGGACGGAGGACCCCCTACTGCCGGCACTCCGTGAGCTGGATCCGGAGGGGATCTGTGTCGTCCCGTTCAACCCCACGGCCGAAAACATGGCCTCCTATCTCCTACACACCGTCGGCCCCAGGCTCTTGGCTCCACACCACTGTAGGCTGCACACCTGCCGGATAGAGGAGACTCGCAAGTGCTCGGCCACAGCCACGCTATGAGGGTCGTCGAGATCTTTACATCCATTCAGGGCGAGGGGGCCAATTGTGGTCTCCTCGTGACATTTGTACGTCTTGCCGGGTGCAATCTTGCCTGCAGCTACTGCGACACCGACTTCCATACCGGTACCGACTACAGTCTCGAGGCACTGACCGAAAGGCTTGTTCGGGAGCGAGGCGAAGGAGGCCCCCGACGCATCATCTGGACCGGTGGCGAGCCCACGTTGCAGCTCACCGAGGAGATCGTGCGTCACTTCTCCGACCTGGGCTACTGGCAGGCTATTGAGACCAATGGTACCCGTACTCCTCCCCGAGGACTGGACTACATCACCGTCTCCCCCAAAGTGAGTGTGGGGACGTTGCTCAAAAACTTCCGAAACATCGCCATCGGTGAGATCCGCTACCCTGTGGGTGCCGAGACCATCGTGCCAAATATCGAGGAGCTGCCACCTGCGGATCACTACATACTCTCGCCGATCTTCCTCCCGGCCGAGGAGGATCGTGGTACCGACCGCAACCTTATCTCCCGTACCAACCTCAGCCACTGCCTTTGCCTAATGCGACAAGACCCTCGCTGGAGACTTTCGGTGCAGTTGCACAAGCTCCTTCAGCTCCCCTAGAGCACCTTGGCGGGGTCGATGGGTCAGCCCTAGGCCCTGTTTCGCATCCGTTTGGGGATTCACCATATGGATCGTTTCCCTCCTATCCGTCTAAGCGATTCCTTCTATCCGTGAAAACTTTCGCTTCTATCCGTGAAACCGATCGCTTCTATCCGTGAAACTCGAGGGTTTTTGTAACTATTTGATTGTCAATGCTCTCGAAAGGAGCTTTTTGATCCCAAAAATTGTCCTTTTTGGGGGACGTTTTGCCCCACTTTTTGGGGGAAATTTTCCCCGATCGATCGGACGGGGTGGGGGATTCTCCGGACAGAGGGATTGGGGAGCGTGCTAACTAAAAAAGTGGTAACTTTGGGGTGTCCTAATTAGCACGATGAGAAGAAGAGCAACTCATGCCTAGACTTGCGAAGCGTATCTGGTCACTCCTTCAGAGACTCTGGCAGAGGTTGAAGGGAGTTCACCCTTTTGTCTTGATGCCGGTGATTTTTTTGATCTACTGGGCGATCCCCCCATTTTCGCGACAGTACAGTCTGTGGAACCAACTCAAGACGCAGTATCAGCTGCGGCAGGTTCGGTCGGAGTACGACAAGCTGACGGAGGAGATCGATCTCTCGCGTCGGCACCTCAAGGAGCTGCAGCTACACCAGGATATGCTGGAGAAGTATGCCCGAGAGAAGTACTTGATGAAAGCTGAGGACGAGGATCTTTTTTTACTAAAGAAATAGTGTGATGCGCTTGCCCCGAGACCCCTATATCCTACTGAGTGCCGGCCTCCTCACGGAGGTGCTGGGTGCTCTGCTCTACCTCCGCACGACCTCCTTTGCAGCCGGGGTGTTGATGGTGGGTGGGCTGCTGATCGCCATAGCCTATCTGGTAGTAAGTGCCTCTACCCGTGAGGGGACGGTACGGCGCAAGCGGTTGGATCGGATGGGGCTGCTGGGTGGCCTTTGCTACCTGGTGGCGGGTGGCTTTGCCCAGGATGGGCAGCGCGGGGTGTGGATCCTCCTTTTTGTGATCGCCACGATACTGACGGTTTACAGTATATTTGTGAAAGACAACATAGAGCGTAAGTCATGACCAAGCAACTGGTAATCATACCGACCTATAACGAGATAGAGAATATCCGTGATATCATACGGGCTGTCCTGAGGCAGCCGGTACCCTTTGACATCCTGGTGGTGGATGACAACTCTCCGGATGGCACGGCCTCGGTGGTGCGTGAGCTGATGGCGGAGCATGAGGGGCGTGTGCACCTCTTGGAGCGTCCCGGCAAGCAAGGGCTGGGGACGGCTTACTTGGCAGGATTTGCCTGGGCACTGGAGCAAGGCTACCACTATATCATAGAGATGGATGCGGACTTTAGCCACAACCCCGATGATCTGCCCCGGCTGTACAAGGCCTGTGCGGAAGAGGGTGCGGATGTCGCTGTGGGGTCGCGGTATGTGAGTGGCGTGAATGTGGTCAACTGGCCCCTGGGTCGTGTACTGATGAGCTACTTTGCCTCCGTGTATGTCCGTATGGTGACCGGTATGGCTGTGCGTGATGCGACAGCGGGTTTTGTCTGCTACCGTGCCGAGGTCCTCTATACGATGGAGCTGGACAAGGTCCACTTCAAGGGGTATGCCTTCCAGATCGAGATGAAGTACACAGCGACGCTGTGTGGATTTGTGGTCCGTGAGGTACCTATCATTTTTGTCAACCGCAAGCGGGGAACGAGCAAGATGAGTTCGTCCATCTTTGGCGAAGCCTTTTTGGGCGTGCTCAAGTTGCGCTGGTGGGGCTGGACCCGTCGTTATCCGCAAAAAGGCGATAGGAGGCTGGAGGCATGAAGAGTACACTGCTCCACAATATCCGGATCGTCAACGAAGGCAAGACGTATCCCGGTTCGCTCCTGATAGAGGGCGATCGTATCGCCAAAGTCCTCGCACCCGATGAGGAGGTGCGTGCCGATCGCACAGTGGATGGTCGGGGTCGGCTCTGCCTGCCCGGTGTGATCGATGACCAAGTACACTTCCGCGACCCCGGGCTGACGCACAAGGGGGATATAGCGAGCGAAAGCAGTGCCGCACTTCTGGGTGGGGTCACCTCCTGGATGGAGATGCCCAATACGATGCCACAGACCACCACCCCCGAGGCTTGGGCGGCCAAGATGGCGCATGCGGCAGAGGTGGCGCGGGGCAACTATGCCTTTTACTTTGGTGCCACAAATGACAACGCGGATCTCCTACGGGATATCGACACAGCTCATACCCCGGGGGTGAAGGTCTTCATGGGGGCAAGTACGGGCAATATGCTGGTGGATCGTGAGGAGTCTCTGCGTAGGATCTTTTCGGAGAGTCCTATATTGATCGCTGTGCATAGTGAGCGTGAGGAGATTATCCGGGCCAACAAAGCCAAGTACTGCGAGCGGTACGGCGAGGACCCGCCAGTGGAGTGTCACCCACTGATCCGCAGCCGTGAGGCCTGCTACGAGAGTACGGTGCGTGCCATCGCCTTGGCCAAGGAGACCGGAGCCAAGCTACATGTACTGCACCTCTCCACGGCTGATGAGGTGCCACTCTTTGGGGGGCAGAGTGCCGACCTGAGGCAAAAGCAGATCACGGCAGAGGTGTGTGTCCACCACTTGTGGTTCGATGAGACAGCCTATGCGCGACTGGGGACAAAAGTGAAGTGGAATCCCGCCATCAAGACAGCAGCTGATCGCGAGGCGCTTCGGCAGGGTCTTTTGGACGGTACACTGGATATCATAGCTACCGACCACGCCCCTCACCTGCTCTCCGAGAAGCAGGGTGGTGCGCTGGGTGCTGCGAGTGGAGGACCATTGGCGCAGTTTTCGCTCGTGATGATGCTGGAGCTCTGCCGTGAGGGGGTCTTCACACCGGAGCAGGTAGTGGGCTGGATGTGCCACCGTCCGTCCGACCTCTTTGGCGTACAGCGGCGAGGCTACATCCGAGAGGGGTACTATGCCGACCTGGTGCTAGTGGACGACCGGTGCGAGTGGCAGGTGGAGCGGGAGATCATCCGCAGCAAGTGTGGATGGAGTCCGCTGGAGGGTGAGCGCTTTCACCATCGAGTGACGGATGTATTCGTCAACGGTGAGCAGGTGGTGCAGGATGGAGTTGCGGACGAGTCGCTGGCTGTGACTGCGGCCCGTGCTCTGGAGTTTCGGCACAAGGCATGAAGCAATACCTCTGCCTCCTGATCGCACTCCTGGTGTGGCTCCCGACCGAGAGCCGGGCGCAGGGCTTGGACATGGATCGACAGCTACATGAGCGTCGGACCACCAAGAAAAAGTACGAAGACACGGATGCAGACAGGCACAATGGTGCCCTAAAGGCGTGGTACCTGACCCCTCGGACAGGCGACAGTATGCCGGCCTATATTGATACGATGAGGCTCAACTCCTATCACCGTAGCTACCTCGAGGGCCTTGCCACAGCCGAACTCTATCGGGGGATCCGCCCCGGACCATATCTGAGCCTAGACTACTTTGATCGGCCGGTGGACTTTTGGAATGAGTTTTTTTTCACCAAGCCCTACAGTCACTTGATCAACACCGACTCAAAGGTCCGCTACTTTGACTCCAAGGTGCCGTACTCCTATCTCCGGTATCTGACCAGTGGCTCCGGTGATGATCAGGAGCAGAGCTTGGGAGCGTTGCTGACCTCCAACCTGGGGCCGAATGTCAATATCGGCCTAGAGATCGACCTAGACCATGCCGAGGGGATCTACAACTGGAGTGCCGCAAAAAATATCACCTACCGCGTCTTTGCCTCCTATACCAAAAACCGCTACGAGATCATGGCCTCCGTAGGCAATACCAACGTGGTCAATCAAGAGAATGGCGGTATCACGGATATGCGGTATGTGACGAATCCGGATGACTTTCAGGAGGGACGACGGGCACTTTTACCCAAAGACATACCAACCAAGTATCGAAACATGTGGAACCGCATCATCTACGGTGAGGGACGGCTCCACCACCGGTACCGATTTGGTTTTTACGAAGAGCTGGATGAGGAGGGAAATGTGGTGGAGAAGCAAGCTCCGGAACCTCTGCCTACCGCTCCGGAGAGTGCGTCCACAGACAGCCTGCCCCCCGTGGCACCGGCCGACAGTATAGCCCCGCCGCCACTCCTCCGCCGCACGACGCAGCCCATGAACCAAAACATGCGAGCCGGAAAGGGCGATGAGGCACCGGATCAGGAAGAAGAGGAGGAGGAACCACGGCGTAGGTTTGTCCCAGTCACGAGTATCTTTCACGACTTCTCGTACCAAAAGGGAGAGCGATTCTTTGTCTCCCAAGACCCCAATCTGCTGAAGGAGTATCCCACCCCGATCCTGCCACGGCTCGAGGGACAGCGGTACTATCCGTACGACTACTTCTCCACTCTCACGATCTCCAACGCACTGGGTGTGGAACTGATGGAGGGCTTTCACAAGTGGGCAAAGATGGGGCTTGCGGCTTTTGTCGCACTGGACTACGAGCAGTCTCGCCAACCACTCATCTCGAGAGAGGATGCCAAGCGTCTCCGGCTGGACTACCAGGAGCTGGGCTCAAAGTCACACACCATATATGTGGGCGGTCGGATGAGCAGCAGTTCATTCAAGCACCTCAACTACTACGTATGGGGGCAAGTAGGCCTTGAGGGATGGCAAGCAGGCGAAATCGATGTCAATGGCTATGTGGAGACGAACTGGCAACTCTGGGGCAAGCCGATGGTCCTGAGGGGCGAAGGTGTCTTTCGGAACAGCATACCTCCTTTTGTGCTACGGCACTTCAAGTCCACCCTGCACGAGTGGAACTACAGCCCGGTACCTGTACAGACTCTCCGCCTGGGAGGTACCCTGGATCTGCCGGTCACAGGGTCGACCCTGCGTGCCAATATGGAGATGATCCAAAACCCCATACGAGTGATCGCCAATGGACAACCCCTCCAAAAGAAGGCCAATGTACGCATCGTGTCGGTCGGACTGCGCCAGCACCTTGAGTGGAAAGCCCTCAACCTGGATGGTGACCTACTCTGGCAAAACTCTAGCGACCATGAGGTGGTGGCACTGCCTATGCTCTCCGCCTATGCCAACCTCTATGCCAAGCTCATGGTGGCGGATGTGCTGACACTCCAACTGGGCGTCGACGCCAAGTGGCACACCAAGTACCATGCGCCCTACTACGAACCTACGACACAGCTCTTTCGGCCACAGACAAAGGTGCTGATCGGAGGGCAGGCTCCTCTACTCACCGCATACGCCAACGCACACCTCAAGCGTACACGATTCTTTGCGAAGTACTACAATGTCGGCTCACTGTTCCTAAAACCGGCCAACTTCACAATGCCCTACTATCCATCCTACCCGGCACTCCTGCAGCTAGGTGTAGTGGTGGACTTGCGTAACTAGCTCCGGATATGACGACAAAACAAACCATCTGGCCCGGAATTTTGCGTAGGGGGTTGTTCATCTTCCTCTTTTGCAGTCTCCTCTGGCTTATCGGACGCCATCGTGGATCCTCCGAGTCGACGACCGAGTCGGCCGGACTGAGGGTCGCAACGGACTATACCCCCGACAACTTTGTCATCGGAGACTCCGGCGCATTTGGTGGCCGCCAAGTAGAGTTGGCGACTCTGCTCCTGCCGGACACGACGCTTCTCTGGTCTTTGGTCAAGGATCGAAGCGAGGCGTTGCAAGGATTACGGGATGGGACAATCGACCTCTATGCCACCTCCATTCCCCTATCTACCGGAGAGTCGTCCGACTCCGGTCGAGCCACTTTGCCCCTCTATTCATCGACATACGTCCTGTTTTGCGCTGATGGGACCAATTGGGCCCGAGACTTCACCGGGAACAAAAAAGTGCCGATCTATCTCTCCCAAGGGGATAGAGCGGCGCAGATTGTAGCACAAAACATCCGCGACCTCGCCTATCCTGAGGTTTGCCCCACTTTGTTACCCGACACGCCTATGCGACTCGCCACTCGTGTGGCCCACAAAGGGCTCAAGTACGTGGTCATAGACCGTACTCTGGCTGAGGCAGTGCACCAAGCAAGCCCGTCCACACAGGTCGTGCCGGACCTGTTTTTTGAGACCAAGCAAGTATGGCTTGTCTCATCACACAACCCCCACCTTTTGGACACCCTCAATCTCCGTATTGCGAGGCTACAAGGGACTCCGGAGTGGCAATACATCATTGATAAAACAGCAAAACATTGAATACAACCAACAACGACACCCCACAGCAAGACCTCACGTTTTGGGATTTTGGACTTCATCCGCTCGTGGAAGACGGGCTCGAGGCGATGAACTTTGACAAGCCATCCCCCGTCCAAGCAGCTGCCATTCCGCTCATCCTAGAGGGAAAAGATGTCATAGCCTGTGCGCAGACAGGCACTGGCAAGACCGCTGCCTATCTCTTGCCCATTCTTAGCGAACTCGCCACAGGTGAGTACCCCGAAGACTACATCAACGCACTCATCATGGCTCCCACACGGGAGCTAGCACAGCAGATCGACCAGCAGATCGATGCCTTCTCCTACTTTGTCGGTGCAAGTGCCGTGCCCATATACGGTGGCACAGGTGGGGTCGAGTGGGAAGCTCAGAAGCGCGCGCTCAAGCTCGGGGCAGATATCATTGTGGCCACTCCGGGTCGGCTGATCGCTCACATGAACATGAGCTCTGTCGATCTGTCACGCACTTCCTTTTTTGTACTCGACGAGGCCGACCGCATGCTGGATATGGGCTTTCATGAGGACATACTTGAGATCTACAAGTATCTCCCAAAGGATGTCCAGGTGATCATGTTTTCAGCCACCATGCCCCCCAAGATTCGGACCCTGGCCAAGGAGATTGCACACCGGCCTACCGAGGTCAATATCGCGATCTCTCGTCCACCTGAGTCCATCCTACAGCAGTCCATTCGGTGCCAAAACGAGGATAAGATGCCGCTACTCACTCGGATCCTCATCGACGAAAAGCCCGACAAGTGTATTGTCTTTTTTGCCTCAAAAGAGCGTGTCAAGCAGGCTTGCCGCGATCTGAAATCACAGGGGCTCAAGGTCCGGGAGATGCACTCCGACCTCGGCCAGGATAGTAGAGACGAGGTCATGCATGCCTTCAAAAATGGGCATACCAATATCATCGTCGCCACAGATATCCTCTCACGCGGTATTGATGTGGACGACATAGACATGGTGGTCAACTTCGACGTCCCATCCGATCCGGAGGACTATGTTCACCGTATCGGCCGTACTGCCCGTGGCAAAAACCTGCACGGGTCGGCACTGACTTTTGTCAGCCCGAGAGACAACCTGAGGTTCGACACCATCGAGCACTTCTTGGGCTACAAAGTTCAGCCCCATCCCCTCCAGCCGGCGAATAGCACTCCCGACACCGCAGAGCGCACTCAAGCGAGGCCAAAACGCAACCCACGTCGCACCCCCTCTCGCACCAAGAGACAAGGGGAGAACAAGACAGAGAGCACGGACAAAAACAGAAGCTCCAAAAACAACAAAAGCCGGCGAAACAGACGGCCAAAAAGCACCAACCCGACATCCAAATGAAGCCAACCTTTCCGGTCGAGACACTAGAGACCATCCAAAACCTCCTCAGCAAGCCCAAGCAGATCGTCCTCCTCGGGCATACCTCCCCCGATGGCGATGCACTGGGTAGCACTTTGGCCTTTTCGGCCCTCCTGCGCCAATTGGGACACGACACACAGGTCCTCTATCCGACCGCCTATCCGGCGAGCTTTGGGATCATGACCGGCATCCGGGAGAGCATCATCTCCCGAGACACCCCCGACGGTGCCACGCAGGCCATCTCCTCTGCAGACCTCGTGATCTGTATGGACTTCAACGACTCCAAGCGTCTGGGAGACCTCGAGCCAGCCATACTGGACAGCACCGCCCCAAAGATCCTCATCGACCATCACCTGCACCCCACCGGTTTTGCCGATCTCACCATCTCATACCCCGAGATCAGTAGCACATGTCTACTCCTCTACCACCTCATCGAGGCTCTTGGTCTCAAGGGTAGCCTGACCAAAGAGGCGGCAGAGTGCATCTACATAGGTATGATGACCGACACCGGCAACTTTAGCTACAACTCCGAGGACCCACAGATCTACACCACCATATCGGCCCTCCTCGAGCTAGGCATCCACAAAGACGAGATCAGCGACCGGATCACCCGCAGCTACAGTGTGGACAAGATCCGTCTCAACGCACACCTCCTCGACAACAACCTCACCATCCTGCCCGAGTACAAGACTGCCATCATCACCATGAGCATGGCGGAGAAAAATAGGTTTGGCTACCAAGTCGGTGACACCGAGGGGTTGGTCAACGAGCCTTTGGCCGCCAAGGAGATAGAGTTCTCCATATTCCTGCACGAGATGAGCAAGTACACCAAGATCTCGTTGCGCTCCAAAGGAGACTTCCCCGTCAATGAGTTTGCTCAAAAGTTCTTCAACGGCGGAGGACACAAAAACGCCAGTGGAGCCGAGTACTACGACACCCTCTCCGGTACACTTAGGACCATCAAAGAGGCCGTCAAGCTCATGCACCCCTAGTCCATTCAGAGCACCACTCGACCGAGGTGTCACGCAAATCAAAACCTCATGAATACCACTCTGCAGGACCACAATCCGGACCGACTACTGCACCCCCTTTTCCCCAACGACCCGGAGCGTGCACATCGCCCCCTGATCATAGCGGGGCCGTGCAGTGCCGAGAGCCCGGAGCAGATGGAGCAAGTCGCCTCCCGGCTCAGTCGCCTCGGTGTGCACCACTTCAGAGCAGGGGTTTGGAAGCCCCGCAGCAAGCCGGGTGACTTTGAGGGGGTAGGCGAGCCGGCACTGGAGTGGCTACGAGAGATCCAAAGGCGATACCACCTCTTTGTGGGAACCGAGGTCGGTACCCCCGACCACGCAAGGCTGGCACTCAAGTACGGGCTGGACTTTGTCTGGATTGGTGCCCGCACCACCACCTCTCCCTTTGCCATTAGCGAGATTGCAAAAGCACTCGCCGGTCACGACATAGCCATCTTAGTCAAAAACCCCTTAGCACCCGATTCCACCCTTTGGCTCGGGGCCATTCTTCGCTTCTTGGACCAGGGACTGACTCGTCTGGCCGCCATACATAGGGGCTTTGGTGTCGGGGCCAATGCCCTCCTGCGCAATCTGCCACTCTGGTCGGAGGCCCAAAAACTACGCGACCAACTCCCCTCTCTGCCACTCCTATGCGACCCCAGTCATATCGCCGGTCACAGAGACTTGGTCCCTGTGATTGCGCACGAAGCACTGGGCCGAGCCTATGACGGTCTGGTCATCGAGGTCCATCCCGACCCCCCTCATGCACTCAGCGATGCCACACAGCAACTCACTCCGGAGCAGATGGCAGAGCTTCTCCGTACCGACCCCTCTACCACGTCCGATCCGCAGCAGGGGGAGCTACTCCACCTCCGGCACGCAATAGACAATGTCGATGAGGAGATCATACGGCTCCTCTCCGAGCGCAACCGTGTTGTCGGAGAGATGGCTCTCTACAAGGAGCGCCACCATCTCCCCTACCACCAGCCCGAGCGAGAGGCCACACTCTACCTATCCCGTGCCGAGATGGCGCGCCTCTATGGCGTGTCACCGGAGTTGGTGCGAGAGCTCTACCACCTCATTCACGACCATTCGATCCGACTGCAGCATGACGACCCGACCACTCCACCTGACCGAGAGTAGCATCACTCTGGAGGCATTGCCCTTCTTTTCACACCACGGTGTATTGCCACACGAGCGACGAGACGGAGCTCACTACCTCCTTACCCTCACCCTATACTTCCCGGCCGACTGTGCCATGCAGAGCGACAGCGTGGACGACACGATCAGCTATGCCGAGGTCTATCGGGTCTTGTCCGAGGAGATGAGCCAACCCTCCGCACTGCTCGAGCATGTCGTCTATCGGATCCTCAAGCGACTTGGTGGAGAGTTTGGGCTACTCACGAGAGCCACTTGCAGCCTCACCAAACTCCACCCACCGATACCCCGATTTGATGGCACCGGTGCCACCTTCAGTGCGACAGTGACCTACGAGTGACCCTTCTCCCAAGAAAAAGAAAAAAGAGGAGCCGTCTCCACCACAGTAGTGGAGACGGCTCCTCTTGCTTTGGACACAGCCCTCACCCAAGAGTCCATCGGACTCCGGTGGGGACTGATGATTCTATCTGAGGTCTACAGCCGTATAGACGATCTCACCATTGGCACGCATACCTTTGATGAAAAGGACCTTGTCCGGAGAGTTTTTGATCACCTCGTCGATGATCCGATTGACCTCCTCAGCTGTGGCCACCGGCACATTGTTGATCGCCAGGATCACAAAACCCTTGCGGATACCTGCGGACCTAAACTTGCCCTCACTCACACCGGCAACACGTACGCCATAGCTGATGCCTATACGCGCACGCTCCTCCTTGGTCAGTGGCACAAAAGCGGCCCCGATCGATCCCGATGAGATCTTCTCCACGACACCGGTCGTACCCTCCTGGTTCTTCAGGACGACGTCAAAGGATAGCTCCTTGCCCCCACGGTGTACGCTCAGTCGCACCTTGTCGCCCGGTGCATGCTTGGCGATCTGCTCCTGCACTTGCGCCATACTCCGGACGGTCACACCATTGACCCCGGTGATCACATCGCCCTCCTTCAGGCCGGCTTGCTTGGCGGCACTCAGGTCCGAAAACTCCACCACTACAGCACCTTCGTTGACCTTCAGGTCGTATTTCTCACGCATCTGTGGGGTCACATTCGTCCCCACGACACCAAGTACCGCACGCTGTACAGTGCCGTACTTCTTGATATCGGCCACCACCTTGCCGGCAATGCTCACCGGCACCGCAAAGGAGTAGCCCGCATAGCTACCGGTCTGAGAGTAGATCATGGTGTTGATCCCCACCAGCTCCCCACGGGTATTGACCAAGGCACCACCCGAGTTGCCACTGTTTACGGCCGCATCCGTCTGGATGAATGAGGCAATCTTTAGATCCCCATCAGTCGCCGTACTGCGCCCCTTGGCAGACACTATGCCGGCCGTGACTGTAGACGAGAGGTTGAACGGATTACCCACCGCCAATACCCACTCACCCACCTGTAGCGCGTCACTGTCTCCGAAAGGAATAGGCTTGAGCCCGCTGGCGTTGATCTTGATGAGTGCAATGTCGGTCATTGGGTCGGTGCCAATGACCGTCGCCTCGTACTCCTCATTGTCATTCGTCGTCACATAGAGCTTGTCGGTGTCCGCTATCACGTGGTTGTTGGTGATGATGTACCCATCGGTGCTGATGATCACCCCCGAGCCTATACCAATAGCCTTGGGCTGCTCCATCGGCTGCCCATTTCCCTGCCCCTGAGGCATAGAGGGATGGCCAAAAAAGAACTCAAACGGATCAAAAAAACGAGGCTGACGTGCCTGCATCATCTTCTCCGAGCGGATGTGCACTACACCATCGATGGCGGCCGCCGCTGCTTTCACGAAACTCTCCGGCGCGCTACCCTGCAAGTACATTGCATTGGTGGCACGAGCCGGCTGGTTGAAAACCTGTGCCGCATTGGCCATATCCTCACTCAGCTCCGAAGGCGTGAGCGAACCTCTATTCTGCAGATGGCTGTACAGCCCAACTGCTCCAAATGCACTGCCCAGCGAACATGCAATCACTAGGGCAACTGTTAGGATTACTTTCTTTTTCGTCATATCACTTTTCGTTGTTTCTATTCGACAAACAAACTTGCCGGACCAAAAAATAGGGGTCACCTCCGACCCACCGGCTTCTCTGCAAATAAACAGAAACTCCCCGACTATAAAAAACAAATGCGCCACAATTTTAACATTTCGACTACCCCGATCCGATCTTTACCCTGTGGGTTAGTAATGATTAACGGCACGGGGCTATTTTTAGCGATTGGGAAGAGGGCATAGCATGATCTACGGTCACCGGCCGGAGCTTTTTTGGGGGGGAGCAAGTCCGCTAAAAGACACCCCGATGGGCGAAAAAAGGCGATTTTGGGGGGCAAGAAAGTGATTTTTGGGAGCGTTGATAGTCAGATGGTTACAAGGGACCTCGAGTTTCACGGATAGAAGCAAAAGTTTTCACGGACAGAAGCGAATCTTTTCACGGATAGAAGCAATCGCTTGGACGGATAGAAGAAAAACGGTGCCACGGGTCGGAGCAAAACGTGCGATCGTCTGGCCGTGCCCCTCAAGAAGGGTTGTACGGAGGGGAGATGTGGGGCCAAAAGATTTTCAAAGGTTGCCAAAAGTGGTATATTTGTGGAAGGGTAGGGGGATGCCGTTTGGGCGTGACCTTCCGGCACTACGAAACAGAGGTAAAATTTTTTTAGGATACAGATATGAACGATAAGCGAGTAGACGTACTCCTCGGGCTCCAGTGGGGCGATGAGGGCAAAGGTAAAGTGGTGGATGTCTTGACCCCCCACTACGATATGGTGGCACGCTTTCAGGGTGGTCCAAATGCCGGGCACACACTGGAGTTTGACGGCAAAAAGTTTGTCCTGCGCTCTATCCCGTCCGGGATATTCCAGGGAGGCAAGACGAACCTGATCGGCAATGGCGTGGTGCTGGATCCTGTCCTCTTTCGTCAGGAGGCAGAGGAGCTGATGACCTCCGGGATCGACATACGCGCACAGCTGGTGATCTCCAAGAAGGCACACCTCATCCTCCCGACTCTGCGTCTGCTCGATGCGGCCAACGAGGCGAGCAAGGGGGCATCCAAGATAGGAACGACAGGCAAGGGTATTGGCCCGACCTATACCGACAAGGTTAGTCGCAATGGCTTGCGCGTAGGGGATATCCTGCATGCCGACTTTTTGGATCGCTTTGAGCAAGCCAAGCAACGCCATGCCCGGATGCTCACCTCCCTGACCGGAGAGGCAGATCCGCTGAGTGGCGAGAAGTATCGCACTCTGGAGGCGGACTTTTTGTCCGCTGTGGAGTACCTGCGTGGCTACCGTATCGTGGACAGCGAATATCTGGTGAATGATGCTCTTGACGCCGGTCACAGTCTGCTCGCAGAGGGTGCGCAGGGGACGTTGCTGGATGTGGACTTTGGGTCTTATCCTTTTGTCACCTCCTCCAATACGGTGTCGGCCGGGTGCTGTATCGGCTTGGGCGTGGCGCCCAACCGTATTGGGCGGGTCTTTGGGATCTTCAAGGCCTACTGCACCCGCGTGGGGGCAGGCCCATTCCCGACTGAGCTGGATGATGAGTATGGCCATGCGATGGCGGAGCGGGGACATGAGTTTGGCGCAGTGACCGGTCGCAAGCGCCGCTGTGGCTGGATCGACTTGGTGGCTCTCAAGTACTCCACGATGCTGAACGGTGTCACGGATCTGATCATGATGAAGAGTGATGTGCTGGATACGTTTGATGAGATCAAGGCGTGTGTGGCCTATGAGATCAATGGCGAGCGGACGGAGCACTTCCCCTTTGAGGTGGACTCGAGTATCACCCCCGAGTACCGCACCTTTGAGGGGTGGAAGGTCGACCTGACCGGCAAGAAGTCGGAGGCAGAGCTGCCGGAGACTTTTATGCGCTATGTCCGCTTCGTAGAGGAGTATCTGGGTATCCCGATCACCATCCTCTCCATCGGACCGGATCGTGAGCAGACTATATTTAGAGCGGGTTTTGAACAACTGCCCTGAACTTTGGCCCGTTTTTCCCTCCCCGAATGAATAATATCGAGAGATGAATACAGGACTTTTTTGGGTACTCACCCTATTTGTGATGATCGGTGGTGCCGCCGCTCAGATGCTACTCCAATCAAGATTTAGGCGGTACGGTGCTGTGCGACTGTCCAGTGGACTCACCGGCCGTGAGGTGGCAGAGAAGATGCTACGTGACGCCGGGATCAACAATGTCCAAGTACTCTCGACGACCGGCCGACTGACCGACCACTACAACCCCGCCAACAAGACAATCCGCCTCAGTGAGGTGGTCTACGACAGTAATTCTGTGGCGGCTGCGGCAGTGGCGGCCCACGAGACCGGCCATGCGATCCAGGATGCACTGGGATACGCGCCGCTCCGGCTGAGGAGTACGATGGTGCCGGTGGTGAGCTTTGCCGGGAGTCTGGTGCAGTGGGTCCTCTTGGCGGGGATCTTGCTGATAAGAGTCTTTCCCGGACTATTGTTGCTTGGAATCGTACTTTTTGGCGTGACGACGCTCTTTAGTCTCATCACCTTGCCGGTGGAGATCGATGCATCGAGACGGGCACTGGAGTGGCTGAGGACAAGTGGGGTGACCTCTTCCCAACAACAACCCATGGCGACCTCCGCACTCAAGGCGGCGGCCTATACATACGTCGTGGCCGCACTGGGCTCACTGGTGACCCTCCTCTACTATCTCTCTATCTACACCAACAATCGGAGATGAACCGGCGGATGGTTTAGAAAATAGGACTGTGGAGTGGTAGTTATTCAAAATTGTGTATATTTGTGACTGACTAGATTGTCCGGCACCGTAAAGGGCCGCTCCTCTGAGGCAAAAACAAAAACTATATAACACTTAATTGATTTTATGGACCAGTACAACAAGGAACAAAAGAAGACGGACCGAGCAAACCTCGAGTCGAATATCGGTCTGTACTTCCTAATGGGAGCCGTCGTGGCACTGGCGACCATCTTCGTTGCTTTTGAGTGGGGTAACCGTGATATCAAGCTCCAAGATATCGAGAACACAATGGTCATCGAGGAGATTGAGGATATCCAGATCACGCCACCCGACGAGGATACGCCTCCCCCTCCCCCTCCCGAGGAAGCCCCTGTCAACGTCGAAGTCCTCCAGATCGTGGAGGATGACGTGAAGGTTGCCGATGTGGAGTTGGCATCAGTCGATGACTCATTTGACAAGGTACAGCAAAAGCTGACCCTGCCCGGACCGACACAGAGAGGTCGCGCAGAGAAAGTGGCGGACGATACGATCTTTGAGTTTTTGGAGGAGATGCCGGAGTTTCCCGGTGGTCCTGCAGCCATGATGAAGTGGTTGTCCGAGCATGTGCGCTATCCGGCAATCGCCGCTGAAAACAATATCCAAGGACGTGTGATGGTGTCGTTCGTGGTGGAGACCAATGGGTCGGTATCCAACGTGAAGGTCCTCCGTGGTGTGGACCCCTCCCTCGACAAGGAGGCTGTACGCCTGATCGAATCCATGCCGAAGTGGAAGCCCGGTATGCAGACCGGTAAGCCTGTCCGCTGTCGCTACAATATCCCTGTGACCTTCAAGCTGAGATAAGTCACAGTAGCTAGAGAAAATAGATAAGCCCTCCTCGGTATTGCCGAGGAGGGCTTAGTCGTATCCCGCCACGGCCAAAGCAAGGTGCGGGGCCGAAATCACCAAATATAGTGAGTGTAATCAGTCGTGAATTGGCTACATTTGTCTCAACCTACAAAAGCGTAAAAACAAACAACAAGCAAATGCACGACCTCGAGCAAAGTACACCGGCACACCCCGAGAGTACCCCCCTCGTCATAGCCACTCTGGGTGTGGATCATACCACTGCTCCTATCGGAGTGCGTGAGGCACTAGCCTTTTCTCCAGCGGATGCTGTGGATTTTCTAAAAAAGTCAAAGCAAGATGGACTGGCAACCGGCGGTGTCGTGCTCTCTACATGCAACCGCATGGAAGTGACAGTGGAGTCGCCCCTCTCGGCGACCGAGCTGAGGCAGGCTCTCTCCCGATACCTGCTGGAGTACAGACGCTTGCCACAGACGTACCAAAAGTACCTGATCTACTATGACGGTGAGCAGGCGTACGAACACTTGTTTAGGCTCGTCTCCGGCTATGAGAGTATGGTGCGGGGTGAGACACAAATCGTGGGGCAGGTAAAGGAGGCATTGCATCTGGCCAGAACAGGTGGCTATGTGACCAAGACCCTTCTGCGACTGTACGAAAAATCACTTGAGGTGGCCAAGTCGATTCGATCGACCGAACAGGTTTGTGCAATCGATAGATCCGCCGGAGCTTCTGCAGTGGACCTTTTGATCGAGCGGGATGGAGCCGAGACCCTTAGAGGTGCTACGCACTTGGTCGTTGGTGCCGGGCTGATGGCCGCCACGCTGGTGGAGTCGCTCAAGCGTATCGGTGCGAAGTATTTGACCCTATACAACCGCACCAAGTGCCGTGCCCAAGAGTTTGCCGACAAGTACGGCCTGAAAACATACTATGCGGATGGCGATCTGGAGACGGCACTGACAACAGCCGGCTATATCTGGGTGGCAACCGGTGCTTCCAGCCCGATTATTCTCCCGGGTACCTTGCCAGCCAGTCCGTCTCTGACGGTCTTTGACCTCGGTTTGCCCCGCAATGTCGACCCAGCTGTCTCCGTAGTGGATGGCGTGCGGTTGTTTTGTATCGATGACTTGGACCGTGATACCCTGGTGGAGCGGATGTCGGATGAGGCGTGGAACTACATGCGCCAGGGAATCGACGAGTTTCGAGCCTGGCAGGAGGGTTTGGGGATCCGTGATGTTTACTCCATCATTCGATCCGAGACAGAGGGGTTGCTCATGCGTGAGCTCCAAAAGGCGGAGCGCCATGTGGATGAGGCCACAGCCAAGGCTTTGACCAGCTATAGCCACCAGATCTCCCAGAGGGTGTCCAGTGATATGATCTCTCGACTGCGCAAGCTCTCCGAGACCACACATGATCCTATCTATGCCACCGTACTGCGAGAGCTATACACGATAGTCTGAAAGAACACCAACTAATATACAACCAACCTACAGATGGATATGAAGCCCCTAGTGATCGGGACCCGAGGAAGCGACCTCGCGCTGTGGCAGGCCAAGGCGGTACGAGATGCCCTAGGCCACTATACGTCGCAAGCTGTGGAGATCAAGGTCATCGAGACACGCGGTGACCAGCACTTGGAGCTGTCGCTCAGCAATCACAAGTTGGACAAAGGCCTCTTTACCCGAGAGCTGGAGGAGGAGTTGCGGACCGGCGAGGTGGACTTTGCCGTTCATTCGCTGAAGGATATGCCGGTGGAGCAACCCGATGGGCTGACACTCGCCGGTGTTTTGCCACGAGCCGATGTCCACGATGTAGTGGTGGCAAGGCCTGGCCTTGAGCTCCACAGTGTTCGTGATCTAGTTGGACTAAAAGTAGGCACCGGTAGCCCGAGGAGGATCAGCCAGTTGAGCTACCTCATCGGTGCGGACAAGGCCGTCACGGCGGATATTCGGGGAAATGTGCCCACGCGTATCCGCAAGGTGATAGATGGTGAGTATGATGCCGTACTGCTCGCCTATGCCGGTCTCGAGCGACTGGGGCTAACGGATAAGGTGAGCCTGCACCTCCCGCTTGAGGCGATGTTGCCTGCACCCGGACAAGGGGCGATAGGGATACAGTGTGCCACGAGCAATACCCAAGCCCTACAGTTGGCTAAAAAAATCAATGATCCGGAGACAATGCTGACCACTCGCATTGAGAGACAAGTACTGGCTGCTCTGGGTGGAGGCTGTGCGTTGCCACTGGGGATCCTCTGCCGGGTCGATGGTCGGGAGGTCTGCCATATCCATGTTGCCTATGCGCCACGCCTGGGGGCGGATATGATACGCCACCATTACTTGGTACCGGTTGAGCATGAGCCGGATGCACTTGTCTCGATCTGCAGGGAACTTTCGGCAGGTCGCTAGGATTTGTGTTGAGTGATGGGGCGACAGCTGATCATAGGACGCTCGCTTGAGCAGACCGAGGAGCTAGTGCCTCAGTTGATGTGGCTGGATCCGGAGTTGCAGGTGCAGTGTCTCCCGCTTATACAGGTCGAGCCGACCGATGTACCCCTGCCTCCATCCTCCTCCTACGATACCTTGCTTTTCACTTCCCAAAACGCAGTCCGCTTTTTTCTCCAAAAAGGGGGGACCACTACCGGCAAGGCACTTCTCTGTATTGGGCCGGCGACAGCACAGGCTCTCCCCACACCGCCACACTTCGTCAGCCGGTTCGGACACGCCCGAGGGATGGCAGCCGAACTTGTGGCGCAGCTGTCCGACCTCTCCACCCGACATCTGCTCTACCCCACAAGTGCGCTGAGCGAACTGGTCTTGCAACAGCAGTTGGCTCCTCGTGTCGCCTCTTTTTGCACCCTGCCGATCTACACCACCGTCCCTCATCCTCGGATTCCGACCACCCTGGCCCCGGACTACGCAGTCTACTATAGCCCCAGTGCTGTCACGGCATGGGCAGAGCGAAACAACAGCCGCCCCACGGCGGTCAGTATCGGCCCATCCACGACGAACCGACTGAGGCAACTCGGATGGACCCACGTCTTTCAAGCAAAAACCCCAACCAATGGGGCTGTATTCCAAACCCTAAAACAACTACTCAAAACGTCATGTATCCAGAAGTCAGAATGAGACGACTACGCACGTCTCAAAATCTACGTGATATGCTGCAGGAGACACATCTCCTACCCTCCAACTTCATCCACCCCCTCTTTGTCGTACATGGAGAGGGCATACGCGAGGAGATCAGCTCCCTCCCCGGACAGTACCACCTCTCTGTGGACGAGCTGGTAAAGGAGTGCCAAGAGATCTATGCCCAAGGTGTGCGGAGTGTCATGCTTTTCGGAATACCGGCGCACAAGGACGGCATCGGTAGCGAGGCTCTCTCGGACGATGGTATCGTGCAGCAGGGTATGAAGGCTCTCCGCGAGGCATTGCCCGACCTAGTCACCATTGCTGATATCTGCATGTGTGAGTACACGGATCACGGACACTGTGGTATCCTCCATGGACACGAGGTGGACAACGACGAGACCCTCAAGTACCTCGCTCAGCAGTCTGTGTCCATGGCACGCTGTGGCGCAAAAGTCATCGCCCCATCCGATATGATGGACGGACGTGTGGCCGCAATACGAGAGGCCTTGGACGAAAATGGCTTTGAGCATATCCCGATCATGTCCTACGCCGCCAAGTTTGCTTCAGCATTCTATGGCCCGTTCCGTGTGGCAGCGGACTCAGCCCCCTCCTTTGGTGACCGACGTGGCTACCAGATGAATCCCGCCAACGGCCGTGAAGCCCTCCGCGAGATCGAGCTAGATATAGAGGAGGGAGCGGACATCATCATGGTAAAGCCCGCCCTTGCCTACCTCGACATCCTCCACGAGGCACACATGAGGTACGACCTGCCACTTGCCGCCTACCACGTCAGTGGGGAGTATGGCATGATCAAGGCCGCCGCCCAAAAGGGCTGGATCGATCACGACCGCGTCATGATGGAGTCGCTTTTGTCCATACGACGTGCCGGAGCGCAGTTGATCCTCACCTATCATGCCAAAGAGGCCGCCAAGCTCCTCAACGAAGGTAGGTTCTAAAGTTTACACACAGTCCAAAAAGCAATATGTCCAGATACACCAAGTCCGAGAGCCTTTTCAGAGAAGCCTGCCGCCATATACCCGGTGGCGTCAATAGTCCTGTGCGTGCCTTCAAGTCAGTGGGTATGTCGCCCCTCTACATAGATCGTGGTATACGAGGGCATCTAGTGGATGTGGATGGCAATGAGTACATCGACTTCGTCTCCTCCTGGGGCCCCCACATCCTAGGGCATGCCCACCCGGATATCCTTCAGGCCATTCACACCACTGCCGCCAAGGGTACCAGCTTCGGAGCCTGCATCCCTCTGGAGGTGGAGATGGCTGAGATGGTCAAGGAGTTTTTTCCCTCCATGGATCTGGTGCGCATGGTCAACTCCGGCACCGAGGCCACTATGAGTGCGGTGCGCCTGGCACGAGGCTATACCGAGCGTCCACTGATCATCAAGTTCGATGGTTGCTACCACGGCCACTCCGATGCCTTTTTGGTCCAAGCTGGATCGGGAGTGCAGACCTTTGCGTCGGTCCAAAACAACGGTGTCACCAAAAGTGCCACAGCCGAAACACTCATAGCACGCTTCAACGACCTCGACTCCGTCCGAGACCTTTTCCAAAAACATCCGAACCAAATCGCAGCCGTGATCTTGGAGCCCATCATGGGCAATATGGGCGTGATACCTCCGGAGCCGGGATTCCTGGAGGGGGTGCGCGAATTGACGGAGTCCAACGGCACACTCCTCATCTTTGACGAAGTGATCACGGGATTCCGGGTCAGCCGAGGTGGGGCGCAGGCCCTCTACCACATTCGGCCGGACCTCACCTGCTTGGGCAAGATCATTGGCGGAGGTCTGCCGGTGGGAGCCTTTGGCGGGCGACAGGAGATCATGAGCAAGCTCTCACCCGATGGTGCCGTCTATCAGGCCGGTACCCTCTCCGGCAATCCCCTCGCGCTTGCGGCCGGCTTGGCGATGCTCCATCTGCTCCGTGATCCCGATACTTACCGTACGCTGGGCGAGCGGAGCGAGCAGTTTGCAGAGGGGGTGCGACGCATCATCCGACCCTACGGTGATCGGTTGCGCTACAATAGTGTCGGCTCTCTATCCACGATCTTTTTTGCACGAGAGACGGTGCGCGATGCCGACAGTGCTCGGACATGCGACACCGATAACTATGCACGCTACTTCCGCCAAATGATCGACCGAGGCATCTATATCGCTCCATCGCAGTTTGAGGCAACCTTTGTATCTGCAGCACATACCGCTGAGGATATTGACCAAGCCCTCACCGCCATAGAGCAGAGTCTCTCGGCCGTCCTATAGCTGACTGCCAATCCTCAGGGCTCGGACAAATGATCGAGGGTGTGCCAAAACAGTCGTTTGGGCACACCCTCATTTTCTATCGGAGCACTTCCCCAAAAAAATCCTTCTATCCGTCCTAAGCGATTGCTTCTATCCGTGAAAACTTTCGCTTCTATCCGTGAAAAAGATGGCTTCTATCAGTGAAACTCAAGGGCCCGTGTAAGTGTCTGAATACCAACACTCCCAAAAGAGACGTTTTTTTGACCCCAAAACCGCCTTTTTTGCCCTCGCCAATAGAGGTGCTAAGGTTCTGATTATGGTCAACCTGGGATCTGTTTTTGGGGACGGACCTCCGTGTTTTTTTGCGGTTGGGAAAATTGAGGTTAGGAAAGAGGGTGTGCCAAAACTCAGTTTTGGCACACCCTCTCATATTCGGATTGCATGTATTGGTGCGACTGTGCCGACCTCCTAGGTCAGCCTGCGAGCCACTCCGGTGCAATCAACTGTGCTTGGCGCAATTGCCGGCAGGTATCAGATGACTGGAGCGTCGGATAGTCGCTCGGCATAGCCCTGCGGATGCTGGCAGATGGGGCACTTTTGGGGTGGTTGCTTGCCCTTGTACACATAGCCACAGACGCGACACTTCCAGATCACTTCCTCCTCCTCGTGTAGGAGATTCTCTTTCTCGATACGCTCCAGGAAGAGTCTGTAGAGACGCTCGTGCTCCTGCTCGGCCTTCATGATGTTGCGCATCAGGATAGCGACCTCTCTGAATCCCTCCTCCTCTGCTTTGGCGGCAAAGGTGGGGTACATGTCTGTCCACTCCTCGTGCTCGCCCTCTGCAGACTCGAGGAGGTTCTCACGTGTTGTGCCGATCTTGCCGGCGGGGAAGGTGTACTCGATCTCTACAGGACCACCCTCTAGGTGCGAAAACAGCATCTTGGCATGCATGCGCTCTTGGTCTGCTGTCTGCTTGAAAAAGTCTGCGATCTGTCCCAAACCCTCCTTGCGTGCCACGCTCTCGTAGATATTGTAGCGGTTGCGAGCCTGCGACTCACCGGCAAAGGCTCTCAGTAGATTTTTCTCGGTTTCCGTCCCTTTGATACTTTTTGTTCCCATTTTTCTTGGTTATTTCTTGTTTGAACAACGGTTGGTGGTACTCCACCATAGATTACTCTCTAGAGCAAATATACCTAATAGTAGGTATGTGGACAAGCAAACAATGTTCGGAAATACCTACTCTTTCGGATCGAGGGCTGTGGAGGCTGTGCGTGTGAGGGGAATGGGAGCCTTGGCATACGCTCAGCGGATCTGTGTGGAGGATAGAAAAAATGAAGAGAGTGTGCCAAATATTTTGTGGAATCAAAAAATAGCGCTACCTTTGCAGAGCAAAAGGGAGATAAGACATGTGTCCTCTCTTTTATGACACTCTTCATTAGCTCAGTTGGTTAGAGCACCTGACTGTTAATCAGGGGGTCCTTGGTTCAAGTCCAAGATGAAGAGCAAGCCCAACAAAAAGGATCAGTGTCCTACAGACGCTGATCCTTTTTTGTCTTCCGGCTGTTGGCCCGCTGTTGTGTGCCGAGTACAAGAGAGAGAGGGTACCTCCCTATTTTGGGGGAGGTACCCTCTCTTGCGTTTGGGCCCACTATATCGCTATGTGGCGGTATAGAGTGGTTGGAGGTCAGCCCTCGGTGACGGCCTCCAGTTTTTTCATGATGCTAAAGATGAAGATAGCCGATAGGAGACAGCAACCGATGAGTACGCCCCAAAAGGCCACCAGAGGCAGCTTGTCCCAGAAGGATCCCATCACTCCGACGAGGAGGTTGCCGACAGCCGTTGCCGCCAACCAGCCACCTTGCATCAGTCCGGAGTACTTGGGAGGAGCCACCTTGGAGACAAAGGAGAGACCCATAGGGCTCAAGAATAGCTCTGCCAGTGTCAGGACGAAGTAGGTGCCGATCAGCCAATCCGGTGAGATCAGCGTGGTGCTGGTGCCGGATAGGGTGCTGGGGTCGGGCAGTCCGATCGAGCCGATGAGCAAGACGATGAAGCCGAGTGCGGCAAGCATCATGCCGATACCGATCTTGCGTGGGGCACTAGGCTCCTTGCCCTTGCGGTTTAGGTAGGTAAAGAGTCCTACAGTCACAGGGGTGAGGAGGATGATGAAGAAGGGGTTGAACTGCTGGAAGATCTGTGGTGTGATGTTGCGTAGTCCATCGCCGATCTCCTTGATGTCCAAGAAGTATCCACCGATAAGTCCGGCGATACCCAGTACGACCAAGACAAGGCCTGTAGCGGGGTTTTTCTTGCTACCTAGGAGTCCGAAAAGGCTGAGGTAGATCCCGTACATGAAGCAGATGAACGGAATGAGCATCTTTAGGGAGAATGGGATGAAGCCCAGAGCATTGACCTTGCTCATCGTGTAGTCTCGTGCAAAGAAGGTCATGGTTAGGCCGTTTTGGTGGAAGGACATCCAGAAGAAGATCACCACGACAAAGACAAGTCCGAGTGCGATAAGTCTCTGACGCTCCTCCTCCTTGGACATGGTCTCGACTTGTGCTCCGGACTGTGCCGCTTGCTGTGCCGCCTGCTTGGCTGTCACGTCGGCGTACTTCCAGGTGCGACGGAAGAGCAGGAAGATCAGGATCGAGATGACCAAGCTGATACAAGCCACAAAGAAAGCTAGGCTGTAGGACTTGGAGAGCGCAGTGGTCACGTAGTGGTGCCCAAAGTCGCGCGCAAAGTCTCCCGTGGTCGAATCCGGTATCAGCGTCGCAGGTACTTCGGCGGAGATGATTCGGTCCCTGATGGCCGCTTGGTTGGGTGCCTCCTGTGGGTCACGGCTCGCCATGGTGAGGTAGTCGTCCTCTGTCACAGCGAGGGGATCGCCCTCGGCGATCTTGCCGGCTTGGGTTAGCTGGTGTAGCCCGGCTAGCTTGAGGTTGAAAAGCACCTGTGCCTCCTCTTCCGGAAACATCACTCCGTGCTTCTTTTTGGCCTCGCCTACGATCGCTTTTTGCTCCTCTTGGGAGAGTGTCGCCCAGTCGCTGTGGGCCTGTGCCACCTCTGCAGTGAAGGCAACGGGATCCACGGTCTCGTCATTGAGCCGTACATAGTTGGCCGGCACTGCCGCATCGTAGTAGTAGCCCTCTTGTGCAAGGACTGTATTGGTAATCGCATTGCCCATACTGGGTGCAAAGAAGGCACCAATATTGATGAACATGTAGAAGATGGAGAAGGCTATGTCTCGATTTTTGGAGTAGGCCGGGTCGTCGTAGAGCTTGCCGACCAGTGCCTGTAGGTTGCCCTTGAATAGCCCGGTCCCTGCTGAGATCAGGAGCAAGGAGAGGAACATCACGCTGATGCCCATCGCTTGGTTGCCGAGGTCCAGCCCCAGTACCAAGTAGCCAAAAAACATGATGCAGATGCCGATGAGGACGGTCTTGCCATAGCCGAGCCACTTGTCTGCCACCACGCCACCAAAGACAGGCAGGAAGTAGACTAGAGCAAGGAAAGTCCCGTAGATCATACTGGTCTCAGACGAACTGAAACCAAACTTTGCTTGCATGTACAGGGTCAGAATCGCGAGCATGGTGTAGTACCCAAAGCGTTCGCCCATGTTGGAGAGGGCTAGTACGATTAGCCCTTTAGGATGACTTTTTGCCATACGGTTAGGTTTTTATGATTGGTTGTTTTAGTAATATAGTCCCATATCACCCTGCATTCCTAAAAATGCACATGGACAAATCTAACCTTTTTCTGTCAAATACAGCTCCCGGATTTGCTGTCGTTTGTCTTGCTTTTGATCGGAGTTACCGAGGCAGGTGTCGGATGGTCTTTTTAGGAATTGCCCTTCCTCGCATCTTGGAAAGTGAAAATGACTATATTTACCACACGAAAAATAGCTGAAAACAGTTGAGCCATGGACAACCACCTGACCACCAAGACCACCTTTTCCCTCCTAGTCGCCATTTTTGTCGCCACTCTCTCCTTTGCTCAGGAGCCGACCCCTGCTCCTCCGCTGATGGGGTGGAGCTCGTGGAATACCTACCGTATCCATATCAATGAGCCCCTTATCCGATCTCAAGCTGATGCCATGGTTCGGCTCGGACTCCGAGAGGTGGGCTATCGGTATGTGAATGTAGATGATGGTTTTTTCGGTTACCGAGATAAAGCGGGGGTGCTATGGACGCATCCGGAGCGTTTTCCGAAGGGGCTGAAGGGGTTGGTCGACTACGTACACTCGCAGGGTCTCAAGGCCGGTATCTACTCGGATGCCGGAGCCAATACCTGTGGATCGATATGGGATGCTGACCCCAATGGTGTGGGGGTCGGACTCTATGGGTACGAAAAACAGGATGCTGACCTATACTTCAACCAATGGGGCTTTGACTACATCAAGATCGACTACTGCGGTGCCGGCCAGCAACTGGAGCTGGACGAAAGGCAGAGGTACACCGAGATAGCGGATGCCATACGTGAGGTGGCCCGCAAAAAGGTCAGTATCAATATCTGTCGATGGGCTTATCCCGGCACGTGGTGCGCGGACCTTGCCGCGTCATGGCGTATCAGTGCGGATATCAATCCCTCCTGGGCATCTGTCCAGCACATTATTGGCAAAAACCTCTACCTCTCGGCCTTTGCCACGGGTGGACACTACAACGATATGGATATGCTGGAGGTGGGGCGCGGATTGACGAGGACCGAGGAGGAGACACACTTCGGCATGTGGTGCATCATGAGCTCGCCCCTACTCATCGGTTGCGACCTGACGACGATACCCGAGGAGACGCTGGAGTTGATCAAGAATGAAGAACTGATCGCCCTCAACCAGGATTCACTCGCTCTGCAGGCGGCTGTGGTCAGTCGTGAAGGAGCGGGCTATGTCTTGGCCAAGGATGTTGAGCAACGCAGAGGACTCACTCGTGCCGTCGCACTCTACAATCCTTCCGACTCCATTCTGGCCTTTTGTGTGCCTCTATCGGTACTGGAGCTCTCCGGTGAGACTCGTGTGAGGGATCTGATCCGCAGGCGGGACGAACCCTGTGTGGACAATACACTCCGGTACGATGTGCCGGCACATGGAGTCAAGATCCTTCGTCTCGAGGGAAGTCGGCGTATAGAGCCGGTGAGGTACGAGGCGGAGCAAGCGTTTCTCAACCGGTATGAGGACCTTGGAAGACGTCATCGTCCGGTCGCATTTGTCCCCTACGAGGGTGCATCCGGAGGTGTGGTGGTCAGCAATCTCGGTGGTGAGGAGGACAACTACGCTGAGTGGCGTCACGTCTACAGCGAGCAGGGCGGACGCTACCGACTCACCATCCACTATCTGCCAAGCGAAAAGCGCAAAAGCCCGGTCGGGGAACGTGAGATTGAGGACCGCCAAATCGTGCTGAGTGTCAATGGGGATAGGACGACACTCTTCCCCACGGTGACGGATCGTACCAAGGGCATTCAGACCATCGGTCTGGAGGTCGTCCTCGACAAGGGTGAAAACATCATCCGCATGTGTGGCACCCGCACTTGGATGCCCGACCTGGACTGCTTCACGCTCACCCCACTACGCCGGTAGTACCTGGATATACCGAGCCCAAAAAGGAGTTGGCCCGACAGAATCATTTTCTGTCGGGCCAACTTCCTTTGTCCGAGTCACAGTCTCGGATTTAGTCCTGTGTGAGGAGCATCACTCCTTGGCGCGGCTCACATATACGCCATCACGCGTATCTATGACGATGCTCTCGCCTTGCTCGATGAAGAGGGGCACCTGTACCTCTGCACCGGTCTCCAGAGTGGCGTTCTTTTGAGCATTGGTGGCAGTATTGCCTTTCACTCCCGGCTCAGTGTAGGTCACGACTAGAGTAACGTGTGCCGGCAGCTCGCAAGTGAGGACCTCCTCGGTACCGGCGTGGACCATTGCCTCGACCATATCCCCCTCTTTGAGGAACTGTACACCGGCGATGGAGACTTCCGGTATAGTGATCTGGTCAAAAGTCTCCGGGTGCATGAAGACCAACCCCATCTCCTCTTTGTAGAGAAACTGATAGGGGCGACGCTCAATGCGGACCTCCTCCACCTTTACGCCGGAGCTCCAGGTCTTGTCGAGGACACGTCCGGTGCTGATGTTGCGGAGCTTGGTGCGTACAAAGGCAGGGCCTTTACCCGGCTTGACGTGTAGAAACTCCACGATCTCGTAGTAGGTGCCGTCGATGTCGAGGCACATGCCGTTCTTAAAATCTGCTGTCGTTGCCATAGTTGTATTGTCTTATCTTATTTTCTGTGTTGTTTTCCTTTACTCTTCGTCGCCGTGCTCCATGAGGTAGGCCTTGATGAATGGATCTATATTGCCGTCCATCACTCCTTGGACATCTGAGGTCTGGTAGTTGGTGCGATGGTCCTTGACCCGTCGGTCATCAAAGACGTAGCTACGGATCTGGGAACCCCACTCGATCTTTTTCTTGGTGCCTTCGATTGCCTCTTGTGCTTTTCGTCTACGGGCTAACTCCCTGTCGTATAGCTCACTTCGGAGGAGCCGCATGGCATTTTCGCGGTTGGTCTGCTGCTTGCGGGACTCTGTGTTTTCCACAAGGATCTCCTCCTCTTCGCCGGTGTCTGGGTCTACAAATTGGTAGCGCAGCCGTACGCCGGTCTCCACTTTGTTGACATTTTGTCCTCCTGCACCTCCGGATCGGAAGGTATCCCACGACACGCGTGCGGGGTCGACTTCGATCTGGATCGTGTCGTCCACCAGAGGCACCACAAAGACAGAGGCAAAGGAGGTCATCCGCTTGCCTTGAGCATTGTAGGGCGAGACACGGACAAGGCGGTGTACCCCGTTTTCGCTCTTGAGAAAACCGTAGGCCATCTCACCTTCCACCTGCAGGGTTGCTGTCTTGATCCCCGCATCATCTCCGTCCTGCCAGTTGGTGATAGTGACTGTATAGCCCTGCTTTTCGCACCACCTCTGGTACATACGAGCGAGCATAGAGGCCCAGTCTTGGCTCTCGGTACCACCGGCTCCGGAGTTGATCTTGAGTACGGCGCCTAGGCGATCCTCCTCGGCTCGGAGCATGTTGCGCAGCTCCATGTCCTCCAGCTTCTCAATCGCCTGAGCGTAGAGCTTGTCCACCTCCTCTTCGGTGATGAGTCCTTCTTTGAGAAAGTCGAGCGACAGTGCTACCTCTTCGGATAGGCTGTCCACCTCCTCATAGCCGTTGATCCAGGACTTGAGCCCACGGACCACTTGCATCTGCTCCTCGGCCTTCTTGGGGTCGTCCCAGAAGTGCGGGTCTTGTGTTCTTAGTTCTTCTTCCTCGAGTTGTATCTTCTTCGAGTCGACGTCAAAGATACCTCCTCAGCGCATCGCGGCGCTCCAACAGTTCACTAAGTTGGTCTGATGTTATCATCGGAATGACTTCTTTTGATAGGGTGAATAATACAGTTGCTTGTCACCCTCCCCAGCTTCGCAAAATTACCAAAAAAATGGCGAACCTCTGACGCATCAACACGCTTACCCCATGTACTAGAGCGACAAGCTCCACCGAAAAGCGGACTTTGTCAGTAGGTTTGGGTAAATTTGAAGTTTGAATAGGCAAATTTTAGTTAACCAAACAAGTACACCAACAAAAAGCGATGAAACAAAAACATTATGTCCCGGCGCTACTCTCACTGGTAGCAACACTGGCACTGGCCCTAACCGGCTGTCAAAGAGACGAAGTCAGCGATCTGCAACGAAGCATCGACGACCTCAAAAAATCACAAGAGGCGCAAGGCGAGCTCATTCAGGCTCTCCAAGTCGTGCAGGAGCTCAAAGAAAACGACACCAAGGCTTGGAACATCCAAAAATCCCAAAAAGGACTGCCCGTGACAGTGGCTACGCTGACCGATGGCAGGCTCCTTGCTGTGTCCGAGGGCGGTCTCACCCTCTTTGAAAAGAGCGAAGACGGCAAGGTCCTCATCAATAATGAGAAGACCGACAGAGAGTGGACCACCCCTATGACCATCGAGATCTGCCCCAAGGGGGTATGGCTCATCAATGGTGAAAGTACACGCCACGCTATCCCCACCCTTGCCAAAAAGCAAAAGCCATACACCATTCAGGCAAAAGGCACCGGCTACCTCATCACTCTGGCCAATGGCAAAACCTATACGCTGGCAAAGAGTGTTGGCCTCTTTTACCTAGCCGAAGGGTCGTTCGGCAAGGGTAATGGTGAGCTGGAGTTCTTCTCTCTGGATGCTAATACCGAAAAGTACAGCCCCGTTGATGGGCTCCGTTGGCAAAAGTTCGGCGAGACCCCCAACGCATTCATCCCCTATGGCTCAAAAATCTATGTCGCTGTATCCGGGAAACAGGGTGCCAAGAATGGCTCGGTGCGTGTGCTCGACCGCACAGGCAGGCTCCTAAAGGAGATCAAGCTGGCCGCAGATGGCGGTGATCTGATGCCCAGGCAGCTTGTGGCGCACGAGGGCAAGGTGTACGTATCGGCCTACCTGGATCCGGCGGACAAGGACTACTCTTTCGTGGCACGTCTCGATACCATAGAGTACAAGCCCGAGTACGCCAAGATCACCGGCAAGCACAGCGAAGGACTTACCACCGAGGGCAATGAACTATTCATATGTCAGTCCGGCCAAGGCAGGGACAACAAGATCGCCGTCGTAGATCTCGCCACCTTCAAGGAAAAAGAGGTCATCACTGTCGGCTACAACCCCTGCTCCATCGTGGGTGATGGCAAGGGCAACCTCTACTTCGGCACCAAAGATGTCTACGACACGACCACTTGGACAGTCTCCACACCATCCGACCTGCACAAGATGACCGCCGCAGATCGGAAGGTCGTCAAGACCTACAACATCCGCACCGGATCACTGGCGATCCACAACGGCATACTCTACATCACCAATATCTCCAGTTGGACCACCGGAGCCTGCGAGATCAAGAAGCTGAACACCACCGACGACACTGTGAGCGACTTTTCCAAAAAGCTCCCGCATGCCATGTTTGCAAGTAAAGTTGCCGCCTTCGACGATGAACGTGGAGAGCTCTATATCACCCAGAGCTTGGGTAGCACAATCTTTAGATTCAAGTACGATGGCACACTCGTGGAGAAGCTCCGCGCAAAGCAGCAAAACGGTGCCGGTGTCCTGCTGATCAAGTAACCGGCAATGCTCGAGGGGATCTGCTCCGTGCGACACTCCATGTGAGCAAGGCCGAGACTTGATCCCGTACCAAATGAAGCGGAGGGTGCGCCAATATTTTGGCGCACCCTCCGCTCCTATTTGTGATGCTCCTCTCCCCATAACCAACAAGAGTCACACTCACGTGCGACTCTTGTTGATTTTTCCACAAAAATATTAGATTGATAGGTAAGAAAGATTGATTAGGTTTTGCTTTTTCAACAACTCAAAGATCCTATATTTTCCAAGACGAACAAAGAAAAAAGGAATGTTTTTCAACACTCCTTTTTTGTTTTGTTTTTTAATATCCACGAAGATTTTGGGGGCATAAAGAAAATTTATTTCATCACCCCTGTGTCAAAGCCTCGTGTATTTTTGTTTCGATCTCTGCGCACAGATCGGGATTCTCCTCGAGGGTGGCCTTGGCGTTGTCCTTGCCTTGCCCAAGGCGGGTGTCTCCGTAGTAGTACCACGACCCGGACTTGCGGATAATCTCCAGATTCTCACCGGCATCGATGATCTCGCCCAGCTTCTGAATCCCCTTGCCGTAGAGGATCTCAAACTCAGCTGTGCGGAATGGCGGTGCGACCTTGTTTTTGGCCACCTTTACTTTTGCCAGGTAGCCGATCTGCTCCGATTCATTGTCCTTGATGTGCTGGCCGCGACGGATATCGAGGCGGATCGTGGAGTAGTACTTCAGAGCATTGCCGCCGGTGGTTGTCTCCGGACTGCCATAGACGACACCGATCTTCTCGCGCAGCTGGTTGATGAAGATACAGGTGGTACGCGTCTTGCTGATGATCGATGCCAGCTTGCGTAGTGCCTGGCTCATCAGTCGTGCCTGTAGTCCGATCTTGTTTTCTCCCATCTCGCCGTCGATTTCGCTTCGGGGGGTCAGGGCCGCCACGGAGTCGATCACGACTAGGTCCACCGCAGAGGAGCGTATGAGATCCTCGGCGATATCCAGGGCCTGCTCACCATTGTCCGGCTGAGAGATCCACAGCTTGGTGAGGTCCACGCCCAGTGCCTCGGCATAAAAGCGGTCAAAGGCATGCTCTGCGTCAATGATTGCCGCCAAGCCACCCAGCTTTTGGGCCTCTGCTATAGCGTGGATCGCGAGCGTCGTCTTACCGGACGACTCCGGACCGTAGATCTCCACGATACGTCCGCGCGGATACCCACCGACACCCAGAGCCATATCCAGGGTCATGGAGCCCGTGGGGATCACCTCCACGTCCTCCACACTGTTGTCAGCCATATTCATGATCGCACCTTTCCCAAAAGTCTTCTCGATCTTGCCCATGGCTGCCTTCAGTGCCTTCATCTTCTCGGCATTGGGGTCCGCTTCCTTGATCTGCTTCTTATTATCCTTAGTATCCTTATTGTCTTTCGGCTCCGAGGCCGTTTCCTTTGTTTCTTCTGCCATTGTCATTTGTCTTCTTTTTGAATGATCTTCACTAGTTGCTCGCCATGGCTCATCGTCTTCAGCTCACGGCCACTGATGACTCGCTGTACGACTCCCTCCTCATCGATCAAGAAGGTCGTCCGCACCGTACCCATATAGGTGCGGCCAAACATCTTCTTCTCGCCCAAAACGCCAAAGGCCTCTAGTAGCACCTGATCCTCATCGGCAATCAGGGGAAAGGGTAGCCGATGCTTGTCCCGAAAGCCCCGGTGACTCTTGGCCGAATCCTTGCTCACTCCGAGGACCACATAGCCCAGGTCACGTAGCTCCTGCCAGTGGTCTCGCAGACTGCATGCCTCGCCGGTACAGCCGGGGGTGTTGTCTTTGGGGTAAAAGTAGAGGATCACCTTTGAGCCCTTGAGCCCCTCTCGAGTAATCACCTGCCCGTCCTGATCCGTGCCGAGCACCTCGGGTATCCTGTCTCCCACTTTCATAGCTCCAGGTCAATGTCGTGGAGTTCCTCAAAGGGCAGGCCCTGCTTGGATAGCTCGGCCAGGAAAGGATCCGGGTCAAACTCCTCCACATTAAACACACCCTTGCCACTCCACAGTCCCTTGAAAAACATCAGTGCGCCCGTAGTCGCAGGCACACCGGTCGTGTAGCTGACCCCCTGTGCCCCTGTCTCGCGAAACGCCGCCTCATGCGAGCAGTTGTTGTAGATATAGTACGTATGCTCACGACCATCTTTCATCCCACGTATGCGGCATCCGATAGAGGTCTGGCCCGTATAGTTCTCACCCAGCTCCTTGGGGTCGGGTAGCACGGCTTTCAAAAACTGAATCGGCACAATCTCATGTCCCTCATAGTTGATCGGCGTGATGCTGGCCATCCCTATGTTTTGGATCACACGCAGGTGGGTCAGGTACTCCTCGCCAAAGGTCATCCAAAAGCGGGCACGGCGGAGCGTCGGGAAGTTTTTCACCAAGCTCTCCAGCTCCTCATGGTACATCAGGTAGCTCTCCCGTGGGCCGACACGAGGGTAGGTCAGTGGCTTGTGCACCGACAGTGGGTCGGTCCTGTGCCAAGCCCCATCCTCGTAGTAGCGTCCCTCCTGTGTGATTTCGCGGATATTGATCTCGGGGTTGAAGTTCGTCGCAAAGGCCTTGTGGTGGTCACCGGCATTGCAGTCCACGATATCCAGGTGTGTGATTTCGTCGAAATAATGCTTGGCCGCATAGGCGGTGAAAACACTCGTCACACCGGGGTCAAAACCACAGCCCAGGATGGCCGTCAGTCCAGCCTCCCTAAAACGGTCCTGATACGCCCACTGCCAGCTGTACTCGTACTTCGCCTCATCCAGTGGCTCGTAGTTGGCTGTATCCAGATAGTTGACCCCACACTCCAGGCAGGCATCCATGATGGTCAGGTCCTGATACGGAAGTGCCACATTGATGACCAGCTCAGGCTTCACTTCGTTGAAAAGCGCCACCAGCTCTCGCACATTGTCCGCATCGACTTGTGCTGTCCGGATCGGAGCATCCTGGATACGCGACGCTATGGCGTCACACTTACTTTTCGTACGACTGGCAAGCGTTATGTCCGTAAAGACCCCATGGTTCATCGCCACCTTTTTGGCCACAACCGTCCCGACACCGCCGGCACCAATGATCAGTACACGTCCTTTCATCTTGATATCAAAAAAAACTTCTAGGTGATCACCCCTCAATGCTGAGGGGAATAAAATACTCTCCGAGACCTTTTCCCAATAAAAACGGTCCGGAAAAAATGGTTATTTCTCCCGGAGGTACCCGCATGTATGATGCCAAAAGCGAGGCTGAGAGTGAGGTACACTCGGGTGAGTGACCGACCCCCGACCCCGAAGACAACACTGCGGATATGGGGGCATCGCCCCCAAGAGGTCTCTCTCTCAAAGGTACTTATTTTACGCCACTTATCCCAAGTCCGCACCTCTCCCCGATTCTGCCGACTGTGGTGGAGACAAAATGAAGCGGGAGCAGAGAGGGTGAGAAAGAGCCCGAAAGCTCTCCCGGTCTCGTCGAAGATTGGTGCCTCGGTCTGGACAAATGAATCCAATGCTCAGGGGGAAAAGTCATCCCTCTGTACTTACAAACTATTTTCTCCGGCTGAAAAAGTAGAAATCACTGTGTGATTTCAATAAATCACTTAGTGATTTCTTCAGGTCACAGTGTGATTTGAATAAATCACACTGTGATTTTATCTTTTTCATGGGAGATGAGTTTCTTTTTCTCCGACCTTGTCGACTTTTTCTCCGAGAAAAAGGACTTTTCTCCCTCGCAACGACGGCCCAATGTTCTCTATTTGCGTGGTGTGTTTTCCCTGTGTGGGGTATGAAAAAGGAGGGGGCGTATCTGCGGATACGCCCCCTCCTCGGGGTTGTGTGAGTCACCGTCCTTGGCGCTCGCTCCCGTGGCGTGTCTGTGGCTCGGGAGAGAGGTCGGGGGGAAAAAAGTGGTGAGTTTACTTCTTCTTGGCTAGGCTTGCAGCCTTGACTTCAAAGTCTTTGTTGGAGTCATTGGTGTCCACGATCTTGTTGCCATCGTTTTTGCGTGTGAGCGACAGTCCGGCATACTTGCCCCAGGCGTCGTAGTTTCCTGCGACGTTTACCTTTTCGTCACCGGCATTTTGGTTGACTCCGTTGCTGCTTTGGTCGAGCTTGGCGTTGACGACCCATTGGGCATTGTCCTTGGCGGATATGGAGACGAAGTCGGTGATCCAGTCGTTGGGTAGGAAGAGGGCCCAGCGGTAGTCGGCGTAGGGGTTGTGCTTGGACTTGTAGGGTGTGGGGCGGGTGTACTTGCCTTTTTTGTCGGTCTTTCTGTTTTTGGGGTTGACCGCCATGATCGCATTGAGGAGCTCCTCGTCGGTTGTGCCCAGCCGTACGAGTGCGATGCCGGTGGAGTTGGGGAAGTCAAAGGGATCGAAGTCCTCGGCATCGTAGTCGCCTTGGATAAAGGCGGATAGGTCGAAGAATGGGGTGAGGTTGGGGACGGCGGGGTTTTCATCGTTTAGCTCGTAGTCTGCTACGGTGAGGTCGAGGAGTGCGCTAAAGTCGAGCTCTTGCTCTTCCCACTTCTCTGCCCGCTTTTTCTCGGCCTCGGTGGGGTTGATGGCCGCTGTGGCTATGATGCGTGTGTCGCCCGGCTTGAGGGTGTTTTTGCTCTCACCCTTGGGGAAGAGGTAGAGCTTGGAGATGGCCAGTGAGTCGTTGTAGACGGAGGGGGCGACAGCGTCGGAGAAGTCGGGCTTTGCCTCCGGTCTGTAGAGGGAGATGGCGATCCCCATGCCGTCCAGTGAGATGTCTTTTTTGGTGGGGTTGGTGATGCGGATGTACTTGTTGTACCGCTCTTCGCTTCCTTGTTTCCAATTGGCCTTTTTGCCGGCGGCTTTTTCGTTTGCGGTGATTGCGTGGTGGTAGTTGCCGAAGTAGTAGACCTCCTCGATGAGTAGGTCTTTGGCTTCGGTGCGGGAGTTGTCACCGCGCTTGTTGTGGGGGTTGTGTGGGCTGCGGCCGTCTCTCGTACAGCCGATCAGTGCGGCCGAGAGGAGCAGTAGTGCTGTGGTGAGTGTTGTGAATATTTTCTTCATACTAAATAATTATTTTGTTTTGGGTTGTTTACAAAAACCATGAGGCGAAGCCTCCGTTGTTGCCGTGTGTCATGACTTTTTTGACCTCATTGAAGGCTTTTTCGGGGGTGAGTCCGATCTCTCGTGCGAGGTGGACGTAGTAGGGTTCGTTGTAGTCGGCACAGGTGGGGTCGGAGTCGTCCATGTTGGTGTAGACCTTGATGGGGATGTTGAATCGAATGATCTCGGTCCACTGTGGTCCGGGTGCGTAGTATGGGTCGCAGACTTTGGTCGCTTTTCCGAAGGGCTCTTGTGCGTTGTTTTTGGGCATGTCTTTGGCCGTCTTGGTGCCTTTTTGGCACTTCATCACCCGTACCGATAGATAGAACTGTGGCAGGAGGGTGTGGGTGCGGGAGTAGATGGTGCTACCGGTTATGCTGGGTTTGGAGCGCTCGATGGGCCACTCTCCCTCCTTGTAGTCGTTGTAGCCGTTGATGCCTTGGCCGATGCTGTAGTACTTGTCGAGCATGTCGAAGCGTAGGTGCCCTTTTAGTCCCACATTGTCTTGGTCGTAGCAGGGGTCGGCTCCGTAGTAGTTGGTCCGAGTGGATGGGGGGAGCAGGCGGAGGTTGAAGAGCTCGGTCGCTCCATCGCCCATGTCTTCCTGTGTCCAGGTGTCGCGATAGGTGTAGGTGAATAGGTTGGGGGTCGCTTGTGCGCGTTCGTCCCAGGTCTTGAACTTGCTGTAGAAGGGCGACACGATTGGTTGCTCCTCTTGGTAGGCTTTTTCGTTGAGCTGGCCGTGGCGGACTGTACCAAACTTTTGCGGATCGTCCATTCCGTTTCGGAAGCGTACATCGAGTAGGTCGTAGGGTCGGCCGTGACTGTCGAGGTCGCTGATGGTGTAGAAGATCTGGTACTCGTCGGAGTGGCTGTAGATGTTGTCGTTGATCCGATTGCCGTTTTTGTCAAAGAAGTAGAGGCAGAGGCCCCACAGCTTGTTGACTCCCCCGATGATACGTATGTAGTCTCGACCGACCCCACCTCGCTCACTCTCCTGGTACGAGATGGTGCTCCACTTTAGGACCTCTACGTCGGTACCGCTAGGGCGGTTGTAGGCAAAGGCAAACATCTCTTGTCGCCAAGGGGCCTTGGTGTAGACAAAGTTGCCGTGGAGGAGGTCGCCCCCGTGTGGGTGCCCTTCCTTGAACATCACGAGGCAGGAGGCCCAGTTGTCAAAAGCACCGCCTTTGTCGGGATTGGGGATGTCGGTTGTCACCTTTGGAGGGGTGATGGTGTCTGCGGCTGAGGTGGGCATCTTGTGCTGGATAGCCGGGCTCTCGTCGTAGTCGAAGTCGATCTTGCCGAATAGGAAGGTCTGGCAACTCGATAGGAGGCAGAGGCAGGCGATGACTGCCGAGAGGGTATGTATGGTTGTGTTGCGTTTCATGCCTAGGTCGTTCTGCGATTACATGTTTTTGCTGGGGAAGCGGTTGAAGTACACATCGGGTTTCCAGAGCATCTTGGTGAGGTCTGCTTCGTTGGCGTCGGGGTAGTACCTCTTTATCGATCGGATGCACTGTGCATGGTCACCGTCGGCATCCGCCATCACTCTGAATGGGATGGTGAGCTGTGAGTCAAAGGCACCGAGGCCGGACTCGAGCTCGTTGTAGTCGTACTTGACTTTGGCACCGGAGCCTTCTCCGTCATCGTACTTTGCCCCGAGGCCACCTCGGCCTATCTTGGTGTTTTTGATGTGAAAGATGCCTACGTGCATCTGAAAGTGTACATCCGATTGCCTGAACTGCAACATCCCCTTGAAGCCTAGTCGCTCCAGCTGATCGCCCCCAAGGTTGCGATGCATGCGGAGGCGTATGGCGTAGGGTGCGTGGTATCCGTTGATCACAAAGCCACGGTTGTCGCCCAGGTCGTCAAAGTCCACCTCCTCGCCAAGCATCTTGTCGAGCGGATCCGTGTCTCGGTACTCGTAGGTGAATAGATCGGGGACGAGGGCATTGAGTTCGTCTGCCGGCAGTGGCTCCGAGAGCTGATAGCGCTGTCCGTCCGAGTCGGTGTAGTCGTTGGTGTTGTTGGTCTCTTCGGCCTTCATGGCAAGTGCCTGATTGTACTTGAGGCTATTGGGCGTATGGGGTAGCAGCGGTGTGTAGATCACGCTTCCCGAGGTGCTTTCGGCCTTGACAAAGGAGCCATCGGGCTTGAGCAAAAAGGTGTACTTGTCGATATACAAGCTGTCGGGGGTCAGCGGATATACGAGTGGGTATTTCCCGGTGACCTTGCCATCGGCACCCTTGTAGCCCTGGGAGGCATTGCCTATCGTGAAGAAGTGCTGGTGCTGGTATAGGGTGGCCTCTGGTGAGGTCTTGCACAGCTCCCTCTGTGTGGACTTGGAGGTCGCTTGGTCGCTGATTTGGGCAAACTGGTGGTTGATGTTGTTGCCGTTGATGTCAAAGTAGTTGAGCTCCAGTCCGTAGTAAAACTCATCGGACTTGATCACATCAAAGGCCTTGCGATCGGACGTGATCACCATATTGCGGTTTTCGTCCATGCCAATCGTGATCTCCTGATAGGTGGGGATCGGTGTGGCGAAGTGCGCAATGTCGTAGGCGGTGTAGATGTCGTCGTTGTTTTCCAGCCTCTGATCGCTCTTGCGCGCCAAGCGTAGGATCGCCTGCACCCCATAGACGTTGTCGTGTCCGACGATGACCCTCTCGATCGAGGATGGCGGGGCTTTTACGACCCGCTTGAGCAAATCATCCATCTTGTCATTGGCACACGCTGTCAGGAGGAGTACCAAGGTGGCTATTACGAATTGACTGTATCTATAGATCTTTTTCATGTCACTCAAAACTTAATGATCGTCCGCAACGAGACATTGGCGCCCTTACCGTGCGCATAGTACCTGAATCGGTCGGTGTACTCCTTGTACATGGTGTTGAGGATGTTGTCTCCGATGAGTAGGATCTTCACCTCTCGGGACTTGGGGAGATTCCACGTAAACTCCGCCGTGGCATTCATCAGTGCATACGCAGGTGGTGTCTCGCTCACCAAGTCCTTCTCCGGGTTGAAGTGCTTTTGCTTGGTCACAAAGATACCGGATACGGATACCTGGGAGCTGTACTCTTTGTTTCGCCCCATGGCCCACTCGTAGCTCGCCGACAGCCCGTACCTATCGGAGGGCATGAAGGGTAGGTACTCCTTTTGGGTCAGGTTGCGGGCATAGATCCATTCACCCCTGGCCGATAAGCTCACCCCTGTATAGGGCGACACCGTGGCCATCAGGTCGCCACCCAGTAGTCGGGCATCGTCCTGACCGTAGACAAACTTGGGGTACTTCCCCGTCGGGTGGTTGTGAAAGCGATCCAGACCTTTCCCGATACTGTCGTAGATATAGTTTTTGACATGCTGATAAAAACCACTGGGCTCCACCGACAGCCAGCTGTTGCGCCATCTGGCACCGAGGACCGCCTTGTAGCCATTTTCGCTCACCAGGTTGCGGTTGCCCTCCACCCAGTAGGTACCGTGGTGCAGCCCGATAGAGTAGAGCTCGTTGATATCCGGTGGACGCCAAGACCAGCCGATATTGGCTCGCGCATCCAGGTTGTCACTAAACTGATAGTGACCGGCAAAGCTCATCGTGTAGTTGCTAAAGACCTTCCAGTCCGTATAGTACTTGGGGCTGCCTCCGATATTGGTGTACCCGTCGACATCCATGGCCCTAAAGTCGTACCTCAGTCCGGCCGACAGCTGCAGCTTGTCTATCTTGGCCGAGTGGATCAGGTAGCCACCCATCGTGAGTGCCGCATAGTTGGGGATAAAAGCCGGCTGCATCGTGCCGGGGTAGTTGTAGTTGTACTGATAGGTGCCCGACAGCCCTACCTCCGACTTCATGTCCCAGAGTCCCCACAGGGCATTCCAGTTGGCATCGGTACGGTACGTGGAAAGCAAAAGATCCTGCACCGGATACCAGCTCATGTTGTGCGTCTTGCGGTTTTCAAACTCCCACCTCAGGTTGTCCTGGTACGAGGCAATCACCGACAGACTATGCCGATCATTGATCTGCCACTTCACATCGCCCTTGAGCATGAAGTGCTGAGTCTGCTGAAAAGGAGGCTCCACCTCGTATCTAAATGGCGACAATGTGGAGGGATCCGGACGCCCCGCGCGGAATCGATCCAGTAGCTGATTGATGTCCGAGATTTTGCTCCCAAAGTAGATACCGCTCCTAGAGTAGTACAAGCTACTGTAGATCGTGGCCGTAAGGTTGTGCCACTTCACCCCGCCGAGTCCGGAGAAGCTGATGTTGTTGTAGCCGGTGTTGTTGAGGATATACTCCGGCGTGCTGTAGTCACCGGCCCTCTGGTACATGCCGTGCAAGCGCAGGCCAAAGGCCTTGTATCCCATCTCTATTGATCCGGCACCACTGTACCCCCTCGAGTTGGAGTCGAGCCCTAGGTTGACCCGCCCATTCACCTTGAAGCGGTCGTTCCCAAAAGGCAACTCAGCCTCATTGAACAACACCACACCCCCCATGGCACCATACCCGTACTTGATCGACTCGGCCCCCTTTACCACCTCCACGACACTTGCGCCCGTGTGGTCTATCTCCGGAGCGTGATCCGACCCCCAGCTCTGACTCTCCAGGCGCACACCGTTATTCATCAGGAGGATACGACTGCTGTGCATCCCCTGTATCACCGGCTTGGCAATCGTGCCCCCCGAGCTGATACTGCTCACTCCCGGCACCGACTCCAACATCTTGGCCAAGGAGAGCGAACTACTCTTCTCCAAAGTCTCCGTACTGATCTTGATCGCCTGTTGCAGCGATGACGTGTGGCGTCGCTGACTGATCACCAGCACCTCATCCATTAGCTCCGAGTCCTCCGACATCTCCACGACCACCTTGTTGCCGGCCCCAAAGGTGATCCACTTACTCACCGGACGATACCCCACAAAGGAGATATACACACGGGTCTTCGTCACCGGCTTGATAAAAGCCAGCTGGCAGTCACCATCCATGCCGGTCAGCACCGGTGTCTTGATATCATCCGACTTGACGATGGCACTTATGATCGGCTCCTTGGTCACCGCATCCACCACCACCAGAGTGACCTTTGACTTGGGCGTGGTAGGACCGTCTGTGACCACATGACCGCTCAGGTCAGAGGCGGCGTACGCACTCCAACCACTCAGGCAGGGCAAAAAAGCAACAAGAAACAATAAAAAGCTAAATACCTTCTTCATCCACATAACTCCATTGCTACAGGAGTGTTTTATTTAACTATCTGAATTCGTGGCGCAAAGTTAACATCTATTATCCAAGAAGACATCACTATAAGTAGGTAATTTTGCCCCAATTTTGCCCTTTTCCCCTCCTCGCCACTCTTTCAAAAACGGAAAGTAATAGGTACCTTTGCCTGCCCGCATCGAATGGAGGGGTGACAGAGTGGCCGATTGTGGCGGTCTCGAAAACCGTTGGAGCCTTCGTGCTCCCGGGGGTTCGAATCCCTCCCCCTCCGCAAGCAGGGGTGTAAATCACGTGATACGTTGATTTACACCCCTTTTCTATCCCCCCCCCAAAAAAAAATGTCGCTAGTCATTCATCCAAACAGCCTTGCGTCAGTTGATCCCCCCAAAAAAGGGGGGAAGTGGTTTTAGGGGTGAAAAAAAGAGTCTCTTTGGGAGTGGTGGTAGTCAGATGGTTACAAGGGGGCTTGAGTTTCACGGATAGAAGCGATCGGTTTCACGGATAGAAGCGAACCTTTTCACGGATAGAAGAAATTGCTTTGACGGATAGAAGGGAATTTGATCCTGTATCACGACCATTTTTGGTGAGTTCATTTCGTTGATCGGTTTTGCGACCCTTGGCGGGGTGCTGTTGGTCCGACTTTTCCGTCCGATCGCTGACCGTTGGCATCCGGATTTGGGCGGCCTTTTGGCTATTGTGCACCGGCAGGGGTGGCTTTGGGTGCGAAAAAACGATAGCCCCCTACAGCATGTGGCTGCAGGGGACTATTGATTGAGGTCTCTCTATGCGATTGCTATCTTAGTGTGGAGAGGCCTGTGCCGGCATGGTAGTGGGGGGCGAGGTCGACCGGCAACTTGCCTTGGAAGGGTAGCTTGCCTTTTAGGACCTTGTCAAGTGCCCGATCTGCATAGTCGCTCTTGTCGTATGCAAAGACTACCGCATCCGCAGTGGCCATCGCTTCGGCGTACTTTAGGGCTACGTAGGGGCTGGTCCGAAACACCAGTACACTCTTGGTCTCCCGGAGTAGCGCTACCAGCTCCGGAGTGGAGGTGGCGTCGCTGTCGGAGATGGTGAGGATCAGTGTTGTCTTTGGGTCGGTCTCCTTGGGGAGGGTTGCTCCGGTTTTGTAGTCGATATGGCTGACTGCATCGGTGGTCAGGGGGAGGAGTCCATTGTCGTTTTTGACCAGGGTCATGGCCCGATCGTAAATGTCTTGGCAGAGCTTGATCGAGGGGGCACTGTTTAGATCCTTTGAGAGGTTTTTGGTGGGGATTGGCTCCCGGCTGTCGGCTCCGAGGAGGTACTTCCAGATGAGTACTTTGCGACACCGTCTATCCACCTCTGCTGTGGAGACTTTGCCACTCTCCATGGCGGCAACCATCTCGTCTAGTGCCTGGAAGGGATCTACCGAGGCGAGCAAAATATCGGCCCCGGCCAAGAAGGTGGTGACAGCCACACCGTCCTCTCCGGCTCCCTCTATGATGCCTTTCATCCCGAGTCCGTCGGTGAAGATCAATCCTCTGAAGCCCATCTCCTCCTGTAGGAGGGTCGTGACCACATAGGGTGTGGCACTGGTGGCCTTTTCGCCGGTGCCTAGTGCGGGGATGCTGAGGTGTCCCACCATGATGCCTCCAAATCCTTGGCTGATGTAGCTCCTAAAGGGGGCCAGCTCGACTGTCTCCAGCTGATCTCTGAATCGGTTGATTACGGGCAGGGTCTTGTGGGAGTCCGTGGCGGTGTCTCCGTGCCCCGGGAAGTGCTTGGCTGTGGAGAGGAGACCGGCGGTCTCCATCCCGAGTGAGTAGGCGAGTCCCAGGCGTGACACGAGGTCTGCCTCGGATCCGTAGCTACGGGTGCCAATGACGGGGTTGAGGGGGTTGCTGTTGACATCCAGAACCGGGGCAAAGTCTACATGGATGCCTATCCGCCGGGCCTCCTCTGCTGTGGCTCTGCCGTAGGCATAGGCAAGTGAGACATCGTCCGCCGCTCCTAGTACGATATTGCGTGGCCACTTGATGGTCCCGGAGAAGCGCATCGAGAGGCCCCACTCTCCATCCATGGCGACCAGCATGGGGATGCGGGCCTCACGGCGCATATAGTTGGCGAGGCGGACCACATCCTCCGGTGCCCCTTTTTGCCAAAGGACTCCGCCAAACTCAGCCTCCTTCACCTGTCGGCGCCAGTTGGCAAGTCCCTCCTTGTCTACCTTGGGCCAGGTCATCGGCATGATGAGTTGTGCGGCTCGTTGCCTAGGTGTCAGCCGGCTCATCCATTGGTCGGCATACGCTTCCGCCTGTCGCACCCGCTCCGCATCCCTCATCATCAGTGGCACCACCCCTTGTGCCAATGATCCTCCTGCGGTCAGTAGGGTGAGTGTGCTTGCGAGTAGTACTGCTTTATTGAATAGTTTCATCTCCTAGTGTGTCCAAAAAGAGGGGGTGTGCCCTCTCATGCATTGCAGAGCATGACACACCCTCTCTTTGTCAAAAAATACTTCTTATTATCCGGCGTTGATTATTCCCATCCGGGGTTTTGCTTCAGTACAGCCTTGTGGTCTTTGTAGAGCTTCAGCTGGTCTATGGGTAGTGGGTCGAGGTAGTGCTTATCCTCCACTACTCGGAGGTCCTTGACATTGCCTTGCAAATACCCTTGGTCGCCATCACCGAATGTGTGTATGGCCTCTTTTACGCTTTTCTCAATCTTTTTCAGATCTTCCGGAGTGAGGGGTGCCTTTTTCGCAGCTTCCGTCTTCAGGTAGTTGAGGATCACTGTTCGGTCCACCCAAGCGCCCATGTTTTGTTTTGGGTTTTTGTTGCTGTCGGCTCTCCAAAGTTCTTTCCAGCGCTTGAGGTCTAGGTAGCGCTTACCCTCGTGCTCCATCTCTATGCGTCGCTCGTTGCGTACTTCCCATAGGAGTGGGCTTACTTCCGGGGTGCGCTGAGGATCCATCACTTGGACTCCATTGACCAGGACATTGTCTCCACTGATCTGCAGGTGGGGCATCATGACGTCCTTGCGATCACGGATCGTATTGATACTCTTGTCCATATCGTCTTGTGTCATGGCAGGACCTCCTACGGTGCCCAGCTCGGCACATGCTTCTGCGTATATGAGCAATACCTCTGCATAGCGGAGCACAGGAGCATCGGTGGTATTGGTGCTACTTTGTCCCTGAGCGGTCCCGATGTACTCTGTCCGGATGTATTTCCGGTTGAAGTAGCCGGAGGTGGAGTATTTCGACTCCACTAGGTTGTAGTGTGGTCCCTCGATGTCGAGGCAGTAGCCCATACGTGGGTCACGGTCTTTCATCTCGTTGGTGAAGACTTTGTCACCATAGTATTGTGGGTTGCCGTCCTGTCCCCAAGCTTGTCCGTTGAGTGTCCTAAAGCTCTCTATCAGAGACTTGGAGGGCGCGTTTTCCTGAGGTTGCTCTATCTCAAAGGACATGACAGAGTGGGTCACCTTGCCGGCCATGTAGGAGCGGTACATGATGATCTCCGGATTGAGTGCCAGGTCCTCGGAGGTAAAGAGGTCTCTATAGCTTTCGGAGAGCTTGTACTTCTTGGTGTCCATTACCATCTTGGCAAAGGCTTTGGCTTTTTCGAAGAAAAACTTGGCTTCTGCTTGGTTGTTTTGGTGGTATTTCTGCCATGAGCCCTCATACAACATCAGGTCTGCTGCTCGTGCACAGACGACATCTCGGTTTACCTCTTGCTTGGGATAAAGGTCCTTGACACGTACGTGCTGTGCCGCATACTCCAGATCCGCACAGATCTTCCTCATGTTGGTTGCCCGATCGGTCTGAGATTTGTACAGCAGCTCAGTGTCCTTGTACTCGGGGGCCTCTTCGTAGTAGGGAATACTGCCAAATGAGCGGATAAGGTTGGCATTTTCCAGAGCGCGATAAAAGAGGAATACCCCTTTCCAGTGCGCTTTGGGCTCTTCGGCCAGGGTTCCCGCCTCCACTCCTTTGAGGAGTATATTGAGCTTCTTGATGTAGTCAAAGTTCCAGCCTCCACCGCTGGTGGGGACGTTCTTGGTCATCTCCTTGACACCGCTTTGGCAGATGTCGTCGCTCCAGATGGCGGCTGTGGTCTGATTGCCAAACTTTGATCGGGTCCATCCGGATTCGTAGCCACCAAAGTGGAGTGGCAACAGCTCATTGGCCGATCCCCTAAGGGTGACTTCGTTGCTGTAAAATCGTTGGTTGTTGGGCAGCTCTGTCTTTGGGGGTCTGTTCAAAAAGTCTGAACAGGATGTCGCCCCCATTGCCAGGCTCAGAAAGCCGGCGTATAGACCTATTTTCTTATATATTTTCATAAGGGTTGTTCTTTATAAATTCATCAGTTAGCTAAAACCTCACCTGTGCACCTACAGAGATGGTACGTGAGAATGGGAATGTACGTCCGAATGAGTGCGGATTGTTCCATTTACCTGAGACTTTGTACGTAGAGGCTTCCGGGTCTACCGGTATCTTGCTCTTGTAGATCTCAAAGAGATTCTCACCACTCAGGTAGATCCTCAGTCCGCTCATGCCGGCCTTGGAGATCAGGTTGTTGGGCAGGCTGTAGCCTACGGTCAGGTTTTTCAATCGGAGGTAGCCCAGGTTGAGCAGGTAGCGTGACTGAGTCTTGAAGTTTTTGGTATCGCTGGATAGGTTGCCATTATGCATGAGTCGTGGGTAGAATGCATTGGTGTTTTTGGGTGTCCAGTAGTCCATCTGGTGCTCAAACATAGCCTCATATGTGAATCCGGGGATTCCGACAGATCCGAGAGGATTCACGTGACGGCTGCCAACGCCTTGGAAGAAGGCGCTCAGGTCCATTCCGGCATAAGTCAGCCCAAGATTGAAGCTGTACTCAAAGTTGGGGTTGGTATTGCCGATTACTTTGAGGTCGCCGTGATCGTCCACGGTATTTGAGCCGTAGTTGATCTTGCCGTCACCATTGAGATCCTTGTACTTGACATCACCCGGGCCGAACTTAAACTTTCCGGTCTCAAACTTGGATTGATCCGGTACCTTTTTGGTGTCGATGAGGTAGGTACCTTTGGAGTTTTTGACACAGTCGTCGTAGGTGAATAGGCGATCGGTCTCGTAGCCCCAGATTTCGCCCAAGACCTTACCTTCGTACAGGCCGTAGATGTTTTTGGTGGTGTTGTTGTACTTGGTGATCACTTCCTTTACGGTAGACAGGGTCGCACTTGCTGTGATACCTAGGCCGTTTTCGAACTGATGCTGGAAGTCTAGCATGAGCTCCATACCTGTACTTGTGAGCTCTCCGGAGTTGACCTTGGGCACATTTTGTCCGAATGTGCTTGGTAGGGTTTCGCCCGGTGAGTGCATGTCGGATGTGATGCGCTTGTACCAGTCAAAACTTATGCCCAGCTTGTTGTTGAAGAAGCGCATGTCCATACCGATATCATACGTAGAGACACGCTCCCAGGTCAGTAGCGGAGATATGGCATTTGGCATTTTGAAGTAGGGCAGTTGCTTGCCATCCACCAGCCAATTTCCGGTCTTTTGCTGGATGGTTGAGAGATAGGCATTGGCCGCCACATCCTGGTTGCCGATGGTTCCGAATGATGCTCTCAGCTTGAGATCGGAGAAGGTCGGCTTGAGTGGCTCAAAGAAGGACTCCTCCGAGACACGCCAGCCCAAGGATCCGGATGGGAAGAATCCCCACTTCTGTCCCTGTGGAAACTTTGATGATGCATCGTATCTGGCATTGAGCTCTACGAGATATTTGCCGAGGTAGTTGTAGTTGAGACGCCCAAAGAATCCCGCTGTTGCTTGGTCGTAGTGGAAAGGATTGTCGTCCACATACTGATCACCGGTGGTGAGTGCCAGCTCGGGCATATCGAGGTCGATGAGCTCTTTTCGGTCTGAGCTGTGTCCTCGGAACTCGTTTTGCTCAGCATCGAATCCGGCCATCAGCTTGAAGTTGTGCTCGTTGTTTAGAGAAAAGTCGTAGGTGCCGTATGCCTTGTAGACATGATTGTAGGCGTAATCACTCTCTTCGTAGACACGGTTGTGGAACTTGGAGTATAGCCCGTCGTACTTGAGGGGGTTGGTGGTGTTGAAGAAGTCGTACCCGTACACTTGTCCACCGGGGCGATGGAGGTGTGTGCTGACGAGTGTGAAGGTGTAGTCAAAGTTGATCGCAAGGTTTTTGATCGGTGTGATGACGGTACCTGCATTCATACGCATGTAGTTGCGCTTACGACTCTCCATCTTGGCTTGCTGGACCTCCGTGATTGAGCTGCGGAAGGTCTTGCCCTTGTAGGTGCCATAGGGGTAAAAAGCCGGCCACCGAAGCAGATAGTACCACATGTCGTATACTCCGCTGGTAAAGCGATAGGGGCGTGAGTAATTGTCATGCGTGAACATCATGCTACCGTGTACCTCAACCCAGTCATTGATCTTGGTGCTGATGTTGGGGTTGAAGGTGTAGCGTCGGTTTTGATCCGGATTGTAGCGGAGAGGTCCCTCTTACTTGAGGAAGCCCATGCCGATGCTGTAGGTCGTAGAGTTGGTACCTCCGGAGACCGTGATGTTGTGGGTCTGCTGTGGGGACCAGGTCTTTGTGAACATCTTGATCGGGTCAAACTCACGATACCAGTAGTATTTTCCACCACGGTATTCAAAGTCACGCCCTTCTTGCATTTCTCCGAGCTCAGCTTCGCTCATACCATGGTACTTGTCGTACCACTCTTTCATCTTCCCGACTGCGATCTCATCTACGTTGTAGCCGATCCAGTTGTCAATAGATGATTTTCCCTCGCGGTGTGCCATTTCCAGCATAGCCTGAGCATTTTCGTAGGCTTTTGCCAGCTTGGGCATGATGGTCGGGGTGCTCCATGCAAAGTTGGTGGAGTAGGTGACAGATGGTTTGTCGCCCACTTTTCCTTTTTTGGTCGTGATCAAGATGACTCCAAAGGCTCCACGAGTACCGTAGATAGAGGAGGCTGCCGCATCCTTGAGGACAGATATGGAGGCAATGTCGTTGGGGTTTACGAAAGAGAGATCGGGTATGGGAACGTTGTCGACCAATATAAGTGGCTGAGTGCCCGATTTTGCATTGAGGGATCCAGCGGAGCCACGGAGCTTGATCGTCGGCCCTTGTCCCAACTGGCCGGAAATGGAGGTGATACTCAGACCCGGAGTGGCACCCTGTAGTGCGTGTCCTACGTCTGCTACAGGTCTACTCTGTAGTGTCTTGTCGACATCGATGCTGGCAACGGCTCCGGTGAGGTTTTCTTTCTTTTGGGTGCCATAGCCGACTACGACGACCTCGCTGAGGAGTTCGCTGTCGGGGAGGAGTTTGATCTTGAGGTTGGTGCGCCCGTTGATCTTGATCTCCTGGGAGGTGTACCCAACGAAGGAGATGCGTAGGGTAGCGTTGGAGGCCACGTCAGTGATGGAAAAGTGTCCATTTGGGTCGGTGATGGCTCCCTTGTTGGGTACACCGACTACCGAGACGGTCGCACTAACGAACGGTTGGTCGTTTTCGTCGGTGACGGTACCTTTGACCGTCAGTCTCGACTGTGCAGACAGTGTGGCGGGGAGCAGGAGGAGGCAAATCAGCAAGCCCAGGAGAAATAGGGGGCTGCTTTGATGCCGTCTGCTACAGAACTCTGTTTTTGCATTCATAATAGTTTGGGATGAAGAATTAAAGATAAGCGTGTCCTCTTGCCACATCTTTTACCGAGTGCTACAATCGTAGCGACAGTCGGGGTAGAGGAGGTAGCGAGCACGCATGGAAATGTACTTTTGGAGATCTGCCTGCCAGGAGTCTCGGATCGCCTCCGGTGAGACGCCCGACTCCAGCTGCCGGCGGAGCGTGGAACCTCCGGCAAGGAGGTCAAAGAACTTTGGTCTGGTGATCAGACTGACACCGGCGGCCTTGCTGAGGGTGGCTATGTCGGTGAGGATCTCGATGTTGATCCCCGGCTTGATGGTATAGCCTGTGAGGTCGGGCCCGTAGCAGACTTTTCCCTCGTGTTTGGGGTTGTGCGCTCCGGCGATGCTCTGTGGGGTAAAGGTATGTGTGCCCATGCGTTTGTCGGGGTAGCCGGTCTGCTCAAAGGGGTGCTCCGTGCCACGGCCCTCGCTCCAGCACGTCCCCTCGATGAAACAAAGCGTGGGGTAGAGGAGCAGTGCGCGGTCGCTCCGGAGGTTGGGGCTCGGCCGGACCGGCAGGCTGTAGGGGTCGCCATGCTTCCATCCGAGGAGGGAGACGACGGTGAGGTCGGCGGTGAGGTTGTCGCCCAGCCAGCCCTCTCCATTGATCATCTGCCCCAGCTCGCCCATGGTGAGCCCGTGGACAGCCGGTATGGGGAACATTCCGACAAAGGAGCGGTACTCCCTATCCTTGAGCACCGGTCCGTCTACTGCATCGTGGGGGTTGGGGCGGTCGAGGATGAGGATGGGTGTGCCGGTTTCGGCGCAGGTCTGCATTACGTAGTAGAGGGTGCTGATGTAGGTGAAAAAGCGTACCCCCACATCCTGTAGGTCAAAGAGGATCATATCCAGCCCGGCAAAGTCCTCTGCGGTGGGCTTGTGGTGCTTGCCGTAGAGGGAGATGACAGGGAGTCCGGAGACCGGGTCCTTGGCGGAGTCCACCTTGGCTCCGGCATCGGCCATGGCTCGGAAGCCATGCTCGGGAGAGAAGAGACGCTTGACCACGACGCCATTCTGTATCAGGGCATCGAGGAGAAAGGTATGTGCCGGATCGGTCTGTACCGCCGCTTGATTGGCGACCAGTCCTACGCTTTTCCCCTCGGTTAGTCGGACGATCTCATCCATCCTGTCGGCGCCTACCTGTAGCTGTGCTGTGGCGCTGAGGGGAAGGAGTAGGAGGAGCAGAGATGCGAGATTGTGCCTGAGTGTCATAGTGTGGGCTACTTTAGGACTGATGAGGCGACGATATTGGAGATCACCTGATTGAGTTGTGTGGTGGAGGTATTGTCGTGCGGGTGGACCCGATTGGCGAGCCAGATGATGGCTACATGCGTCTCCGGGTCTATGCTGATGTAGGTGCCGGTGTAGCCGGTATGGCCGTAGGTCCCCTCGTGGAGTAGGTCACCCATTGCCCGGATATTGGGGAATGAGCCAAAGCCGGGTGTGCGACCACTGTCGTTGGGAAACGCCGGGTGGAGGGAGGTGAAGACTCGCACGGTATTGGGTCTGAGGATGCGCTTGCCGTGCCAGAGTCCTCCATTCATGAGCATGGTGCAAAGAGCAGCCATCTCCTCAGCGGTGGAGAAGAGCCCCGCATTACCTGATATGCCACCATTGAGCACCCGTGCCATCGGGTCGTGGACGGACCCACGCAGGGGTAGACCATCGGGTTGTAGCTCGGTGGGTGCGCAGTTTTGGAGGTTCTTCCCGGTGGGGAGATATCCGGTGTGACGTAGTCCCATCGGACGATAGATATGATCGGTGACGTAGTCCTTGAGCGTTTCTCCCGTGACCTTCTCAAGGATGTACTGTAGGGTGATGAAGTTGAGACAACTGTAGGTCACCCGTCCCTCGTCCGGTGTGTAAAGTCGCGCCACTTCGGCTATATGCTTCTCCAGACCGCGACGAGGTGTTGCTTCGCCCCGCTTGAGCACTTCGGAGACTGTGGCGTAGGGGGGTAGGCCGGAGGTGTGGGTCAGTAGGTGGCCGATCCGGATCGGATCCTTGGGGTCCCAGTCGGGGAGATAGTCGGCGACACGGTCGCGTAGTGTGATACGTCCCTCTTCGAGGAGTTGCATGATGCTGATACCGGTTGCCATAGGCTTCGTTACGGAGGCCATATCAAAGAGTGTCTCGACGGTCATCGGCTCTACGGTAGGGGTGAGACTGCGGTGACCGTAGGCTTTGAGGTAAACCATCTTTCCCTCCCGCACCACTGCTAGCACGCCACCCGGGAGTAGCGAGTCAGCTATGGCGGTGGTAATCACACTGTCGCACCGAGCCAGCATGCGCCCATCCATCCCCATCTCCTCGGGGGTGGCACGCCGGAGAAGTCTCTCCTGTGCCAGACCGGATAGGGAGAGGGAAAGGAGGAAAAGTAGGACTGTCGTCTTTCTAGTCATCATCACTTTGCGTATTTATCAAGTACAGCACGTACAGATCCTGCCTTCAGTAGCTCTGCCTGTGCACGGTCATGTGGCCAGTCGTAGTACTCCATCAGCATGCGGGTGCCACGTTCCACGAGCTTTTTGTTGCTCAGCTGCATGTTGACCATTTTGTTTCCCTGCACGCGTCCCATGTGGATCATGAGGGTACTGGATATCATGTTGAGCACCATCTTCTGTGCTGTGCCACTTTTCATGCGAGAGCTGCCGGTGACATACTCCGGTCCGACGATGGTGACGATGGGGTGCTTGGCGGTGCGGGCGATGGGTGAGCCGGGGTTGGAGGTGATCCCTCCGGTGACGAGTCCGTGCTTATTGGCCTGCTCCAGTCCGCCAATGACGTAGGGGGTTGTACCGCTGGCGGCGATCCCGATGACAGAGTCGTTGGGTCCGATGTCGTGTTTTTTCATATCCTCCCAGGCTTGGTCCCGTAGGTCTTCGGCATTTTCCACCGGATGTCGTAGTGCATAGTCTCCTCCGGCTATCAGCCCCACAAAGAGTGTGGGGGGCATCCCATACGTGGGCGGAATCTCGGAGGCGTCGAGCACGCCCAAGCGTCCACTGGTACCGGCTCCGATATAGAAGACCCGTCCACCTCGCTCCATACAGGGGAGGATATCGTCGATGAGCGCACCAATTGCCGGGAGTACGTGCTGTACGGCGTCCGCGATTTTGTGGTCCTCGGTATTGATCTCCTCTAGGATCTCGAGGGTGCTTTTTTGCTCGAGGTTGTCGTAGAGGGAGGTGCTCTCGGTTATGTTCCTAAAGTCTGTCATTGGTTATTCGGGTTGGTATGGTATATGATCAGTCCCTCCATAGGGGTTTTTAGTACGGTGCCGACTGTGATCCCCTCCTCCTCACCGGCCTCACGCAGTATCGGCTCAAAAGCCTTGGCTATCGATCCCACAAAGTGTGCCTGAGTGGTCTCGGAGGCGGAGTAGAGCTGGACGTTGCGCCTAAAAAAGGATCGAAATGCCTCCAGGACCAGGCTATGCATCCGTGGATGGTCGATGTGATTGCGCACGAAAGGTGCAAAAGAGGCAAGAAAGCGGTTGGCCTGTGGCTCATTGTAGACTCGGCGGAGTACCATGGCTGTGTCGACATCGGGGTAGCTCTCCACAAACGCCTGTTTCAGCTCCTCAGGGAGCAGCCCCTTGCACAGATCAGCCACCAACATCTTGCCCAGCATGGTACCGCTTCCCTCATCTCCGAGGATATAGCCCAGTGGTGGGATATTTTCGCAGATATCGGTGCCGTCGTAGTAGCAGGAGTTGGCTCCGGTGCCGAGGATACAGGCAATACCCGGCTCGCTGCCGCAGACAGCGCGAGCGGCACCGAGCATATCCGTCTTGACAGTCACGCCACCGGCTATCGCATCATTGATGGCCTGCCGGATCATTGAGTGCTTTTCCTCACGTGCCCCCGACCCGTAAAAGTAGATTTTGTCAAATGAGTAGCCCTCTACCGAGGGACAGACCATCTCCTGCAACTCGGTGACAATCTCCTCCGAGGTGACAAAAAAAGGGTTCAGCCCACGAGTGTTTATTCGGGCTTTTACTTCACCGCTTTGGGGGTCCAGAGCGACCCATTCCGTTTTGGTAGATCCACTATCGGCTATCAGTATCATAGTTTGATGAAAATTCGTTTCCTATACAGTGTATATGCGATGACCCAGTTGAGGCCCAAAAAGATCAAGGAGTAGGCAAAGGAGGCCGACTCAGGCGATGGAAGAAGCTCCGAGAGTGCGGACCAAGCCAGGCCGGCCACTCGCTTGCCATCAGCCTGTACCGGCACGTACAAAAAGAGCAACGTCAGCACCGTGGATGCCAAGTAGGTAAAGAGGGCATTGGCACCGAAGTGTCTGAAAAAAGCAGCCCACTTTACCCGTCTCTGCACCTCAGTGACCCAGATCAGCAACCCCAGCAGGAGAGTGCCCAGGCCACAGGTGACGAGGACAAAAGTGGGCGACCATACTTTCTTGTTGATCGGGAGCCACCATCCCAGTGCATACCCTGCTAGTGTAAGCGACGTCCCGAGCACGAAGAGCACCACCATCCGGCGGTCGCCTTTTTCGCTCATCAGTCGTTCGCCCACCAGGGCACCTACTAGTACCTGCATAGTGGCCGGCAAGGTACTCAGTATCCCCTCTGGATCGATACCGTTGTCATTGTACATGTGCTTCTCTCCGAGCAGTGCGCGATCCACACGGGCAAGTATGTTTTCGGGTCCGTACAGGTAGCCATTTCCCATGAGGAGGAGAGCTGCGTAGGCGACTAGGACCAGAGCGATAAGCCACTTCAGTCCCCGACTCCGCACCGTCAGCAGGAGTAGAGAGCCCAGCCCATAGGTCAGGCCAAGTCGAGGAAATACTCCCAGTATCCGCATATGAGCGGGGTAGTCAAGCGCATGGACCAGCCGCTCCATGAGAGTGGCCCCCACCTCGGGCTGAAACCAGCGCCGCAAAAAGGTGGCCACAAAACCCACTCCCCAGCCAATCAAGATCAGCAGGAGCGTCCGTCGGGCGACCTTGTAGGCCACAGAGCGAGAGAGCCGACAGTCATATTTCGACAAGCTGATGTACATCGACACGCCCATGATGAAAAGGAAGAAGGGAAAGACTAGGTCCGTAGGCGTCAGTCCATTCCACTCGCTATGCTGCAGAGGTGCATACATGTGTCCCCACGAGCCGGGATTATTCACCAGGATCATACCGGCTACCGTCATTCCTCGGAGGATGTCAATGGCTACTATGCGCTTACTCTCTGTCATCATTGCTTGGCTATCGGTTGGTCAAGCCCCCTTTTTTGTACTAATGAGCCGGAGCCCGATCATGGTAAAGAGGGCATTGAGGATCAGGATCTCGTAGCTAAAGTGGTACCCACCGAACCATCGGTCGGAGTTGAGGTCCAGCACCAGACAGATGATGGGCGACAGTAGCACCACCGGAGGTATCATACGGTCACGCACCTTTCTCTTCGAAAAGATCCCAAATGCAAAGAGCCCCAGCAGTGGCCCATAGGTATAGCTGGAGAGGACGTAGACGGCATTGATGATAGAGGTGTTGTTGAAAGCATTGAAGAGAACTATGCAGACCCCCATCAGTACCGCCATCATTAGGTGCACCCCCTTGCGGGTCTTGGTGAGCTGTGCGTCACTTTTGTCCTTGCCTCCTAGGATATCGATGGTAAAGGAGGTGGTCAATGCTGTCAGGGCCGATCCTGCGGCCGGAAAAGCGGCCGCCACCAGCCCCACGATGAAGAGGATACCCACGATACTCGGAAAGTAGCTCCCTGTCGCCAGGAAAGGAAAAACCTGGTCGCTATTCTCCGGCAGAGTGATCTCCATCTGTGTCGCAAAAGTGTACAGCAACACCCCAAGAAGCAAAAAGAGCGCAATGACAAAAAACTGAAAGATGGAGCTGACCATCATATTGGTCCGAGCCTCACTGTCGTTTCGACAACTGAGGTTGCGTTGCATCATGTCTTGATCCAGCCCCGTGGTGGCCACCATCGTAAAGGCACCGGCCAAGAATTGTTTCCAAAAGTACCGCCCATCCCTAAAGTCATCAAAGAAGAAGACCCGAGACATATCACTCTCCCGGAGGGTGCTCACCATCCCCAAAAAGTCCAGTCCCAGCCCCTTGGCGATATAGACGATGCAGAGTGCGACCGAGGCTACCAAGCAGACCGTCTTCAGCACATCCACGCTCACCACACTCTTCACGCCACCAAAGAAGGTGTACAAAAAGACAAAGGCAACGGTCGTCAGCACATTCAGCCCAAAAGGCAATCCCAGCGGGTCAAAGACCAATAGTTGCATCGTCAGCACCACTAGGAAGATCCGGACAGATGCCCCCAGCATCTTGGAGACAAAAAAGATCCATGCCCCTGTCTTGTAGCTCGTCATCCCAAACCGATCCCGCAGATACTCGTAGATAGAAAAGAGCTTGATGCGGTAAAAGAGTGGCACCAGCACAAACGCAATCAATATCTGCCCCAAGACAAAGCCAAGTGCCATCTGCAGGTACGACATACCTCGAGCCGCCACCATGCCGGGAACGGAGACAAAGGTGACCCCACTGATCCCGGAGCCAATCATGGCAATCGCCACGAGGACCCAAGAGTTTGAGCGGTTCCCGATGAAAAATCCGGCATTGTCACTCCGGCGACCGGCCAGGTAGGAGACAACAAACATCAGGAAAAAATAACCGAGTGTCAGGCCAAGGACAAGGTAGGGAGACATAGTGGCTGTGGTGCTTAGATGGTTACGGTATTAAATGGTAGGCAAAAACTTGGGCTAAAAGACCAGTTATTTTACAATGCCGTTGGAGGTATTTTAATTATCTGCTTGTTTTGTTCGCTATTTATTCAAACTAGGTCAATCAACTGCGCTATTGACGCTTTTGGATTTCGTATCTGCGGGCAAGATAGGAATTTTCTCTGAATTAACAAACGTTTTTACCCAAAGAAAATGATATCATACTCATCATACTGTTTAGTTAATATGAATATAAACAAACTGCTGTATTGTTATGAATGTTTTTATTGTTTTTGCTTTGCGTTTATGAAATAGTGATTATTGTGACCTTGATGGTATAGCAAAGGTTTAGAAAATGTGTGTGCTGGGGAAATGGCTCTCTCCGCACCCTAGGTCGCTCGGTGGCAAGTATCCGTGCTGGGCTTCCTGAGGTCTGGCATGCCTGCATCGGAAGTTGGAGTGCAACGCTCCCGGAGCTTCGGTGGCAGGAGTGGCAAATGAGACTCTCGGAGCCGGGGTTTATTGTGGGTGAGCAATTTTTGGGGTAACTTGTCAGGTAGTAAGATCCAACTTAGCAGAATAGTTATGACCGAACTTAAAGGCGAGGGGCTGCCCCTCATCACGGTGGTGATACCGTGCTATAATGGTGCCCTGTACATTGAGGGCTTGATGGAGCAGATGCTTGGCCAGAGCTATCCGCACCTAGAGTTGCTGGTGATTGACGATGGCTCCACCGATGAGTCGGTCGCACTCTGGGCACGCTACCACGAGGTGCGTCTCTTGCGCAACCCCGAGAACCGTGGACTCTCGTACACTCGCAACCGTGGTATCCGTGAGGCGAGCGGTGCCTATCTTCACTTCATGGATGTTGATGACCGCATTACCCCCGACTTTTATGAGCTGATGATGCGTGCTATTCGGGAGAGCGGTGCCGAGCTGGCTTGCTGTGGAATGGTTCACGAGTGGGATCGTGCCAAGACACAGCGTTTTGTTGAGCGCAAGGTCTACATCGACCGCCACGACCGTCTCTTGGTGACCTGGGCCGGTCGCTGGGGCTATGCGGTTCGGTATCTTTTCCCGACCGCTTTTTTGCGTGATCGGGGGTTGGCTTTTGAGGAAGGCCGTTTGATTGAGGATCTGCCCTTTTCGTTTGCTGCTGTTTGCTTGGCAGACTCGTTGGTGACTGTTCCCGGTGCGGAGTACCTCTACGTGCATGCGCCCGGATCGATCATGCGGAGTCGGAGTCGAGCCGTTCACGAGCGACGCCGGCGTGACCGACGACATGCAGCGGAGCGTGTCCGAGCCATTGCGAGTGCACTTGGCGTCGATCGGATCCCGGGGGTGACTGCCGACCGCTGGCGCTATCGCCTGCACAAGGTCCTGCGGTGGCTGGGATTCCCGCCCAGGTACTAGGTTACTCGCTCGGTCGCTCGTAGGAGGAGGGCTCCGGCAGCAGATTGTCCAGTGCGTCTCGCACATTCCCCATCACCTCATCGTAGTTGCGGATATAGGCACTGTCGTTGAGGCAGATGAGCTTGTAGCTATGCTCCTCTATGGCGCGTATGGCACCGGCGGAGCGCAGTGCGAGCGGAAACATCTTGGTGTCTTGGTAGGTGTTGTAGGGGACGAAGTTGGAGCGACAGATCTGCCAGGTCCTAAAGAGTTCTTGCGTAAAGTCCTCCCGTGACCTAAATCTGTGCGGAATCATCTCACGGAGTCGGTCGCCGGCGTAGTCCCAGACCTCGTGGTAGGTTTGCTTGAGGTAGGGTTGGGCGTTGTGTGGCACCCGTAGGGTGAGGAAGCGAGGATACCATTGGGTGAGGCGTGTGAGACGCCCCTTGGCCCCGTAGGTGGGGTCGAACCACTTGTCGTGGTCTCGTGCCAGCACCTCCCTTTTGTCAAAGCGTTCATTGATCACACGCAGGTTGTTTTTGAGGCAGTGCGACCAAAGTCCGATACCGGTATTGAGCCGAAAAGCGGCGATGTCGCACGGCAACCCCTCTCGGAAAAATCGCTCCGGTGCCACCGGTGCGATCGGGAAGACATCATCGTTGAAGTAGACGAAGTGCTCCGCCAGACCGGGGATTTTGTGAAAAAACATCTCCAGTAGGCTGGAGTTGAAGGTCGGCAATGCTTCTGCGGGGAGGTAGTCCGTATGGTCCACAAAGACGAGCTTGGGGTGGTCGGGATCCAGCCACTCGGGGTGTTGCCCACAGGTGACGAAGTGGATCTTTCGGACCCACGGGCAAAACTTCTCCACAGCCCTAAACCAATAGCGGATCAGACCATAGTCACGAAATCTTGCGATGGAGACGGCATTGCCACTCTCCTTTCCCGAGTACTTGGCAAAGTCCTTTTGCCACTCCGGGTCGTGCATATCCACCCAGGTGATGATGAAGTCAATGTCGTGTTGGCAATTGCTTGGCATACTGAAAACGCTTGTGGCTCCAGAGGTAGTAGGGCGGGTCGCGCCGGATCATCTCCTCCAGCAGTTGGTAAAATGTAGTGGTCAGCGACGGTCCGGACTTGGGGAGCGGTCGTACCTCCGCCTGCCAGTAGCCCCGTCGTATGCGCCGGACCTCTAGGAAAAAAGGCTCCAGCCCCAGTCGGTGTGTTATTTTCTCTGCCCCCAGATATACCGGCACCTCCAGCCCAAAGAAGGTCTCGTAGTGCAAGAGTTGGTTGATCGACGGCGATTGGTCGGCCACAAATCCCACAGCATAGGGTTTGCCGGCTTGGTGCATCGCCACCATGTAGCGCAGAGTGTTGCGCCGCTCCACCGATCGACTCCCAAACGCTTGCCTATTGGCTCGGATGATCTCGTCTGCCACCGGGTCTCGCAACCGCTCATAGATCTGTGCGCAGTCAATCTCCGGTACCCATAGAGCGATGGAGGGGATCCACTCCCACTGACCGTAGTGACCCATATAGAGGATGATGTCTTTGCCGGCACGGCTTAGCTCGGCCACCGCCTCCGTCCCACTGATGGAGAAGTGTCGCCGGATCTGCTCCGGTGACCAAGTCATCATCTTGGGGGCTTCGATGAAGGTGTCACAAAAGTAGTGGTAAAACTGTCGCTCGATCTTGCGACGCTCACGGTCACTCTTTTCCGGAAAAGCCAGACGCAGGTTTTCGGCCACCACCTCGCGACGATAGCGCAGAAGGTGGTAGAGGACGAGGCAGACCAAGTCCGACAGTACATACAGCATCGGTAGCGGGAGCTTGCCGAGGCCGTACCAGAGTCGTTTCGCCCATTTGATCTTGCTCTTTGTTTTCATGAGGTCGTGTGTCGGTATTTTTCGTGAGGCGGTCGCACTTTGTGCAATCCCCTCGGTTCGCCAAAGGTACTAAAAAAGCCCCTTACGCTCCGCCCCATCGCTCGCCTATGAAAGGTCACTCCTTGGTTTGGAGTCGGGCCCGGTCTGCCGTATCGTATTTCTCGATCTGTTTTGCGACCCCTGGCGGGGTCGTGAGGGGGGGGGGGGCCGTCTTTTTCCGGGGGTCATCGTCGGGGCCTTCGCCCCTCCTCGACCGCCCGGCTATGAAAGAGCGACCCCTTGCGGGGTCGGTAGACCCTTTTTGTCGCACCTGTTTTTCGTTTTTGGATTCACCATTTGTGTCGTTTGATTGGGTTCACCAATGGGTCAATAGTTTGGTCAACAAACAGTCGGCAAAATTGGATCGGAGAAGTTGGGTCGTCAGCACCCTGCCGGGGGTGCCTTTTTCATAGCCCGGGTGTCAAGGGGCGAAGCCCCGAAGACCCCGGGTCCATAGATTCCGGAACAAATAAAACAACCCCGCCAGGGGTCGCAGAGCAGATCGGCAAAATTGGTCCGCCAAAGATGGGATTGATTTTTTCCGTCTATCCGTCTAAGCGATTTCTTCTATCCGTGAAAAGGTTCGCTTCTATCCGTGAAAACTTTTGCTTCTATCCGTGAAACTCAAGGGTCTTTGCAACTATTTGACTATCAACTCCCCCGGAAAAGGCTTTTTTTGAACCGAAAACCACCTGTTTTGCGACCCCTTGCGGGGTCGTGAGGGAAAAAGTGGCGGACTTGTGGCCCCGGGGTCTTCGGGGCTTTGCCCCTCGACACCCGGGCTAAGAAAAAAGCACCCCTAGCGGGGTGCTGTGGACCAATTTTTCAGCCCCTGGTTTGTTTAAGTGCGGAGCAGATGTCCGGATCTGCCGACCCCGCCAGGGGTCGCTCTTTCATAGCCGGGCGGTCGAGGAGGGGCGAAGGCCCCGACGATGACCCCCGGGAAAAGACGGTCATCCCCACCCTACGACCCCGCTAGGGGTCGCAAAACAGATCGACCGGTTGGCGACCCCCTGGCGGGGTCGTGAGGGAAAAAGTGGCGGACTTGTGGACTCGGGGTCTTCGGGGCTTCGCCTCTCGACACCTAGGCTAAGAAAAAAGCACCCCTAGCGGGGTGCTGCGGACCAATTTTGCCAATCAATTGGCAACCACCGGAGGGGCAACAAGGCCGGATCATCTTCTGGGGATGAGCTCACTCATCCCCGTCCTCGTCCAGCGCCCTGTCGGAGATTAAACGCAAAGCGTGAAGATCAAATGTATCTGGATCTGGAGACGGTCCGATCTGAGGCATTGTAATAGTCATTATGCCTCCAATAATAGTATTCTCTGAAAAAGAAGCGTAACCCGAGTGGCAAAGTATAGGATCCTGAAGCAAGGTCCCGTCTTCACCCTGATGCGTAAGATTCGTTGGGTTATCGTATTTGTCATGTGATGATTGGCCTGTAGCGGGAAGAAAACGGACCACAGCTTGGCTTAGGTAGGTGTCCCAGAAAGATTTGTCCAAGAGGTCTTCGGCACTGGTTACGGATCGGCTGATCCCCACGATGTTGATGCAGTGGATGTATAGGCCGTTGACTTGCCTTCCATTCACCTCCTTGACCCCCCAGTAGTAGAGCCAAGCGGAGCGGTACTTCTTTTCCGTACTGTCATTGCCATTGTAGCGGAGAGCAACCCAGCAGGATCTTCCTGTTTGCTTATCGGCCAGCTTTATTTTCTTGGGAAATATCAGTGTACTTGAGGCATTGAAATCCTGACCGGCAATCTGTACCTTCTCTTTTCCTTTGCATATCACGGGGTTGTCGAGACCTTCTCGGCCGGAAAGCATTATTAGCCCAGAAGGTATGATGGACCACATTTGATACGAGCCGGGAATTTTGTACTGCTCGGACGATCCCTCTATAGACTGAGGTTGCTTGAAGGTTGACCGTGCAAAAGTGTTCCTCATCAGCACCTTTTTGGCCTCTTCCAAGGTGGAGGGGATGGTGTGGTTGGTGTCCCACTTTTTGTCTTTTGTCACGTTGTACTTCGCCAGGTAGGCGAGTGGGTTGTCTTCCAGTGACCGCTTGACGATGACCGGTACAGGGAAGCTCTGTGTGGGGTCAGCTTTGCCACGAAGCGAGAGTCCGGGCTTTTCCAGCGTTTCGGGGACGCCGATTTTCCTAGTCTGCTTCACTTTGGGGCCGGATACGGCCAGCCAGTCCATGGATGGAACTTTCTCGAGGTCAAAGTCGCCCAATGTCAGTGGGCGTGTGGAGACCACACGGCCATCCACCTTGGTGGAGACTGTGCCGGTGACTGCTAGGGTTCGCTCCTGCCCTTTGCCGTCTCGGTAGTAGAGTGGGGTGAGGGACTCGAGCTTGTAGACGATCTCGGTCTTGGAGGGCTCTTCCTTGATCGCTTTCTCGATGGTGGGGTATCCGGATCGGGTGATCTTCTTGACATTGATGCGGTAGCGCTTGTTGCGGATCAGGGGCAAGAAGTTTCTTTGGCCATTGACCGTGGTGGAGATGTCCAGGGCATAGTAGGATGGATCCTGATCTCTGTACTTGCCTTTCATGACCAAGCAGGTGCGCTCCACCAGTGAGGCGGGTACGGGAGACTCGGGGATGTAGATGGCACGGATGTGGCGTCCGACGTGCTCGTATGGCTGGAGGTTTTGGGGGTTGTAGGTGCCCCACTTGGGCATCCCGCCCTCCTCCATGGTGGTGTGGAAGTCTAGCGAGGTGGGGAGAGTGGGAGCGGTGAAGGTGAATGTCCCGCGTTGGATTTTCCTCATATCTCCGGCCATGCGAAAACTGGAGGCGGGGTGATAGAGGTAGACGGCCTCGAAGGTAAAGGGGTCTCCGGGTACATAATGGTAGGTCTCGGGGAGTGTCGTGGCTCCGGGTGTGGGGTCATCAAAGTTGAGGCCAAAGTCTATCCTGGCGAGGGAGCGATAGAGTCGGATCGTACCGGTGGTGCCTTGCGGATCGAGGTAGTCGCCGAATGGTGTGGCTCTGTTTTCGACTGAGCAGACGTTGCTCTCGCCCCACATGGGGATCGGGTCGAAGATTTCGCTGTCCTTTTTTGCCATCCAGCCATCCGAGCTGAATGGGAAAACCAAGCGGTCGTAGACCTGCTTTTTGGTCATGCCCAGCTCCACCCCGGCGATGGAGTAGGCGGGCTGTGCGGAGGGGATGTTGGCGAGGAGTATGAGGCGTTGGCGTCCGGGCTTTGTCAGGAGCGTGAGGGTGTATTTGCTCCCATTCCGAGTGGGGCCGGCGATGATCTCGGGCAGGTGAAACAGTTTCTCGTCCTCGTAGCCGGGGTTTCCCTCCAGAGAGAAGGCGAGTATGTTTAGCGTCTTGATCGTGCACTCCTCCTCGGGTGTCAGTGCTCTGGGTGTGTCGATCAGTCCATCGAATTGGTCCGAGCCAATCTCCAGCTCCACTTTCATCAGCCCCGATGGAGTCCGCTCTATCGCGGGTGCGTCCTCGGGGAGTGTGAGGTCGGTATCGGTATGCCGGCAGGCACCGGTCACGAGCAAAAATGCGAGCAACAATGACCGAAAGGTCAGCTGAGACAGTATGTATTGAGCACTTTTCATAAAAAACGGGAACTCCTAAAACTCCTTGGGTAGGTCCTGATCGGTCCAACCTATCACTTCAATCTGTGGATCGGAGGAGTGGTGATACCGCTTCATGCGGACATAGATGCGATAGAGGGTATTGCGATGCACCTCGTAGAGGCCGGTCTGTGGGTTCTTTTCTCCAAAGAGGACGTCGAACTGCTTGAAGTTTCGGTAGTCCTTTCTGGGGTTGCCGTGATCATTGGGATCAAACTCCGAAAAGTCGTTGTCGGCGGTCCGGAAACTTTTGGAGATCCCCACTCGGATGGTGGATTGCTCCTCGGGCTTTGTCGGGAAATTCTCGGGCATGAAAATCGGGTGCTGTAGTCCTTGCTTGAAGATATGCACATTGTAGGCATCCCATCCATCTCTCAAGCGATCACCTAGGTAGGGGATATGGGATTGGGGGTTGGCCTCTTTGCTCCACTTTGCTCTCGCTTGCTGTACTCCCTCCCAGTTGTCGGGGATAATGGACAGCATATTGACGTACCTGCCGGGTGTCCCATTGCTGAGGATGTAGTACTGGTCGGGATAGACCTTGTCGGGAAACAGCTCATCTCGGGTCTGGAGCCGGATCTCTACCTCGGCTGTGGCACGCTCGACATAGACGGTCTCGATCTCCTCGCTCTCACGGCCCAATTGCTTGCCATAGAGTACCCCCTTGTAGACTCTGGCCTCTGTGATGCGGCCATACATTGGTAGGTAGGAGGCTGTCATCAGTGAGTAGTAGGGTGGTCGTACGTTCTCGGCATCTGGGTTGTAGTTGGCGACCGTCTCATCGTCTATGCGTAGCGGAAATCTACTGGGGTAGGCCGTCATGTAGGGGTGTTGCAAATCGAGTTTGCGGACCTTGCGCAATCTGTCGGTTTGGTCGGATCTCAATGGATCGATGAACGAGGTGCCGGGCTGCATCAGCTCGGTCCAGGCATTGATAAAGAAAGAGAGGTTCCCATCTTTTGGGAGCTTGTAGATGGTCACTATTGGCAAATAAAGTTTTCCCGAGGGAAATGGGGCGAAGCGGTAATCGTCATCTATCCTATGCTCCGGGTCGTACCTGTAGGGGATTTCGATTTGCCTAAACATGGGACGCTCCTGTGATACCTTGTAGTCCACCCCCAGTGTCAGCTCAGGAATGTCGATGGTGCGGATCCAGTCGTTGACATGTGGGGTGATGTGGTACGTGGGGTCGGGGGTGTTGAGTGTGGAGTTTTTCATATCCTCCTCGCTGTAGGAGCGTGAGAGCTCCCCTGTGGCACGTGTGGGGGGGCGCGAAGTGTCCACCACTCGCATAGGCAGTACCCCTAGGTTCAGTGTGATTGGCTTCTCGAGGAGGATCTTTTCCCCCTCATCCGCAGTGGCCTCCGGAGTGGGACAGCCCGGCCCGGGGGCATAGAGCCCCTGGCACCCTGCCAGTAACATGGTGGCGACCAAGAGGGTCAGCTTGCTATTGGATAATAAACACTTCATCATCATAGGTTATCTGTGCATCTGCTGCCGTCACTTAGCCGGGGTTAGAGAAAAGAGTCGGATGGAGGCACGTGTGTCGAGCAATACGCCATTGCCATCCTGTGCCATAACGTTGTCACCAAAGTATACCATGACCGCATTGTATCGGTCTCCGAAGTACTGGGTGCGGAGCCAGTAGTAGCCCATTTCGCCCCTCTTTTCGATCATCTTCTGTCCGAAGTAGGTGATTCTGCCTGCGGCCGGGAAAAAGCGGTGTACTGCGTGGGGGATGTTTGTCTCCCAAAATTTATTCTCACAGATTTGGCCAAAAGAGATTGGTTTGGGCCCAACCGCGTAGGCCAAGGGGATGCAGTAGATGTGTAGTCCTTTCTTGCCATCCTGCTCACCGTAATAGTAGAGCCAAGCCGACTTGAACCGTTTTTCCTGTGGGTTGTCGCCCCTGAACCGCAATCCCACGCAACCCTTGACGCTTTGGCCATTTATGGTATAGGTACCGGGTCTAAAGTCTTGGGTCGCCTCAAAGGTCTCTCCAGCCACCTCCACTATCTCACGGTGATTTTCGACTATTGTATTGCCGCCACCCAAGCTGATGTTGGTCTGGCAAGGGAAGATGCTCCTCCACTGGAGGTAGTTGGGCATACTATACTCGCAGCTCGAACCCTCGATCAATCGTGGCCGATTGTACCGCTCGGTGGCGTCATTCCAAGTGAGTAGGAGCTCATCCTCGTTTTGGGCAGTAGGGATGGTCTGTCCTTTGTCCCAAGTACCCGACCGTGTCACATTGTACTCGGCGACATAGGCGAGAGGGTTGCACCTCAATGCTCGTGGAATGGTCCAGTCGTATGCTTGGTTGTCATTAGCCTCGGGGTCGATCTCTGAGTCCAGATCCACGATCTTGTAGGGCAATACCTTGAAGGTTCCTCTGAGCACATCTCCCAGTCGGATATGTAGGCGGTAGCAGGTATTACGAGCCAACTCGTGAAAGCCATTGGCATTCTTTTCGCCCACTACCATATTCAGGATCTTGGTGTTTTTCTGATAATGGGCATTCACTGTGAGATACTCATACGGATTGACTGGATCTCCGGTAGCGAACAGCTCCGAAATGCCGATACGTATGGTGGTCTCGTAGTCCTTTGAATTTCTCAAAATCTCCTCCGGGAATTTGCTTCTTGCCGGCTCGTAGCTTTCGGGCAGGTACATGGCCACTTCCCGAGGCCGTTTTACCCCGCTCCTGAGCTTGTCGTTGATGTACTTTGTGTACCTATTATCGGGGTCATTCTCAATCTCCTCCTTGGTTAGCCCGAGGTAATTGTCGTGCTCAATCTGGTACTGCTCCTGAGGGGATATTTGCTCGCATTCAGGCTGTATCACAAAGTCCGTCTCCCTTCTCCAATACCGGCCGTAGCCGTAAAGATATCCGTACCGAACGGCCTTGTTTCTCCAGATGAAAGGCATACCATCATCTGGTGCTCCCAAGCCCTCCAAAAGCTGGCGTGCACCATCGACATTCCGGTTGTAGTTTTCGTACCCCGGTACGATGGTGATGATGTTGGGGAAGTCGCCGGGACGTAGCTCGTCCAGCCAATACATCCTCTCTTGCTGATCAGATGGATCAGTGGCGACGTATTCGTCGAAGGTCACCTCTATTTTGGAGACTGCGCGCTCGAGATAGATGGTCTTTATCTCCTCTCTTGTCGCTTGTCCCCACTGCTTGCCGGTGAACTCAAAGGTATCGGGGTTGATGTCGCAGTCGCTTACCTTGCCATACATTGGAAGGTTGGAGGGTGCCATGTAGGTCCTCAGATACGGTAATGTTGAGTCTACATATATCTCTTCGTTAGTCTTCAAGAAGAGGATCTCCTCGTAGTCGCAACAGGTGGATGGAGTGTTGGGCCAAGCGGTCAGGCAGGGACTATTTCGGGTGTTGATGTAGGAAACGTCGACTGTATCAGGGTCCCGATGATCCCCAACCGTTATTGCTTGTGCGTTGGCAAATACCTCCAGATTTTTAGGCATGTCTTTGGGCAGACGGTATATCTTCACGACCACCTGTTTGGAAGGAGCCGGAAGTGAGGAGTCGTACTTCCAAGGCACTTTGGGCACGAAGTCATTCTGATTGAGCACCGGTCCACCTACGAGCCCCTCTACGTCGTAGTCAACGCCTTGCTTTAGCTCTTCACCGTCTGCAAATAGTACGATGTTTCGGATCCAGTCCTCTCCGACCTCGGCATCGTAGAGGCAGTCGGGATCCTCTCCCGGGGGCCGATTGACCGTCGACCGGGCAAAATCAGCCTCGGTATAGCTCCCCTGCTCGGCACGCAACGCACCACGAGTGCGGGGCTGGTTGAGATCCACCACCTGGGATGGCAGTACCGATATGCCGAGCACGATGGGGTGCTCCAGATCAATCATCTCCAGGGGTTGTTTGTCCTGTGTGCCTTGTCTGTTTTCCGGTACGTTTGGTAGCTCCGCTTTGCGACAGCTCGATAGGAGAGCCAAAGCGACACACAGTGCGATCAAGGCTATTTTATCTACTGACTTCATCATTTCTTTACTGTGGCATTTGTGCGGTCGTTCCTGGGGTAGTCCTCTCCCTCTACCTCCTCATACTCCCAAGTGTCCGGGTTGATGATGTAGTACTTGTCTTTGTAGTTCCAGGGCAAAACCTTTACTTGAGCGGTGAAGCAGATGACAACATCCTTTCCTTGCCAGTTGAAGACCAGCTTGTAGATGGTGTTGCGACGAATGGCATAGCTGTCATTGCCCCCGTCTCGATTGAAGAGCCTAAAGCGGTAGTCCTTCAGCATATGGTCATCCGACTGCTTGTAAAGCCCCTGATCATCGCTCCAAAACTCGGATTTCAACATCTCCTTGGTCACCGGACGTTTCATGATGGCTGTGGTCACCACTACCTCGGTCGGCTCCTGTGTCATCCCGACTTCACCGTTTCTTGTGCTAATGCCGTTGCCGGAGATGGCGGGCATGTGGCTGTTGGTAGTCGGTAGCACATAGAGGTCGATAGGGTGCGAGCTGTTGTAGCGGTCATTGTAGTTGACATAATCGCCCACTCTCCGATCCGGATCTATGTAGACGGCATTTCCCGAATAGATGATTATAGCATTGTTGCGAATGATCGGAATCCAATTGACATTCAGGACCGGATCTTTCCGCCTGTCCGACACAACCCCCATATCATACTTGTACTTGAACATCGGCGACATGTAGCCAAAAATGAAGCAACTGGGGCGACAAAGCACCGCTTTGTCACCATTGACTGTCCGGCTACGATAGGAGGCGGGGGTGAGGGGCATTTTTAGCCCATTGCTGGCATCGGGTATCCCCTTTTCCTGTGCGTAGTACATGTTCATAAAGGGGCTTGAGGGGTCGGAGTAGAGCTTGTGATTGGTTCCGGGTGAGGCGTAGTCTCGATCCGATTCACTTCGCTCAGAGGGTAGCAACATCGCATACATTGGATAGTTGTTGAGCCAAATGGAGTGCAGGTGGCGATTTCGCACCATCTGATCGAAAAGTGCGTGGGTCCAGGGGCGTATACGCATATCCGGTTCGGTATTGGTGTACTCGACCACTACCTTTGCCAGCACACGCTCCAGTCCGATGACGGCCGGTTGAGTGGGGACTGTTGACTCCTCCATACTCTGCGGAATCTTGGTCATCCCTTGCCCTACCATAGGAATACCGCCATTGGCATAGAGCCAAGCATTTGCCGGCAGTGCGCCTTGGTAGCCGGCCGGATAGTTGCCATTCTGTACCATCTCCTCGATCCTATAGTTGGGGGTGGTGATGAATGCCTTTTGTAGGTCGCTGATGTTTTGGATGGCGGAGAGGTCTAGTGTTTTCTTTTCACCTTGCTCACCGGGGTCATCGGTCAGTACGTCATTGGGAAACTTGGTCCGAGGATCTACTGAGCCACTGTAATTTGATGTGGCGTTGAGCGATTCATTGGCAATGATGACGAGGTCGAATGTTCCTTGGCACTCCGACTCAAACACCAGCTCTGCCTCATGCCTAGCATCAAATGCCGGTAGCTCCAGTGCGCCGGGCTTGGCAGCACGTCCCAAGTCTCTGAGCGCATTGCTGTTGGCAAATAGATGGTTGAAAGCAACTTCCCCTCTTCTGTGAGCTCTCCTATCCGGACTGGATTGTGCGGTTATATCGGATTGGTAAAAGCCCAGCACACGCAGAGTGGTAATCTGGTTCTCAAATCGTAGTTGTTCCTCCTTCACATCCCTCTCATTCTGTCCCTTTCCGGGAGCAAATGGATCTACCTTGTCCGGATCCGGATAGCCACCACTATCTCTGGCGCGGAGAGGCATCTCAGCTCCTTTGAGCCCCAGAATGCTTACTTTGATGTGCACCTTGCCGTCGTTTGAGTCGGGACACTCGGCTCCGGCTGAGAAGATCTGATCCTTACAACCGGTGAGCAGGAGTGTACAGGCCACAAGACCCATCAGCCAGTGTGTGAGGCCGGTGGCAAAGCGAATCTCTCTCTTGTCTTTCATATCCATACCGTGAAACTAGAGTCAATAGGAGTACTCATACTCTTGTACGTTCCAAGGAAGGACCCTGACCTTTGATCTGTAGAGTACGATCTCGTCCTGCCCTTGCCACACGATATTGAATCGGTAGATCGTGTTGCGTCGGATGGCATATTTGTCACCGCCATTGTCGTTATTGAAAAGGCGGAATCGGTAGGCCACCAATTTTTCTTCCTTTGTAGGGTCGTACGTCCATTTTTCATCTCGCTCGTGCCGTTCACCGGTATAGGTGGCGGCGGTCACGATCACCTCGGTCGGCTCTTGCGCTCTATCTGTCACTCCATTGTCGCTGCTGATCCCATTGCCGGAGACGGCGGGCGGCATTTGTGCCGTCGTGGGGAGTGCGTAGAGTACTGTCGGCTTGTAGTCTCGGTTGTTGAGGTTGGTATATCTCTTCAGCTCCTCTGTAGTTCCCTCTTGGTAGTAGTATAAAGGAGTTCCGTCACGCTTCACGATGCTGTTGGGACGCACGTATGGGAGCCAATCTACCCCAAAAAGTGGGTACACCGGATCACTGTCCGGTGACCGGTATCCAAAAAAGAAGTAGGAGGGACGGTAGCGTAGGCCAAAGTGGAGACTGACCTCTCCCGCCGGATCATTCTGAATCAACTTTTGGTACTCAATGTTGAAGGGGAGGATATCCTCCAGCCGTTGTCCCTCTACTCCCCCGACCTTTCGGTTGAGGGCTTTCTCCTTGGCGTAGTAGAGGTTTACGTAGTGGTTGCCCTGCGCTGTGGAGTAGTACTTATGGGCTGCCCCACGGGTCGAAAACTCCGGTGTCGATGCCGAGCGTTGTACCGGCAGCAGTAGCGCAAACCTTGGGTAGTTATTCAGCTCTACCGAGTGGATATGGCGTCCCTTTTGTTGTGGGTACCGGAGTCGCCCATAGAGTTGACCTTGCTCTGTCGTATTGCTGTAGTTGAGCTCTATCTTGGCCAACATCCGCTCTAGGTTGATCTTGGTCTCTCCGGAGACTTGTTGGAGCCTGCTTGTTGGTTGTGCGATGGCAAAAGAGCCTTGCCCCACCATCGGGATTCCACCGTTGCTGTAGAGCCACCCTTTTGCCGGCAATGCGCCACAGTAGGAGGCTTGGTATCTCTTGCGGTTGGCTTTGGGTGCTGTCCAATCCTCCACTTGGTACTGTGGGGTGGTGATCATGGCCTTTTGGAGCTCCTCCACTTTTTTGATCTTGGCGAGGCTGAGGGCATTCACCAGTGGGCGGGATGGGGTCTCCTGCACCACTTTGTTGCACCGGTCCTGTTCAGGGAATCCCTTGTCCACCGGGTTGATAAGGCGAGAGATACCATCCAGTGGCTCGTTGGCGACAAGCACCACATCAAAGTTGCCGACCCGATCTGTCTCAAATTCCAAAATCAGCTCTCCACCGGTACCCGGTTCGGTCAGCATTACCGCCGACTCCGTGAGGGTTCTTCCGAGGGAGGTCAGGGCCTTGTGGTCAAAAAAGAGCTTGTTGAAGGCAATCTCGCCCTTTCGGTGCGACTCGGGGTCGCCATTGATGCCGGCCGCCACATCATCGGCATAAAACCCGAGCACACGGATAGTGGTTATCTGGCGCTCAAAGGCATTGTCCGACTCGCTGACCGGCGCAAAAGGCTTGGCGTTGTCACTCTCTTGGTAGCCACCCAGTGAGCGCAACGCAACTCCCTCGTCGAGATTGAGGATTTTGGCGGTGATACGTACGACACGAGGGGTACCAGGAGTCGGGCAATCCCCGACGTTTGAGAAGATCGTATCCCGACATCCTGCCAAAATGAGGAGCGACAGAGAGCCGACCAGTAATAGAGTATGTCGAATGAGAGACCCTGTCTTTCGTCCGCAACTTCTCGTCCACGTCAGCAGATTACAGACGAATAGGTGACCGAAATCAGCACCGATCTTATTTTCAATTTTCCGTCGATTAGTCATAACCTTTGGCTCAATGCATTACCGGTGTCAGAAAGAGTAGTTGAGCTCCTGCACATTCCACTTGAGCACGGTGGCCTTGATGGTGATTCGGCTCTTGTAGGGAGGATCGACTTTGATGTGTCCGTCGGGGAGAGGCATCAGGGGGTTTTTGTGCCATGGGATGTTGGGGTCCTCCGGGTCGATGGGGTCAAAGGGTAGCCCAAAGTCGCTGATTCCCTCCAAGGTGAGGTCATAAATATTATTGCGCCTCGTGTCAGCGTTTTTTACGTACTTGTAGGTGATCTTTGGTGCCGGTCCGTGACCGTGGCCGGGTTTGTTGGGATCCTCAGGGTCTATGCCATCCCATCTTGTGTCATCGTCTATATTTCTGGTCCAGCCCGGTATGGAGGGGTACCCACCACTTCCTCCGGGGGCGGTGACACTGTACTCCGCATATTGGGCATTGGCCGGTGTGAGCCAGACCATCCGCCCGCGGACATAGCGATCCACAGCGACGTTGCCTGCCTCTACTGCGGAGCGCAGATCGGCATAGACACGCCGATCCTGGCATCCGACGTAAAAGGTTCCTTGCGGATCCTTGACGTGCAAGGTGTAGGTGTCATTGTCGCGCATCTCTCCCCACATATCGGCCTCATCCGCTTGGTTTTCCCTGTTCCCGACATTCTTGTCGTATTGCTGACCTATCGGATCTTTCTTCCTATCGACCACCAAACTGTAGGTACCACCGGCAAAGTCGGTCACTCGCCCGAAGCTTTTTGACGACGGATCATACTTCAAGCCCTCGGACGGGGTGACGGTACCGTACACCTTGACGTAGGTGATACGGTTGTACTCCAGTTGATTGCGCTTTGTGATTTCGGCACTATTGCTGTTCTCTAGGCAGTAGGTGACTTCTTCCGGACCTGGCTCACTTGTTCCGATCCTCTTGGCCGCAAAGTTGGTTGCCACGATGCCGGTCTTACCCTTGTAGTCGGAGACCCGTTGCAGGAATGGGTCACTGTAGGGTTGATCACCGGGTGCCTTTAGGTAGGGAGGTACAAAAGGCCCGCTCGGAACAACCCGGTCGTGGATGTAGCTCTTGCCCTTGTAGTTGAGTAGGGCATTGTTATTGATCTTGTTGTCAGCACCGGCATGATCACGAAAGAGGTAGACTTTTAGCGCAGATCCAGCCACCGCATAGGTTAGTCCATCGATATCCAGCCGGCCTTTGGCCATAGGTCCGGAGAGGGACATACTGGGTTTGCGACGTACCTGTACGCGAGAGACGACACGCTCCACGATAAGGGGGGCATCTGATGGGAAGTAGTTGGAGGCGGGACGAGCCGGTGTTTCGATGCCCGGGCGTACATTGGCTGTCAGTCCGGTGTTTCCTGTCATCGTGAAGCCCTCCGGGTCGATCAATGCACCCAGTTGGTCGAGGGTCACTGTGGCGTCACTCTGTAGCGGGATGGTCACAAGGGGGAGCTTGTGGCCATTGAGCAGGATCGTGTAGTGTCGGTTCTCGGAGGGCTTTTGGACTTGGCTGACCTCAAAAGTTCCTTTGTAGACCGGAGCCTCTGTTGCATCGGGGGTCGTCTGCTTCCACCCCTCCTTTTCCATCCAGAGGTTCATTCTGCTTACCTTGCCCTCACCCGTTCCGGGCATTGGATCCTGGTCCCGCTGGTCGATGGTTCCTCGCATGGACGGTTCGGATACCGCTACAGCGAGGGTGATTCGGGTTTTGTCGGACGTGTCGCCCTCATTGGTCGGTAAGAGCCGATCGGTCTTGCGACAGCCCACTGGCAGTACCAAGGCAAGCCCCAAACAGAGGCTTGGAATAATAAAATTCAACTTGGTTAACCTCATGATCCCTCACGACACTCTAAGTTTATAAGCTGATGTTTCGGAAGACAATGTTCCAGTTGTTGACGCTCCCTCGTACCGCCATGTAGGTCTCGACATTTTTGTCGTACTCAAAGATCAAGACGATGTCAAAAACATGTCGATCCAGAGTGTTGGTAGAGGCTGTACCGGTTGGACCGGTCTTGAGGAGTACACCCTCCACCAGGTTTTCGTTGAATATCTCCTTTCCGGTAGTGGTGTCGGTGACGATCAGTCGGGCATTGCGCCCTTTCTCCAGCTTCATGACATCCATCCAAGCAGTGAAGGTTGTCTTCTCCTTCTTTAGGTCGGACGGCTTGTAGACAAAGCGGTCATCCTCTGCGATCTTTCCGGCTATCGTGTATCGGCTGTTGTCATCCACCACCTGTATGGTGTAGTCGTGCCTGGGGTGGAGCCCTCGTACGGTGAAGTTGAGGCGGTTGGTGATCTGTGTCAGGCGGATCGGCACTCGGTCATAGATTGAGCCCTGGTTGCGTCCGCTCTCCTGCGTGAGGGGACCATTGTCCGGCACACCCACATAGATCGGTGCTATGGCACCTTGGTAGCTGTCTACCTGGCGTTTGAGTGCCACCATCATCTCCTCACGGGTTGTCTTGCCCGGCACAAAGGCACTAAAGTCGAGCTGACTCAGGTCACCGCCCGCCCAGGCTAGGAAGTCGGTCGTGCCGACACGGTAGTAGTCCGTGCGCAAAAAGTACCCCTCGGAGAGCACAATCTCCTTTTGCGAAAACTCACGTATCAAGCGTCCCTGCTCATCAAAGGCAAAGACACGCACCTCCTTCACCGCATCGGGGTAGTGCTTCTTGGTGGGGTTAGTCGGAGAGGGCTCGTAAAAGACAAAGTCGAGCCCCTGAGGACACTTGCTCAGATCCTCATGCACGCACTTGTGGCAACTTGTGAGGAGCAAGCCCATCAACGCCATCAGCGAGAGTGTTATTGTGAGTGGTAGTATTCGTTTCGTCATATCGGTCTCATTTGGTTCCACCTCACCGAGATGTTGGCTACCCCGGGATTGGGATCGGACTGTTTCTCTATTTGTGAACAGGTGGGCGATCAAGCCCACCTGTCCTATGCCGGCTAGTGCCGGACTTTGGTTTTTCTGATAGACTCTATCTTAGGCACCAAGAGTTACATTACGAGATACGAGGTTCCAAGGCAGTACCTTGCAGTCTACACGCATGAAGGTCTTGGCCGGCTCGATATCTGTGTTGTGGTTCTCAGGTGTAGGATCGTTGTCCGGATCATTGGGGTTTGGCTGTGGCAGGTTCGGGTCCTTAGGATCAAGTGGGTCAAAGTTCATACCCTTGGTCTTGAAGGAGTTGATCGTCAGGCTGTAGATGTTGTTACGACGAGTTTCTCCGTTCTTTACATCCGTTTTGGGGGTGCGGTTCCACAGTGCGTAGTATGCGCAACGACCCTTTGCATAGGTCTTTACCTGTTTGTTGGCATGACCGGCAAGTGCAGCCTCGATAGAGTCGTAGATAGCACCGGTGGTCGAACCAATGAAGAAGTCAGCTCCCTCAACGGCATCAACCTCCTCAAGCTCTTGCTTGTAGATGGCGCGACCCTCTTTCCACTCAACAGTGGTGGTTACATTACCTGCTGTGTTCTCTGTCTTTGCAGCGGGAGCGGCATCGGCGAATGTACGATCAGTGTAAGTAACAGTCGTTTGGATATGCTCTGGGTCAGACTTGTCTACTGCGGTAGTTACCTTATACCAAACTTTGCTACCTGCTGCTGGCTCGAAGACAACAGGAGCGTTGGCTTTTAGCTTCCAAACCTTTTTCGGAGTGAAAGTAGCGTACACCTTGGCTGTGGCCAGACGTGCAAATCCAAGCTTTTTGGTTGTGGCATCGAGATCCTCCTTGACAGAGTTCTCGAGGAAGTAGATACCACGGTTAGCCTCTTGTCCATTAGTCTTGTAGGTCTCTGCATTTACAGGAAGTGCTTTGTAACCACCAAGGTCGTTGTTGTTGTCCTTGCCAAGAGCACCGATACGGATCAGGTTATCCTTCACCTGCTCAGCAGGCTTGTTGGCATCTGCAAAGGTGAATTCGTCGATGGCAGACTTGAAGTCTTTGTACTGGTTGTCAGCACCCATTTTGCGTGCACCGGCATTGTCAGCCAAGATGAAAGTCTTGGTGGCACCGTTCATGGCAGCATAGGTAACGTCATCAAGTTTTATCGTACCATCATTGTCGGTGGTTGTTCCGGAGAGGTTGGTAGCCTTGCTTACAAAACCTTGTGCAACCACACGCTCAATCTCAAATGTGAAGGCGTTGTCGCCCTCAGAGGTGGCAGCCTTAACCGTAGCCTCATCCTTTTCGGGTTGGATGGTCTTGTTGGCACTTGCGGATGCCATTACAAACTTTTCATCGGTGGAAAGAGCTGCGATGTCGTCTATAGCCGTTGCACTAGAACCAAAGGTTGCTGTAGCAAACAAAGCAACGGAAGGCAGAGTGACAGTACCCTTGTTGAGGACAACAGCGAGCTTCTTGTTGCCCGGCATTACCTCCCAAGGCAGGGTCTTGTAGACGTCACCGACTTTCCAGAAGTTGCCTGGTCCCTCTGAGGTTGAAAGCATCCAAGACTTGGTCTCACCACCGATGAGGTCCATGGTTGCGAGAGTCGATTCTTTTTCACGACCAGTCTCATCATTTTGGTCCGGATCAGCCTTAAGTGGCGCTGCACTTACGGAAATGGTGGCATAAGTTCCTGAGCCGAGTAGCTCCGGAGTAGCCTGATTGTTCTTTTTGTCGCAGGCAACGAAGCCAAGGGCTACCAATGCTGCTGCAACGGTTGTTGTTACTTTTCTCATGATTTTTTTTTGTGATTAAAAAACAGTTACAAAAAATATAATAGTGTTTACAACTCTATTTTCGTCAAATCAAACCTTATTAGAGGCTCTCGACCACCTTTTTCAGCTCAGCCAAGTTGCCGGCTGCACTGGTGTCACCCTTTGCGATCGCCTCCTTGAAGCAGGTCTCTGCCTCGGCATACTTGCC
>NZ_JBWPWU010000007.1:0-175887 GCF_056590775.1 Porphyromonas sp. C0026D3
TCGCTCCTTCATAGCCGGGTGGTCGAGGAGGGGCAAAGGCCCCGACGATGACCCCCGGGAAAAGACGATCACCCCCAACACCTCACGACCCCGCAAGGGGTCGCAAAACAGATCGGACAGAGGGTCGAGAAAGATGGGCCTGCCGACCCCGACAGGGGTCGCTCCTTCATAGCCGGGTGGTCGAGGAGGGGCAAAGGCCCCGACGATGACCCCCGGGAAAAGACGATCACCCCCACCCCTCACGACCCAGCAAGGGGTCGCAAAACAGATCGGCAAATAGGGTAAAAAAACATCTTTTTTTAGGAACACTGATAATCAAACACTTACAAAAGACCTCGAGTTTCACGGATAGAAGCGAAACTTTTCACGGATAGAAGCAAAAGTTTTCACGGATAGAAGCGATCGCTTAGACGGATAGAAGGGAAAAAAACAAGCGCACGAGAGGGAAATACGAAGCGTATTTTTTCGCAAGTGCCCCATCAGGGTAGTTGGCACACCTCCCGGACGACAAAGGCACGCACGCCTCCACGGATGGCGATGGGTGGAGACCATTGTTTTTCGCACCGTCTACTCTACTGCAAAGGCCGACAACCTACCAAGTTAGGTAATAAAGTGGTACCTTTGCGCATATATTTTCAGACAACTCCCAAGAGACCTATGACAGAAAAACGGTTCAAAACATACGATGGACTAGACCTCCCCGAGGTCAACGAATCGATGCTGAGTGCATGGAAGAGCGAGGAGCTTTTCAAAAAATCCCTTGCGCTACGCGAGGGTGCGCCACGCTTTGTGTTTTATGAGGGTCCCCCCTCTGCAAACGGACTTCCCGGTATTCACCATGTCATAGCACGTACCATCAAGGATATTTTCTGCCGATACAAGACCATGCAAGGGTACTTGGTCGACCGAAAAGCCGGCTGGGACACACACGGCCTGCCCGTGGAGCTGGGTGTGGAGAAAAAACTCGGCATCACCAAAGCAGACATCGGCACCAAGATCTCGGTAGAGGAGTACAACACCGCCTGCAAGCATGAGGTGATGAAGTACACCAACGAGTGGACCCAACTCACCGAGCAGATGGGCTACTGGGTGGATACGGACAACCCCTACATCACCTACGACAACAAGTACATAGAGACCCTCTGGCATCTCCTCAAAGAGCTCTACCAAAAAGGCCTCCTCTACAAAGGCTACACCATACAGCCCTACTCTCCGGCAGCGGGTACCGGACTCAGCTCGCACGAGCTAAACATCCCCGGCACCTACCGCGATGTGAAAGACACGACCTGCACCGCCATGTTTGCAGTGAAGGAGCCGACCCCTGAGATGCAGGGGTGGGGGCAAGCCTACTTCCTGGCTTGGACCACCACACCCTGGACCCTACCCTCCAATACTGCACTCACTGTAGGCCCCAAGATAACCTATGCGGTTGTCCGCACCTACAATCCCTATACGCTCGACCCGGTCACCGTCGTGCTGGCAGAGCCACTGTTGCACACCTACTTCGACCCATCCGGCGAACAACTTCCGATGGATCAACCGGAAAAAGGATCCAAGCAGATGCCCTACCGTATCGTGGGTCGAAAGACCGGCAACGAACTGGAGGGCATGACCTACGAGCAACTCTTCCCGTGGGTCAACCCCGGAGAGGGAGCCTTTCGGGTCATCACCGGTGACTTTGTGACCACAGAGGACGGTACCGGCATCGTGCATACTGCCCCCACCTTTGGTGCCGACGACTACCGTGTGGCCCAATCCTCAGGCATTCCACCACTACAGTTGCTCGACAAGGATGGCAACCTACGCCCCATGGTGGATATGGAGGGTAAGTTTTACCGCTTGGAGGACTTGGACCAAGACTTTGTCGCCACACACATAGACGCCCAAGCCTACGGATGCTATGCCGGACGCTACGTAAAAAACCAATACGACGACACCCTGGCGGACGATGCCGAGACACTGGATATCAGCCTCTGCATGCAGCTCAAAGAGCAGGGACGGGTCTTTAGGATCGAAAAGATGACCCACAGCTACCCACACTGCTGGCGTACCGACAAGCCTATCCTGTACTATCCGCTCGACAGTTGGTTCATCCGTAGCACAGCCATGCGCGACCGCATGATCGAGCTCAACAACACTATCCGCTGGAAACCCACAAGCACCGGTACCGGACGCTTTGGCAAGTGGCTCGAAAACCTACAGGACTGGAACCTCAGTCGCTCCCGCTACTGGGGTACCCCGCTGCCTATATGGCGCACCGAGGATGGCAAGGAGGAGAAGTGCATCGGCTCCCTGGAGGAGCTGATGACCGAGATCCACCGCTCGGTAGAGGCCGGAAACATGCAGTCCAACCCCTGGAGCGACTTTGTCCCCGGAGATTACTCCAAAGCCAACTACGATCGCATCGACCTCCACCGCCCCTATGTGGACGACATCATCCTCACGGCCACCGATGGTCGCCCGATGTATCGAGAGTCCGACCTGATCGACGTATGGTTCGACTCCGGTGCCATGCCCTATGCCCAGCTGCACTACCCCTTTGAGCACCGCGACCTGATCGACAAGCGCCTCTACTACCCGGCAGACTTCATCGCTGAGGGGGTAGACCAGACCAGAGGGTGGTTCTTTACCCTACATGCACTGGGCACAATGCTCTTTGACAGCGTCGCCTTCAAGAACGTCATCTCCAATGGGCTCGTCCTCGACAAGGATGGCAACAAAATGTCCAAGCGACTGGGCAACACCGTAGACCCCTTCAAGACGATCCAAGACAACGGCTCCGATCCGCTGCGCTGGTACATGATCACCAATGCCTCACCGTGGGACAACATCAAGTTTGACCCCGTAGGCGTGGAGGAGGTATCCCGCAAGTTTTTTGGGACACTCTACAATACCTACTCCTTCTTTGCCCTATACGCCAACCTCGATGGCTACACCCCGGCGGCGGAGCAAATGCCACACAGTGCACGGCCAGAGCTGGACCGCTGGATCCTCTCAGCACTAGGGAGCTTGGTCGATGAGGTGACAGCCGATCTCAACGACTACGAGCCAACCAAAGCGGCACGTGCGATCAATGACTTTGTCAACGACCAGCTCAGCAACTGGTACGTCCGACTGGGACGCAAACGCTTTTGGGGCAGCGGCATGTCCGACGACAAACGCTCGGCCTACGAGACCCTGTACACCTGCTTGGAGGTCATCTCCCGACTGATTGCACCCTTTGCGCCCTTTTATGCCGATCGCCTCTACCGCGACCTCACCGGCACAGACCGAAGTGTGCACCTGGCCGACTACCCTGTGGCCGACCCTCAGTGGAGCAACCTTCCGCTGGAGGAGGCTATGCGCTACGCACAGGAGCTCTCCAGTATGGTGCTCGCCCTCCGACGCAAAATGGACACCAAAGTGCGCCAACCCCTCCAGAAGATCCTCGTACTCACCTCCGACGAAAGTGCCAAAAAGGCCATCGCACACGTACAAGACCTTATCCTAAACGAAGTTAACGTGAAGGAGCTGATCTTTGCGACAAGTGATGCCGGACTGGTAGTCAAGCGAGTGAAGCCCAACTTCAAAAAGCTAGGCCCCATATTTGGCAAGGAGATGAAGGCTGTGGCCACCTATCTCGCCGACCTGGATCAAGCGACCATCAACACCCTGGAGACCCAAGGAAGCATCCCCTACGACAGCCATGCCATCACCCTCGACTGCGTGGAGATCATCTCGGAGGATGTCCCCGGATGGCTGGTCCAAAACGACGGCAATATCACCGTCGCACTGGATGAAACCATCACAGAGGAGCTAAAGCTGGAGGGCTATGCCCGCGAACTCGTCAACCGCATCCAAAACCTCCGGAAGTCCGAAGGACTTGACGTCGTCGACAAGGTAAAAGTCCGGCTCCAAGCCCACCCCATCATCCACCAAGTACTGAGCCAACATGCCCACTACATACAGACACAAGTACAGGCACCCGAGCTCATCGAGGTCGACGGACTCAAGTCCGACAAATGCCTAGACCTAGACCAAGACCTAAACATTCCTGTAGAGATTAGCAAGATCAACTAACCACCTATTGAGACATGGAAAAGAACAGATATAGTGACGAAGAGCTAGAAGAGTTTCGCCAGATCATCAACAAGAAACTCGAGAAAGCACGCAAAAACTACAATATCCTGCTTGCCAGCATGGACTCCCACGATGGCAACGACATCACGGACACCATGCCGACCTACAAAAACCTCGGAGAGTCCGCAACCCTGCTTGCCAAGCAAGAGACAGCCGCCAGTGCGGCACGCCAGCGAAAGTTCATCCAAAACCTCGAGGCCGCACTCGTTCGCATCGAAAACAAGTCCTACGGCATCTGTCGTGCGACAGGCAAGCTGATCCCCAAGGAGCGACTGCGCGCTGTCCCCCACGCCACCCTCAGTATAGAAGCCAAAAAGGCAGGATACAAGTGAGCCAACAGCAACCAACGCACCCCGACATCCACCGACTCAGCAAAAAAGACACCACAGAGCGCATGCTCATGGCGTCCACATTCGTGCTGTTGCTCTTGGTGGCAGACCAGGCCATCAAGTTTGCCGTCAAGCTCAATATGATGCTTGGGGAGAGCATACAGGTGACCGACTGGTTCTACATCTACTTCACCGAAAACCCTGGCATGGCATTTGGGTGGGAAGTCTTCAGCAAAGGCTTCCTCACCGTCTTCCGCATCGTTGCGAGCCTCTACCTAGCCTACCTGCTCTGGAAAGTCGCATCACGCAGCTACGGAGTCGGTTTTTTGGGTTGCATTGCAGCGATCCTGGCCGGTGCGGTGGGCAATATCATTGACTCCATCTTTTACGGTCAGATATTCAGCCACAGCACCGGACAAGTGGCGACCCTCTTTCCATCGGATGGAGGATACGCCGGCTGGCTTCATGGCAAAGTGGTCGATATGCTTTACTTTCCCATCATCAACACCACATGGCCCACGTGGGTACCCTGGGTGGGTGGCGATGAGTGGGTATTCTTTCAGCCGATCTTCAACTTTGCGGATGCCTGCATATCGGTAGGGGTGATCTGCCTGCTCCTATTTTACAGCCACTCCTTCTCCGCCCTTCTCAATACGCCACACCGGCACCAAGAGCCCTCGGCACACCGGGAGCCCCCCACAGATGAAGCGATCTAGCCTCCTCGCACCAGCGCAACAGCTCTTGACGCTCCTGCTATTGGTCCTACTCCTCATCCAGTGCCAGGTACGCCCCTCCAATGTCCTCTCCAGAGACCGCATGAGGGACCTCACTCGAGACCTCATACTCACCGAGACCTATTTGGACAACAACTACCTCCCCGACTCCATCCGAGCACTCTACTACGAGTCCGTCTACCAAAAGCACCACATCACACGCGCCGACTACGACTCTTCTCTCGTATGGTACTCCAAAAACTCCCCGATACTCAACAGCATCTACTCCGAGCTCATCACCGAGTTTCAGAGCCAAGCCACAGCGCTCGACAGTGCCATCGTAGACTCCACGCGACTCTTTAGGATCCGCTACCAAGCACCGGTCAGCCTCTGGACCAACCCCTCACGCCTGCTCCTCCCGAGTGACAAAAAGCTCTGCATCCTCACCCAGTCGCTCAGCGTCCCCACGACCGGAGACACACTCGACCTACGGCTCAGGCTCACACCCTTGGACAGTCTGCAAGAGCTACACTTTGCACTTTTCGTAAAAGACAGCACCGACCATCTCATCCACCGCACCCGCCGGAGCGTACCCATAGGTAGCACCCACTACAGCCAGGCATTTGTCCTACCCGACAGCCTGCCACCACAGGCCACCCTGCTACTACAGCTCCTATATCTCAGTCGGAGAGATCCCCCGCATCCCCACACCCTCATCGACAGCCTCACCCTGACCCTCCGAGAGCCGACAGTGCTTCCCGGAGACACCACCCACATCGTCGACCCCACCGACGAGACAGACTCCCCCGACGAGTAACTTTTCCCCCCCCACTAAATGACCGATAAGCAAAAAAGGAGACAGATCATACACTGTATTCTTTTTTTCACTATCTTTGTCTCAAATCAAAACAATCACTAAACCTCACATAATGATGAAATTATCACGACTCAATCTCTCCCTGGTGCTCAGCGCCACACTGCTCATGCTCGCTCAGCCGGTCTTTGGCCAGGCAAAGCCGGAGCGCTCCCTCAAGTGGAAAGTAGCCATCGCACGCTTCTCCAACGAAACACAGTACGGCAAAGGGATCTTTTACGACCGTGAAAACGACCCCATAGCCAAGCAAGCCATGGACATCCTCGCCGCCAAACTGGTGGCTTCCAATAAGTTTATCCTCCTCGAGCGCTCAGATGCCGATGCACTCGCCAAGGAGGTTGAGGACGGCAAAGGCAAAAGCCAAGTAAAAGCCGACTACGTCATCCTGGGCTCCGTCACAGAGTTTGGTCGCAAAACCACCGGTCAGGACGGAGTCTTCACCAGCGAAAAGACCCAGCAAGTCGAGGCTGCAGTCAGCCTCAGACTGGTAGACGTCTCCACCGGCATAGCCACCTACTCCGAGGAGGCAAAAGGCTACGCCAACTCCGTCACCAAGAGCACACTCGGACTGGGAGGCAAGAGTGGCTACGATGCTTCACTGGGTGACAAAGCCATCTCGGCTGCGATAGACCAAATGGTAGAAAACATCATCAACAAATGCACCGACAAGCCGTGGCGCACCTACATCATCTCCATGGACAGCGATGCCACAGTCATAGCAGGCGGTGCCTCACAAGGACTCATGGCCGGAGACAGATTCGACATCTACGTCAAAGGCAAGACTGTCAAAAACCCACAGACCGGAGTTGAGATAGAGCTACCCGGCAAGCGCGTGGGAGCCATCGTGATCGATGCGACACTCGGAGACACCCCACTCACGGAGTTTTCGATCGTCACTGTCGTTGAAGGATCCATCGACCCCGCCGACCTATCCAAGTACTACATACAAGAAATCAAGTAACGCCCAAGTATCGTCATGAAAAAAACAACCCTACTCCTATTCTTTCTCGGCCTTGCGGCACTGCTCACCGCCTGTGGTACGGTCAATAGCGCCACAGGAGGGTTTACCGACGAAGCGTTTGTGAAGGTAGCCAGCGACAACCCCGCAATCATCAAGACCTCCGTCCAAGTCACCATCGACGGACAAAACCCACAGGAGGTGATCGTCCTCAGCACTAAAAAAGTGGCCGCTGCCAAGCCACACCTCATCCTCAAGCCCGGCACCTACACCATCCGAATCACCGACAAAGCCGGCAATGTGCTCTACAATACCAAAATATTCCTATCCACTAGGAAGACCAAGGTCATCGAGCTTCACTGAGCATATCTACCCAACCGATAGCAACAACGCATCATGAAAACAACAACCAAAATCCTACTCTCCACAGCCATCACACTCCTACTCTGTGGTTGCGGAACCACTCGGACGCTCTACTCGTGGTACAACTACGATGACGCCGTCCACGCCTACACCAAAGACCGTACCCCAAAGAGCGAAAAAGCCCTCATCGCAATGTACGAAAAACTGATCAACCACCCCGGAGGCACCCGAAAAGCAATCCAGCCCGGTATCTGTGCCGAGTATGGCTACCTTCTGCTCAAGATGGACAAGAGAGAAGAAGGACTGGCACTGCTCAAAAAAGAGGTAGAGCTCTATCCCGAGAGCGAGGTATTTATCACACGAATCATCAAGCAGTTTGAGAAATGAAAACGACCAAATCCCTCCTACTAAGCACACTCTCGATCCTAGGTGTAGCCCTTTTGCTCACCTCGTGCGGTCTCAATAAAAGTCTCCTAAAGGAGCAAGCCTATCCCGAACTCTATGCCCAAAAACCGGTGAGCATACTCGTGATGCCACCCATCAACAAGACCAACAAAGTCGAGGCCAAAGAAGCCGTCTACGCCTCACTCTACCACCCACTCCTCGAGCAAGGCTACTACGTCTTCTCACCCATCCTCGCACAAGAGCTGCTGCAAAGCGAGAGTGCAGATGATGCCGAGTTGTTCATAGAGGGCAACCTCCAGCCATTCAGGCAGGTATTCACAGCCGATGCCGTACTCTTCACCGTCATCAAGAAGTGGCAAAAGATGTCTCTCCTCTCGACCATTGATGTAGAGATCGAGTACATCCTCAAGTCCACCAAAGACAACAAGACACTCTTCCGCAGGTCAGCTGACCTCACTGTAGACTGCTCTGCCGTATCGAGCGACAACGCATTGCTCAACCTCGTGGTCAACTCCGTCGTAACCGCCATGACCGACCACGTCGTCGGAGCACGTCGCGCCAATGCCTTCGTCCTATCCGACCTGCCCAACGGCAAGTATAGTCCTCTCTATGATAAGGATCAGAAAACAGAGGCCGGACCACAAGACCTGAAAGGCAAAGTACGCTGATCGCCACAGGAGCTAACAGCTCTCCACGACGACACTCATCAGAGTCGCCCCCTCTCCGATGGATAGGGGGCGACTCTCTTTTTTTCGCCACCGTATGGTTTCTCTCCGAGGTGCCGTGGTGCTCCACACTCTGTGCGGTCGATCTGTTTTTTTTGTGATCGAAAGCCCTTCCAAAAAAGGGGCAAAAAGAGGAGGGGATTTCGGACCATCCTTTTTCTTCTATCCGTGAAGCCGATCGCTACTATCCGTGAAAACGTTCGCTTCTATCCGCGAAAAGGTTTGCTTCTATCCGTGAAACTCAAAGCTCCTTGTAAGCATTTGATTATCATTGCTTCCGGAAAGTGCTTTTTTGGCCCCAAACCTCACCGCTTTTTCACCGCTTTTTTGGAAGGGCTTTCGATCACAAAAAAAACAGATCGACCGCACAGAGTGTGGAGCACCACGGCACCTCGGAGAGAAACCACACGGGAGCGAAAGAGCACCATCGGGGGAGAGACCAAGTACAGCAGGAGGGGGAAAAGAGAGAAGCCCCACGGCACCAAAATTAGGTGGCACATGGGGCTTCAGGGGGGAGGGAAAGTGGCACCACCAGGATTTGAACCGGGGACACACGGATTTTCAGTCCGCTGCTCTACCAACTGAGCTATGGCGCCTTTATTTGTCACTCAACGCTCCGAGAACTCTCATGGGAGGGGCGGTTGTTGAGTTTTGCTCTGCAAAGGTAACACAAATATTTCAAACAACCAACAAGTCACCAGCGTATTTTTTTCGCATCGCTCACCTCACGCTTCAGCTCACGGTCACGGATGGCGTTTCGCTTGTCGTACTCTTTCTTACCTTTTGCGATGGCAATGTCGAGCTTGGCGAGCCCCTTGTTGTTCACAAAGAGCTTGAGTGGCACGATGGTGAGGCCCACATCCTTGGAGGCCTCGAGGAGCTTGCGGATCTCACGCTTGGTGAGTAGGAGCTTGCGGTCGCGACGGGGGACATGGTTGTTGTAGCTCCCGAAGAAGTACTCGGCTATGTGCATGTTTTTCACCCACACTTCGCCTTTGCTCACGAGACAAAAGGTATCCACCAGAGACGCCTTGCCCTGCCGGATGGACTTGATCTCGGTGCCGTAGAGCACCAGTCCGGCAGTAAAGGTCTCGAGTATCTCGTAGTCGTAGGTGGCGCGCTTGTTTTTGATCAGGACGCGCCTATTGTCATCCTTTTTCTTGGCCATATCTTTGCCTACAAAGGTAAACAAAAAAGTGCCAAAAAATACTGTGTATTTATTTTTTAGGTACCTTTGCACCCGAAAAGATTGATATTCTCATTTTATTTAGAAAGGATTCAAGAGATGAAAAAGACAATTTTACTATCCGTGGCACTTGTTGCGGGCATAGCATTCGCAGCATGCGACAGCAAAAAGAGTGACTCCGACCAGACTGAAGCCGAAGCCGCACAAGAGATGTCCGAGCTTCGCTCCGACGTGGCAAATGTAGCCGAGTGGGTAGGCACCTATGAGGGTACTCTCGCACAGGCCGATGGGGCAGGATTCAGCAGCACCCTTGAGCTAAAGGGCGACAGCACCTTTGTATTCACTCAGGCCGCCAACCAAGGCGAGGGCGCCCTTGAGACCAGCGAAGGGGCATTCACCGTCGAGCCTGAAAGCAAGGTCATCACTCTGACAGCCACCAATGGCAACGTCACCAAGTTTTTGTACGAGGGTACTTCTGTCCTGATGCTCGACGCTGAGGGCAACAAGCCTGAGAATGAGGAGATGTACCGCCTAATGAAGAAGGCAAACTGATCCGAAGCCATCGGGCCCATACAGATCAATGAAAAGGTGCCAGAGCCTGTCGGCTCTGACACCTTTTTTTGAGTATCTTTGTGGGGATAACCAAAACACACTAAGGATATACACGTATGCAAATCATAGACTGGATACGGCACACTTCGCTCGAAGTGACAGGTACCGACATCTGTTACGGACAGACCGATGTGAGTGTGGCCGAATCCTTTGAGGTAGAGGCGGCACAGGTCGGCGAACGCATCAGGGGACGCCGGTACGACGCTGTCTACTCGAGTCCACTGAGTAGGGCACACAATCTGGCAAAGTATTGTGGCTTTTCGCCCATCACAGACGCCCGAATACAGGAGCGCAACTTTGGAGAGTGGGAGATGGCCACATGGGATAAGATCATCCCGACCCTGTCGTTGCCTGAGGGGCTGGACATGATCGGCTATGCCACACACCTCGGCATGGCCCACCCACCCAAGGGAGAGACCCTGCGCACCTTTGTCGGCCGTGTGCACGACTTCATCCAAGCACTCCAAGCGACCAAGGCTGAGCGGATAGCCGTCTTTTGTCACGGAGGGGTGATCAACTCTGCCCGCTTCATGCACGGACTGGTGGACCTGGAGCATCTCTTTGTACACCTGCCGGACTACGGCTCCGTGACCACTCTCGAATACCCCATCGGGCTACAACTCCCCACACTCGACGAGCTCCATGTTGATTGATTTACTATTGGTGGTTGTGGGGGTGACCCTGGTGGTGGCAGGTGCCAACTACCTGACCGAAGGGGCGGCGTCGATCGCCACACGGTTTCGGATACCGGAGCTCATCGTGGGGCTGACAATCGTCGCCTTTGGGACAAGCGCACCTGAGCTGACGGTCAGCCTGATAGCCAGCACCCAGTCCGCCTCAGGGATAGCGGTCGGCAATGTCATCGGCAGCAATATCTTCAACATCCTCGCTGTGCTAGGTGCCTCCGCACTCATAGCCCCCCTGCCCGTGGATCGCAACTCACGCAACTACGACCTCCCCATAGCCGTATTTGCAGCAGTCGTGCTCACCCTCATCCTCTCGGATCAAGCGCTGGATGGCACACCGGCAAACATTACCCGCGTGGAGGCTCTCCTGCTACTCCTACTGGGCCTGCTTTTCCTCCTCTACACGATTGTGATGGCACACCGTGGTCGCCAGGCTTTGGTAGAGGAGGGGATGGTGGACCCCAAGCGAGCACTTTGGCTGGATGTCGCTTTCATCATTGGCGGATTGATCGCCCTAGTGTACGGAGGACAGCTATTCGTGACCTACTCATCCAACATAGCCAAGTCCCTCGGCGTGAGCGAAACACTCATCGGCCTCACACTGGTCGCCTGGGGCACCTCCCTACCGGAGCTGGCCACATCGGTGGTGGCGGCTTTCAAGAAAAACGTGGGCATCGCAATCGGAAATGTGGTGGGTAGCAATGTCTTCAACATCTTTTTTGTACTCGGAGTCGCCGGTGTGGCACGTCCAATGCCGGATCTGGACTTTACCTACCTAGACCTTTTCATGCAACTCGCCGCTGTGCTTCTGACCCTGATCGTCGCACGGTGGGTGGGTAGTGGCAACCGCATCACACGGGGAGAAGGGCTGGGGATGCTCCTCCTATTTGTCGCCTACAATACCTATTTGATCATCAGCGCATGAAAAAGACACTGACCCTACTCTCCCTGCTTCTTTTCACGGCTTGTGGCACAACGGACCGGACTACACCCGAGACCGTCGCTGTCAGCGTGGCACCCCAAGCGTGGTTCGTAGACCAGATATCCGGTGGTACAGTACAGACGCAGATAATGGTACCACCCGGCAGCAACCCCGAGCTATACGACCCCACGCCACAGGACATCGCCCGACTGGAGAGTGCAAGAGTGTATATCTACCTCGGAACATTGCCCTACGAGAGCAAGTGGATCGATGTACTCACCGCAAATGGTCCAACGCCGGTAAACCTCGCCGACTCCGTGCCAAACGACCTCATCCATACCCACACAGACGCCGAGGAGCAGCACGCACACCCACACGGTGACCCACACTACTGGTCCTCCTATAGGGGCGGTATGGCCATCGCAGAAGTGACCTATCAAGCACTGTGCACCGCCTTTCCCGACCGCCGAAGCACCTTTGAGCAAAACTACACCCGACTGATCCACAAGATCGAGACCGCTCGGGAGACTGCTCGCCAATACTTTGAAGCCCAAGGGGTGAGCGTGGCTTTTGTCGTCTATCACCCCTCACTCACGCAGTACAGTGAGGAGATGGGGCTGACCCAGTTGGTGATTGAGCAGGATGGCAAGAGCCCCACTCCGCGCCAGCTGGCGACGCTCATCGACACCGCTCGTGACCATCATGCACGTGCCGTCCTGGTACAGCAGGAGTACGACCGACGCAGTGCCCTGACGGTGGCACAGGAGCTCGGAATCCCCTCAGTCCAAATCAACCCCAACAACCCCGACTGGATGGCAGAGATGGCTCACCTACTCGACGCCCTCAGCACGCCCACAGAAGCAGCCACCAAGCAACCATGAGCGCACCACTGATCACCGCCACAGACCTTACGCTTGGCTACGATCGCTCGCAGCCACCTATCTTATCGGACTTGAGCTTCAGCATCTATCCGCTCGACTTCGTGGGAGTAATCGGCCCCAATGGAGGGGGCAAAACAACCCTGATGCGCTCACTTCTGGGACTGCTCAAGCCCCTACGTGGACAGATCCACTACCCCTCCGGACCGATTGGGATGGGCTATGTGCCACAGCAGAGCAAAGTAGACAGCAAGTTCCCGATCACCGTCCTAAAAACAGTGGAGAGTGGGCTGATGCGAGCAGGGAAACTACGCTTCACCAAGGCGGATCATACGCAAGCCATGGAGATCCTCGACCAAGTGGGTATGTCCGACTACGCCGGCACCGAGATCGGTGCACTCTCCGGCGGACAGCTCCAGCGTGTCCTACTCGGGCGTGCACTCGTGAGCAAGCCGGATGTGCTAATCCTCGATGAGCCCAACACCTATGTCGACAAAGGCTTCGAAAACCGCCTCTACCAAATCCTCCCACAAGTCAATCACGAGACCGCCATCATCATCGTATCGCACGACATAGGCACCCTCAGCAGGATGGTCCGTCGGCTCTTCTGCGTCAATCGCGCTCTACACATTCACGAGGGGATCGACGCTGTATGCGCCGCCTGCTCCGACGCCAACGCACTACCCTACCTCCGCCTAGCCGATCACGAGTAGGGCGCACCACACGCATCACTCCCTACGAGACAAGCGGGCTTTCTTTTTCAAAGAAAAAACGTAACTTGTCCACTCGGACAACAAAAGCACCACTTCAATAACAAACCAACCACTATGCACAAGCGACTTCAGACCCTAGTAGCGATAGGCTGTGCCCTTTTTGCACTCAGTGCCGGCGCACAAGACCCCTTACTCCAACCCCTTCCCATCGATCCGGCAGTACGCATGGGACGGCTGGACAACGGACTCACCTACATCATCCGCCACAACGAAAAGCCCGCACAGCGCGCACACTTCCTCATCGCACAGCGCGTCGGCTCCATGCAAGAGGAGGACACCCAGTCCGGACTGGCACACTTCCTGGAGCACATGGCGTTCAACGGTACCAAAAACTTCCCCGGCAAATCCCTCATCAATTACTTGGAAGGAAATGGGATCAAGTTTGGAGAAAACCTCAACGCCTTCACCGCCTTTGACGAGACCGTGTACATGATCATGAATGCTCCATCGGCCCGCAAGTCGATGGTAGACTCCTGCCTCCTCATCCTCCACGACTGGAGCACAGCCATCTCGCTCGACGGAGACGAGATCGACAAGGAGAGGGGAGTGATCCACGAGGAGTGGCGGTCGAGAGACAACGGAGGCTTGCGTGCAATGACAGAAGTCATGCGACGCGGATTTCCCGGCGATCAACGCTACGGCAAACGCATGCCCATAGGCAGCATGGACGTGGTCCTCAACTTTGACCACCAGACCCTCCGAGACTACTACCACCGCTGGTATCGCCCCGACCTCCAAGGGATCATCGTCGTCGGAGATATCGATGTCGACGCAGTCGAGGCCAAGATCAAAGAGCTCTTTGGCCCCATCCGGCTCGACCCCAACCGCCCCGAGAGAGTATATCCCGAAGTCCCCGACCAAGCCGAACCCATCAGCATAGTAGCCACCGACCCGGAGATCGTAGGCACCTCCGTCACCGCACTATACAGCAGCAAAGCCTGGCCCATCATGGAGCGAAACACTCCAATGTACATGGTCAACAACTACGTCATGACCATGCTCTCCGCCATGATGAACCAACGCTTTGCAGAGGAGGCCATGAAGCCGGGCTGTCCCTACCTCAGTACCACGCTCAGCTACGAGCCCTACTTTGTAGCCCTCACCAGAGATGCGCTAGCCCTGCAAGTGAATGCCGACAAAGGCAAGTACAAGCCCGCAATGGATGCGGCACTGCTAACTCTCAAGCAAGCGGCACTCTATGGATTCTCCGACAGCGAATACCGACTGGTCTGCACCAACTATCTATCCATGCTCGAAAACAGCCTCAAAAGCAAGGAGAGCCGCGAAAACGGTGACTATGCCGATGAGTATGCGACATTTTTCACACAAGGGGGATACATCCCCGGCATCGAGGTCGAGTACGAGTGGGCCAACAAGATGGCCCAGCAAATCTCGGTAGAGAGCATCAACCAAGCACTCAAGAGCCTAGTCCTCAACTGTGGCAATAACCTCACGCTCTACCTCATGGCACCCAAAGCCGACGACCTCACCTACCCCACCGATCGTCAGCTCCTCCAAGAGTACGACACCGCCATGCAACAAAAGGTAGAGCCCTACAAGGAGCAGGCCATCGCCCAAGACCTCCTGGCAGAGCACCCCACAGGTGGCACCATCACACAGGTAGAGGAAAACCAACCCTACGGCTCCACCCTACTCCACCTCAGCAATGGCGTGAAAGTCTACCTCCAACCACAGACCCACGAAAAAAACCAAGTCTCCCTAGTCGGAGTCAGCCCCGGCGGTACCTCACTCTACGATGAGACCAAGGAGAGCATCGACCTCCGAGCCCTACCCAGCTATGCCACGGTCGGCGGTCTCGGCGCACACGACCCCATCCAGCTCAGCCGCATACTTGCCGGCAAAGCCGCATCTATCAGCACGACCGTGACCACCACCACCGAGCGTGTCAGCGGATCCTCCAGCACCGCCGACATCGAGACTATGCTCCAGCTCGCCTACCTTGCCATGACCGATGTCCGAGCCGACACCACCCTCTTCCGCAATGTCCAGGACCGCATGATCGCCAAGATCCGAGCCGGCAAGGCCAACCCCATGGCCACCGTCATGCAGGACAGCATATCCTCACTCATCTACGGTGACAACCAAGTGATGGCAAAATACCTCACCGAAGAGGAGACAAAAGCCATCAACTACAGCCGGATCCTCGAGATCTACCGCGAGCGTTTTGCCAATGCGGATGACTTCACCTTCTTCATCAGTGGAGACTTTGACCCCGAGACCGTCAAGCCACTAGTGGCACAGTACCTCGGTACACTACCCTCCACCAAGCGCGTAGAGACCCCCGACCTCACCAAGGTCCTCAGCCATGCGCCCAAGGGCAGAGTCAGCCACTTTGACTTCAAGATGGACACCCCCACCGCCTCCGTCATAGACCTCTACGCCGGACAAGGAGCCTACAACCTCCGAGAGAGACTAATCATGGGACTGCTGACCGATGTCCTCAACCAAGCCTTCCACGTCTCCATCCGCGAAGACGAGGGTGGCACCTACGGTGTAGGCGTCATGGGAGATGTGGATCGACTACCGCTAGGCCAACGCTCCCTCATGATCATGTACAAAACGAGCCCAAAAGAGGCAGAACGTCTCAATGACATCATCAAAAAACAGCTCCGGGAAATGGCCCAAAACGGCATCGATGAAGACTACTTCAAAAAAGCAGTCCTCAACCGCGAAAAGAGCCACACCGAAGCACTCGAGACCAACGGCTACTGGGCCGGACTGCTCTACGACAAGGTCATCTGGGGCGAAGAGACACACGACACCTACCTCCGGACACTCCACAGCATCACGGCAGAGGAGATACGCGACTACCTCGCACAGATCCTGTCCAAGGACCAATACTTCGAGATGATCGCCTCCGGAAAGCCCGATGCGGCCTGACCCACCCCGAGACAAACTACGAAAAGCGGGTGTGCCAAAGACAGTTTTGGCACACCCGCTTTTGTTTTGTGCCCACAGCTCATCCCGAAAAAGAGGACGAAAAAGAGGACGAAAAAGAGCCGATTTGGGGCGCAAAAAGGCCCATTTTTGGGACATTGATAATCAACCACTTACAAGGAACCTCGAGTTTCACGGATAGAAGCGAAACTTTTCACGGATAGAAGCGAAACTTTTCGCGGATAGAAGCAATCGCCCCGACGGATAGAAGGCAAAAACAGCCGAAGCAAAAGATGAAGCTCAGCTTCCCACGAAAGACTCATTATAATTTATTTTAAGGAATACCCTGTAGGCGACCAATTGACTGCAAAAACAAAAAAAAGCGAATTACAGACGCCAATCCTTGGCCGTTTGCCAAAAATTGTTCAAATTTGAAATCATTCATACGAAAAAGAAGTGACTGACAAGAAACAATCAGGCAAACAAAGCGCAAAAAAGAGTTATTTTCACCCAAACTCCCTTCATGCTTTTTGACTCACTGTCATCAGCGGAATCAAATGAACAAACAAATTTTATGAAACAGAGTAGATTGCTGTGGCTCCTAGCCACCATCCTATTTACGGCATCGTCACTGTTTGCACAGACCACCGAGATCACGGGGACTGTCGTAGACGAAACCAACGAAGCCGTATTTGGGGCAACCGTCCGTTCCAAGGCGGATCCATCCAAGGGTACAACGACCAATATGGATGGGCAGTTCAAGATCAATGTAAAAGAGGGAAGCACCATCGTGATCTCCTTCGTCGGCTACAAGAGTGTAGAAGCAAAAGCCAAGAAGGGAATGCGCATCAAGCTGGTCCCTGATGCCGAACTGCTCGGTGAGGTGGTGGTGACCGGTATGGTGGCACAAGACAAGCGACTATTCACCGGAGCGACCGACCAACTGGAGGGCGACAAAGTGAAGCTCAACGGTATGGCGGATGTCTCGCGCGGACTGGAGGGACGTGCGGCCGGTGTGACGGTCCAAAACGTCAGTGGTACGTTCGGCACGGCACCCAAGATCCGTGTCCGCGGTGCCACCTCCATCTATGGCAACTCCAGCCCACTCTGGGTGGTGGACGGTGTGATCCAGGAGAGTGTCGTAGAGGTAGGCCCCGACGAGCTATCCAGTGGAGACGCCACCACACTGATCTCCTCTGCGATCGCAGGGCTCAACCCCGATGACATTGAGTCCTTCCAGATCCTCAAGGATGGATCGGCAACCTCTATATACGGTGCCAAGGCAATGGCGGGGGTCATCGTCATCACGACCAAAAAAGGACGCAAAGGCACTGCAAACTTTAGCTACACCGGTGAGTTCACGACCCGACTGATACCGTCGTACAACGACTTCAATATCATGAACTCCCAAGACCAGATGGACTTCTACATGGAGCTGGAGCGAAAAGGCTGGCTCAACCTGGCAGAGACCTATCGGGCTGCGGACAGTGGTGTCTTTGGCAACATGTACCACCTCATCCACAACTACGACCCCAAGAAGGGGATCTTTGGGCTACCCAACACACCGGAGGCCAAGGCAGGCTTTCTCAAAAAGTACGAGATGATCAACACAGACTGGTTTGCCGAGCTATTCAGCCCTGCTGTGATGATGAACCACTCGGTGAGCATGTCCTCCGGTACCGACAAGAGCCAGACCTACGCCTCCCTCTCACTGATGACCGACCCGGGCTGGATGAGGAGCAGTGCGGTACGACGCTACACCGCCAACCTCAACAACACCTACCACTTCACCGACCAAGTGTCGCTCAACATGATCGCCAATGCCTCCTACCGCCAGCAGACAGCACCGGGGACCCTGTCGCAGGATGCCGACCCAGTGAGCGGTACCGTATCGAGAGCCTTTGACATCAACCCCTACTCCTATGCCATCAACTCCAGCCGGACACTCGACCCGAGCGAAGAGTACACCCGTAACTTTGCGCCATTCAACATCAAAAAGGAGCTGGACAACAACTTCCTCAACCTCGATGTGATCGACGTGAGATTCCAGACACAGCTGGAGTGGAAGCCCATCCGCGAGCTCAAGCTCCAGGCACTCGCCGCTGTGCGCTACTCGGGCACCATGCAGGAGCACAAGATCAAGGACGACTCCAACCAAGCACTCGCCTACCGAGCTATGCAAGACGCCACTGTCCAACAGCGCAACAACTGGCTCTACAAAGACCCGGACAAGATCAACGAGCTACCCAAGTCAGTCCTGCCCAAGGGAGGATTTTACAACACCAAGAACTACCGGATGCTCAGCTACGACTTTCGCACCAGTGCTCAGTACAATACGGTGATCGCCGACGCACACATCATCAATAGCTATGCCGGTGTGGAGTTTAACGCCCAAGACCGTACCCTCAATCACTTTGACGGCTGGGGGATGCAGTACCAGAGCGGAGAGCTGGCTTTTTGGGACTACTTGGCCTTCAAGCGCATGAAGGAGATGAACATCCCCTACTACAGCTTGGTCAACACCCGCAACCGCACCCACGCAATCTTTGGCACTGCCACCTACTCCTACATGGGCCGATACACCCTCACCGGCACAGCACGCTACGAGGGATCCAACCGCCTAGGCAAGAGTCGCCAAGCACGCTGGCTGCCGACCTGGAACGTCGCCGCCGCATGGAACGCCCATGAGGAGGAGTGGTTTAGGAGCGACTACCTCAAGTGGCTCACCCACTTCACCCTCCGTGGATCCTACTCACTGACCGCTGACCCGGGCCCCATCGGTATCACCAGCCCGGATATCGTCCTGAAGAGCTACACCCCATGGCGTCCGTCCGCTGAATCAGCTGAGTCCGGGCTGACCCGCCTCTCGCTCGCCAATGAAGACCTCACCTACGAAAAGAAGCACGAGATCAACGTCGGTGTGGACATGGGCTTCCTCAACAACCGCATCAATGTCGTCTTTGACTGGTACCGACGCAACAACTTTGACCTGATCGGCTACGCCATCACACAAGGCGTCGGAGGAGAGACCAACCGACTGGGCAACGTCGCCGCCATGAAGAGCAAGGGGGTAGAGTTTTCGCTCTCCACTCGCAACATAGAGACACGAGACTTCTCGTGGACGACTGACTTTATCTTTGGATACAACACCAATGAGATCACCGAGCTCAATACCCGCTCGACTGTCTTCAACTTCATCTCCGGGTCCGGATTTGCACGCAAAGGCTACCCGGTACGCGGTCTTTTCTCCATACCATTTGAGGGGCTGGATGACCGTGGCTACCCCAAGTTCAAGATCCAAGACCAAGTGATCGACAGTCGTAGCTACGGCTCGATCAACCTCCAGGAGCGGGACAATGTGGACTACCTGAAGTACGAGGGCCCCACCGATCCGACGATCAATGGCTCCTTTGGCAACATCCTCAGCTACAAGGAGTGGCGCCTCAACCTCTTCGTGACCTACTCGGCAGGCAATGTGATCCGCCTGGATCCGGTCTTTAGAGCCCGGTACGATGACCTGACGGCTACCCCTCGCGAATTCAACAACCGCTGGGTGGTCGGTGGCAACGAAGCCCGGACGATCATCCCCGCTGTGCCCAGCTACAGAGACTACAAGACTATCTCGCGGATCGCAACCGGATTCAACACCTACAACTACTCCTCTGCCCGTGTGGCGAAGGGAGACTTCGTCCGCCTCAAGGAGGTCTCACTGACCTACACCATGCCCAAGAGATGGCTGGAGGGTACCGTCCTGCAAAACGCTTCGCTCAAGCTGCAGGCAACTAACCTACTGCTACTCTACGCCGACCCGGCACTCAACGGACAAGATCCGGAGTTCTTCCGCTCGGGAGGTGTATCGGCCCCTGTGCCCAAGCAGATCACGGCCACTGTGCGTATTGGATTCTAACCTAATGATGACCTGACGAATATGAAAACAATAAAGATATCTATACTGGCCGGACTGCTCACCGCTCTGACGACAGGGTGCGACTCCTTTTTGGACGTAACGCCCGACAGCCGCTCCAACCTCAATAGCACCGACAAGGTGTACGAGATGCTGGTGTCGTGCTACCCGACCAAGTTCACCGCACCGATATTTGAGCACCGCACCGACAACGTGATGGACAATGGTCCACGCTTCGAGGAGTCGTCCCGCATCCATGTGCGTGAAAACTACCACTGGAAAGCCAACACCGGCCCTGCCAGTGAGGACAACACCCTCGGCCTCTGGAACGAATGCTACAGCTCCATAGCCAACGTCAACATCCTTCTCGACGGGATCAAAAAACTAGGCGACGGACCGGAGCTACAAGCCGCCAAAGGTGAAGCGCTGATCTGCCGAGCGTACAGCCACTTTTTGATGGTCAATACTTTTGCTCCGGCCTACAGCCCGACAACCGCCAAGAGCGCACTGGGTATCCCCTATGCAACCAAGGTGGAGAGCAAGATCGGAACCACCTACAAGCGCGAGACCCTGCAAGCCAACTACGACAGCATCATGATGGACATCTCCAAGGGACTACCCTTGATCGACGATGCCAAGCTGAAGGTGCCCGCCTACCACTTCAACACTCAAGCCGCATACGCCTTTGCCGCCAAAGTAGCCCTCTACGCCGAGCAGTGGGACAAGGCCATACAGTATGCTACACAGGCACTCGGCCCCAACCCGGCACCTACGTTGCGGAGCTACAATGAGCTCAATAAGGCCAACACCCCCGCAGAGTGGGGCCAATTATACATTAACGAAAACGTGCCCTGCAACTACCTTATCGTGCCGATGAACTCGACCTGGTTTAGAGACATCATAGCCGCTAGGTATGGCGTACACAGCTCCATCATGAGCTCGCAGATTCTGCTAAGCTCAGGACCATGGGGCTCAGGGCTGCCCCTCCTTTCCAAAGGTATCTACAACTTCTCTAGCTCCGCTGCCGAAAACAACTTCTTGGCACGGTACTACGAGATATTTGAGTACACCGATATCGTGGCAGGTGTCGGGTATGTACACGTGGTGGATGTCCCCTTTAGCAGCGACATGACCCTTCTCTTTAGAGCCGAAGCCTACGTCCTCACCAAGCAGTACGACCTAGCCGCAAAGGACCTCAACATGTGGTACAATGCCAAAGGCGCCAAGGTCAACCTCAGTGCGGCCGAGATCGCTGAGTACTACGAGGGGGCAGCTGCCAAGAAACACCCGGTGGCAAAACCACTGCACCCCAAGTTTGAGCTGGAGCCCGGACTGCAGACCAATCTGATCCAAGCCGTCCTACACGCTCGCCGTATCGAGAGCATCCACACCGGACAGCGGTGGGAGGACATCAAGCGCTACGGAATAGAGATCACACACAACGTCGCACGAGGTAGCGACATCACCCTGACCACGGACGACCCCAGACGTGCCATCGAGATACCGAGTGACGTCATCACCGCCGGTCTCCCTGCCAACAGACCCGACCGCAAACCCATGAGCGCAGTCAGCACAGCCATCATCCAACAGATACAGCCCTTTGTGCCTAGGTCTAACAAATAATGAACATAATAATGAAGACAACTACCAAAATACTAAGTGCCACACTCCTGCTGGCTACCGTGGCTCTATCCACCGGGTGCAAAGAGAGAGACCTCCCCGACAACGGGCGAAGTGTCGTCCGCTTCGAAAAATCCCCCGAGAACGCCTTTGACACCTGGATCAAGCAAAACTTCGTCGACCCATACAACGTACGCTTCATGTACCGCATGGACGACAAAGAGATCGACTTTGCCCGGCACTTGGCTCCGGCCAGCCTGGAAAAAAGTATGAAGATGGCGAAGGTCGTCCAGCATGCTTGGATCGATGCCTACAACGAGGTAGCCGGAGTGGACTTTATGCGCGATCGCCTGCCACGAATACTCATGCTGATCGGCTCACCCGGATACAACGCCAACGGTACCATCCTCCTCGGTACTGCCGAAGGCGGTCTGAAAGTGACCCTCTACCAGACCAACTGGCTGGACGAGACCAATCCGGCGATGATGAATACCTACTACTTTCACACCATGCACCATGAGTTTACCCACATCCTACAGCAGAAGCACGACTGGCCCCGCAAAGAGTACAGTGCCATCAGCCAAGGGGACTACGCCGCCACCTCATGGCAGGATCGTCGGGAAAAAGAGGCCGCACTCCTCGGCTTTGTCTCTCCCTATGCCGGTAGCCAACCGGTAGAGGATATCACCGAGGTGACCGCCTACTACCTCACCTACACCGACGAAGAGTGGGACAACCTGCTCAACAACCTAGCGGTGACCAAGGATGAAAATGGCAAAGAAAATACCGAAGGGCGAGACAAAATCCTGCGCAAGATCGAGCTGATGAAAGGCTACATGAAGGACAAGTGGAATATCGACATGGACCAGCTGCGCGCAGTCGTACAGAGACGCACAGCCGAGGTCGCACACATCCAGCTTATCGACGATGCGTGGAAGCCTCTGCTCCAGACACCGGTGACACCCACCACCGCCGCACAACAAGCGGCTCTGCGCAGTGCCGTATGGGAAGCACTGATGAGCAACCCTGACTTCCGCAATGTACCTGCAGAAAATGACCACACCAATAGGTGCCAGATGATCACACAGTTCATGCAAGACCCCGCCCGAGTCAATCTTCCTGACCTCAAACCCTCTATCCAATGACCGACAATACCATGAAGCAACTATATACCCTTGCGATCACACTACTGGTCCTGGCAGGATGTACAGGAGTAAAGAACAAAGCCCTTTTCCCCGAATCTCCCTCCGAGCGCACCGCCTCTGCGGTGGCGGAGCTACGCCGGTTTCTCACAGATGCACCCGAGGGGTGGATCATGGAATACACACCCGACGAAAATCAGTCCTTTGGGGGATTCCTCATGCACGTCCGCTTCCAGAAAAGTGGCGAAGTGATCGTCAACAGTGAACTCCAAAAGCAAGACGCACCCGCCACTTCCGGCCTATACAGCATACAGTCGGACAAGGGTACCGTGCTCTCCTTTGACACCTACAACCCCACATTTCACTACTTCGCCGACCCGGATATCAATGACGGGCATGGGAGAGGCAAAGGATTCTTGGGCGACTGGTCCATGGTGGTCCTGAGCCAATCTGCCGACCGGATCACCCTGCGGGGCAAGATGAGCGACAACATCATCACGCTCCACCGCCCCAAGGAGGGTGTCGACGCCTACTATGCCAAAGCTCGTGCCCTCAAGGCAGAGGCCTTTGACCTCGACTACTACTTCCTGACCACCCATCAAGATGCCTGGACCGGCACCATCGGTGGCAAGAAAGTGGTCCTCTACTACAACCTCGATGGGTTCAACGTCTTTGACGTCGAGATAGAGGGCGAGTACGATCGCGTCCAAGCCCCCTACGTCATCACCGACACCGGTCTTCGCTTCCTGACTCCCCTGCTCAAGGTGACTGAGCTCACCTGGAACGCCACGGACAAGAGCTGGAAGCTCCCCTCCGGTGATGCACTTACGCTACGCGAAGACCCCGTCTATAAGTCCTACGCCAAGTACTTGGGCAAGTATATGCTACAGTACATTGACTTCCGGGCAAGAAAGGTGGTGCAAGCACCTGTTGAGCTTGAGATGGCACCAAGGAACCAATACCTAGTCAAAGGACTTCCCTACGACATAACCCTCACCTACCTACCGGAGAGCGATGCGATCCTTCTCGCACCACAGGCGATAGTCGCCGGTGGCAAACAATACGTACTCGTAGCCTTGGACTCCGAAGGTCACATCGGGCAAGCCTCCGACATTGGGCTCGTCACAGCACCTGTCCCCAACAGCGAAGGGGTCTACAAGTTTGAGGACAACGGCAAGTGGGGCAAAGAGATCTGGGCCTTTGCCGCCATCGACCTCTCTTCAGTAAGCATAGCCCCTATAACACCGGCGCTCTTCTCCTTGAAGACCTTGAGCAAACTTCCAGACTAATCACATCGCTTATTGACCAAGCATTATGAAACCTATCAACATACTCCTCTCCTGTACCCTTCTCCTGATGACGCTCACGACGGGGTGCAAAAGAGCCAACAGTACACTTTGCGGGGGCCAAGACACCCCATTTGGCGTCGTCTCCTCCACAGTCACCTTTGACTACGAGGGAGGCACCGGTCACATCGAGCTGTCGGACGAAGGATTTGCCTGCTCCCTCTCTACCGGAGCAGAGCAGTGGATTACCATCACCAAGACCGGCAAACGGGGCCTAAAAGTAGTGGCGATGCCCAACCCCGGTGCGGACACCCGCAACGCCCTCATCGTCGTGGACAAGGAGGGCAAAAAAGCACACATCCCGGTCACTCAGCTGGGGCGTGTCGACTACGCCAGCCTTGAGAACCTCTCCTTCTCCGAAAAGGGAGGGGAGCAGTACTTTCCTATCCACGCTGAAAGTGCACTGGAGATCACCCAGAGTGAAGGATCCGCCGAGTGGCTCACCATCGAGCAGATCGAGGATCGCCTCTACTTCCGGGCAAAACCCAACGTCACCTCCAAGCCTCGCCAAGCCACCGTCACCATCAAGGCAGGGCTCTACAAAAAGGAGCTGACCGTCAACCAAAAGGTCGTCCTCAACTTTGCCCCCATCAACACTATAGACTACCAATCCATACTTGGTCCCTACACCTTCTATGCAACCATCGGAGACGAGGAGATCACAGTGCCCGTCACCCTCGAGGCGCACGAAGTGGGTAGAAGTGTATTCCTCAAAGGGCTGGCCATAGACCTGCTCCTACAGATCGACGAAAACAAGCTGGTATTGGCCTCCAACCAACACCTTCCCCGTGACGTCTTCTTCATAGCCTCTTCCGGTACCGGAGAGGAGGAGTGCTCCATATTTGACCTCATTGGGACAGGAAAAGCCAAGTTCATTGCACTGGCCGAAGCAACCCCCAATGGACAGTACCACCGCTTTGTCTTCAAAAGCCCCAACAAGGGCGACTGCGAGGTCAAGGATGCCAATCAAAACGGCACCGGAGTCTTCAAGGAGCCGCGCGGGGTCATGCTGCTTGATCTAAACAACAGCAAATACTACGGTGGCCCCGATGGCGACAAACTCGGCATATTCTTTGACTTTTACCTTGTGCAAGAATAAACAAGAGCATTTTTCCCTAAAAAGAGGACTCGAACTCGGAATAAACATATGAAAACACGAAAACACTCACTCACCTGGGGGCTCCTCTCCCTCCTCTTGCTAGCCCTCGGTAGTTGCAAGGGCAAGGAGACCCCACCCTGCCTGATCCCGCAAGAAGAAGCCAAGACCACCTACGCACTACGCTTCACCACTGCCAACACCCTACGTGCCACAGAGGAGGTCAGTGTCACCGGCACTGATGCGGAAAACAAGATCGACCAACTCCTTGTCGTTGCCTTTGAAGACGGTAAGCAAGTCTCCGCCACCTCTGCCAAAAAGGGTACCGACGGGAGCTATACCGCTGAGCTGACGAAAGGCGGCATCCTGGATCTGCTGATCGTTGCCAATGCTGATGAGGCACTCCGTACCAAGCTGAGCGACCCCGACCTAGGGCTAAAAGCGGCCCGCACTCTGTTGGTCGAGACAGCACTGTCACCGGAGACCCCTCTCGTGATGGTCAACAGCATCCCCCTCGAGGCATATATTGAGCAAGGATCCACCTACGACCTAGGCAATGTCGCCCTGGCACGCCTCGCCTCCCGCTTTGACCTCTACAACCGCGTCCACGACCTCGACATCACGAGCGTCAGCATCACCGGTGTGGCACCTGCCACCGGGCTGTTGGCTCCCACTAAGGTCGCCAACGACCTGCCACGAGCCACTGCCAAAGTGACCCCCACTGCCGGAGGACCATCGGCCAAGCCGGTGGCTGTGTTTTATGGCTACGAGGATCCCAAGATCGAGGCCGTGAGCCTCACGATCGAAGCCACGCTCAAGGGCAAGCCCATCGACCCCATCACCGTGGTCCTAAAAGATAGGGAAGTCAAGCGCAACACCATCTACAGCCTCATCCTCAACACCGAGCGGGTGATCGGTGAGCCGGTAGACGAGACCAACCCCATCCTCAGCCTGATCAAGGTCGGACTGGTCGCTCACAGCTGGAGCAGCGGTGGCACTCTCTCCCTGCCGGACGACGAGAAGCTACAGTTCAGCACCCCCGACTTTACCGTCACGAGCAACCTGCTCACTGAGACACCCGGGCAAAACCCCACCACACTCACACTCACGACCGGCAACCCGGCGGAGCTACTCTTTACCACCACTGTGGACAAGGATCGGGTCAACATCACAGCACCCGACCAGCCGGAGGTGAAAATAGAGGAGATCGGAAGCAACCTCAGAGGTGAGACCGTCACCCAGACCTTCAAGGTGCTTATACCCAAAAACAGCTCCGAAGACTCTGAGGCCACCTACACGCTACGCATCTCCAACGCCTACGACCCCACACTGGTCCGCGAGGTCACGATCACACAGCCCGCAAGCCTGCCGCTACCGGGGCTGGCACTCGCTCGCTTTGCCGACTACAACCTCGACCACACCGGCAAGGCCTTTGCCACCAGTCATGCACAGGACCAGAGTGGCTACTTCTCCTACGACCAAGTCACCGGCCGGGCAGCGCTGGCAGACGGCAGCACCATCACCCTGCCCGACGGGTACCGACTGCCCACACCATGGGAGCTGGCGATCATCATCCCCTCCTCCTCCGAGCTCAAGGCAGCAGCCATGGAGAACAGTGCCAAACAGGGAGCCATCAGGTTTGGCTTCGGTAAAGAAAAGCTGAGCGAAAACGTCTCTGAGCTGGTTGACACCGATGGCAAGAGCCCCAAGCGGTACTCTGCCGAGTACAAGGGTATGGGTAACGTCCAAAAGAAGCCCGGGGACTTTAGTGCCGGTACCTACCGTCTGGTCCTCGGCCTCCGGATGAAGCCCCACACCGGCGCCCTCGGCAAGGACGATCCACGGCTACCCGGAGGTGCGGTAGCACCGGCGGCAACGGACTACTCCAACTTCACCGCCTACCGCTACGTCTTGGACAACAATCCCGATGAGACCCCCGGTCGCTTCACCGGTCCCTATGCCCTCATCGTCACCTGTCGCTACCTCGGCGAGGGGCTCAAGGAGACAACCATGGCAGACCTCGAGAAGCCCGAGTTTTGGAACGACAACAGCGCTACCTACCACACCATCACCCTGCCACTGATTGGCTACAACGCTTCACAGGATGGGACACAGGGTCTGCGCAACAATGGCATGGTAGGACGCTATATCTCCAGGTACGATGCCGCCTACAGCACCAGCTTCAAGGCGGTCTACACACTCGACCTAGCCTCCCTCTCCATCGGCAACCGCATGGTGACCGCCGGAGTGCAAAAGTCGACCCCGATCCGACTGATCAAGGAGTAAGGCAAGGCCATAGCGTAGCCCTCCGCACAAGCAGGAGAGAGGGCTACGCCCGACCGCAGAGGAGGATGTGCCAAGCGATTGGTGCATCCTCCTATTTGTTATTCCACCCCCAACAACGATCCTGTCGCCCGGGGACCTCCGGCCGCATACCCCACCCACAAACCGGAGAGAGGTCACCAGACAGATGGACAGATCCAACTTTTTCGCACCCAAACGGCCCCTCAAAGCAGGGTGAAAAAGAGGCGATTTTGGGATCAAAAAAGCCCCTTTTGGGGGGCGTTGATAATCAACCACTTACGGGGGAGCATGAGTTTCACGGATAGAAGCGAACCTTTTCACGGATAGCAGCAATCGTTTAGACGGACAGAAGGATTCTCTTTTCGCAGACAGTAGGTCAAAGCTCCTCAATGAGCGACCAATCTAGCTGATAGAGTTGCCCGGATGCCTCCTCAAACTCCTCACACCGAGCATTGGGGATCCGGACCCTCCAGATGTATCCGTCGAGGTCCGCATCGTTGTCGATCGTCTCGGCGGCATACTCCCTCAGGATCATCATCACGGGATTGATCAGGTCGTATGGGAAGCATAGTCGGTACCGTGTGTAGAGTGTGTGCTCCACGATGTCCGCTACGTCCAGTGCCGCCACCGTGGCAGCCCGATAAGCCACGATCAGGCCCCCCGTCCCGAGCTTGACGCCCCCAAAGTAGCGCACGACGACGACCAGCAGATCCCTCAAGTCGTGGCTGATGAGCTGCCCTAGGATCGGTTTTCCGGCGGTGCCGGATGGTTCGCCATCATCATTGCTTCGCTCCTCCGGCTCCTCCGACCTGCCGATTCGGTAGGCCCAGCATACGTGCCGAGCATCGTAGTACTCTCTCCGAAAAGCCTCTATCCGCTCCATCGCCTCCGAGACAGAGGTCACCGGCAGTGCGTGAGCGATGAATCGGCTCCGCTTATCGGTGTACTGCGCTGTCGTGGGTTCGACGATCGTCCGGTAGCTATTCATGCCTGCTCCCCCACCAGGCGGTCTATGGCATCGCGCCAGTCGCCACCATTCTCGGGACGATAGGTCAAAAAGCCCATCTGCCTACCCATAGCGGTATTGGCCGCTCCGTCGTCCAAGAAGAGCGTCTCACCGGGTAGGATCCCACTATCCTTGAGGATTAGCTCAAAGATCTTGGGATCCGGCTTGCAAACCCCCAAGCGGTAGGACAGATAGAGTCTCTCAAAGTGGTCCTCAAGCAAGCGACCACTCTTGAGGAAGGCCGGAGACAAGGTCAGCTTGGAGACGATCGGGTTGGTATTGGAGAGGCAAAAGAGACGGTACTTGGGCCGAAGGACTCGGTAGATGTAGTCGAACTTTTCCTCATCCACCCGCTTGAAAAAACCCAGTAGAGCATGCTCCACGGCCTCGGCCGTCACTTGCTCACCGTACCGCGCGCGAAGTGTGGCGACAAAGTCCTCCTCGGAGAGTCGCCCCGACTCCAGATCCAAGAAGATGCCACCCTGGCAATAAGGGTCCAGCATAGCTCGGACATCATGGACGCCTATCGCCTCGAAGCGACGAACCGCCTCCTCGTGATCCAGAGTGATCAGGACACCCCCCAAGTCCAGTAGTATGTTTTTGATCATGGTGCTAATTTGATGGTTGGGACAAAAAATGTGGAGACCGATCTGTGGAGCACAGACCGAGTGACAATATACCCATTTTTGGGATCACGCTCCGTGGTGGTGCGCTACCTTTTGGATCCGATGTCCGGAGGGGGCCTCGCAACGCTTTTGTCCAAAAGGGTCATTTCGTTACCTTTGTCGGGAACTATGGATCAGATGCAAATCATAGAGCTAGTGGCGGCCACCGTGGGGATCATCTACGTGTGGCTGGAGATGCGTGCCAGCAGATGGCTCTGGCCCGTGGGGATCGTATTGCCCCTCTTTTACATCTACATCTCGTGGGAGAGCCAAGTGTATGGCAATATCGTCGTCAATGTCTACTACATCGTGGCCTGCATCCTAGGCTGGATCGCCTGGCACCGAAGTCGTGGCGAGAGCAGTGACGACACGGTGGGGATCCGCTACATGCGCACCCGGACAGCACTCTGCACACTCCTCGTGTCGCTACTGGGCATGGTCGCCATCGAGCCCCTACTCCGACTCTACATGGAGAGCCCCTACCCACTGCCCGATGCACTGGCCACCTCGGTGAGCCTGGTGGGCATGTGGCTCCTGGCCAAGAAGTACATCGAGACCTGGTACTGCTGGATCCTCAGCAACGTACTCTACTGCATACTCTACTTCCTACAGGGCTACACGGTCACCGGCTACTTTTTCGTCATCTACAGCATCGTGGCGGTACTTGGACTGTGGCGGTGGCACCGGCTGAGCAAGGTGGCTCGCACCTAGTCCTCGGCCCGCATACCAATGCGAGAGGAGGGCTACATTTTGTCAAAAAAAAGCGACACGGCACTTCGCACAAGATTCTCTTTTTTAGGGGCAAAATGATTAACTTTGTGACATGGGAAAACAAAAGCACACACTCCTCATACTCCTCCCCATTTTGCTCCCGCTCCTCGCACTGCGGAGCAATGCCCAAGAGGTGATCGAGCTGACCCCGAACGACTTTGCCCAAAAGGTCTATGACTTTCGTACCGGGGGGCCGTGGAAGTACCTGGGCGACAAGCCGGCCATCATCGACTGCTTCACCCCCTGGTGCGTCCACTGCAAAACCCTCAAACCACGACTGCAACGCCTCGCCAAAGCCTACGCCGGCCGAATCATCGTCTACAGCATCAATGGCGAAAAAGCCCCCAACCTCATGCGACAGCTGGGGATACAGGCCTATCCGTCGCTACTCTTTATCCCCATGAGCGAAATCCCCACCCTGAGCGTGGGCGCACTCTCCGAGGAGGATCTGATCAAGGGGGTCGAAAGCCTACTGCTGAAAAAGGAAAACAGATGAACGAAAGGATCTACCTGCTCGAAGAAGCCGACCCTGCCGTCTTTTATGGCATCAACAACCGCAACCTCGTAGCCCTGCGAGAGCTGCACCCCAAGCTCCGCCTCATGGCGAGAGGCAATGTCATGAAAGTGATCGGAGAGCCCAAGGAGACAGACCTCTTTTTGAAACTCCTACACCAGCTCGAAAAGTACGCCGTGGAGTACAACGACCTACCCGAGACCACCGTGGTCGAAATGGCACACGGCAATATCGTCGAGCACCGCAAGGCCGATGACGTGATCCTCTATGGAGCATCCGGACGACCCATCGTGGCTAGGACGGACAACCAAACCCGCATGGTGGAGCTGGTACAGCAGTACGACCTGGTCTTTGCGACCGGACCGGCCGGAACCGGCAAGACCTTCCTGGCAATCGCCATGGCCGTCAAGCTACTCCGCAACAAGCAAGTGCGACGAATCATCCTCAGCCGACCGGCTGTCGAAGCCGGCGAAAAACTGGGCTTCCTCCCCGGCGAGATGAAAGAAAAGCTAGACCCCTACCTGCAACCCCTCTACGACGCACTGATAGAGCTGGTACCCACAACCAAGCTGCGTGAGTACATGGAGAGCGGTGTGATCCAGATAGCCCCGCTGGCCTTTATGCGCGGACGCACCCTCAGCGAAGCCGTCGTGATCCTCGACGAAGCGCAAAACACCAGCACGCACCAGATGAAAATGTTTTTGACCCGGCTCGGCCTAAACGCCAAGATGATCATCACGGGCGACACCAGCCAGATCGACCTCCCCGGTGGACAACTCTCCGGACTCCGACAAGCCAAGCAGATCCTCGCCAAAACAGAGGGAATAGGATGGATAGACTTTGACCGCACGGACATCATGCGGCACGGCCTCGTGAAAAAAATAGTCGATGCTTACGACGAAGATGAGCAACGACACAAAAAGAAGACTACTCTACAAAAAACAATCAACCAATAAACCTATGGCACAAGCACTGATCAAAACCAACCTCACGCTCCCAGGTCAGCAGAGCGTCTACCACGGCAAAGTAAGGGATGTATACTCACTGGAGGGCGACCTACTGGTGATGGTCGCCACCGACCGCATATCCGCCTTTGACGTCATCCTACCCGAGGGCATCCCCTACAAAGGCGAAATACTCAACAAGATCGCAGCCACAAACCTAGACGCCACCCAAGACATCGTCCCCAACTGGAAGATTGCCACACCCGACCCGATGGTCACCGTGGGACACAAGTGCGAACCCCTCAAGCTGGAGATGATCATCCGTGGATACATCACCGGTAGTGCATGGCGCGCCTACCAAGCAGGCGAGCGCAATCTCTGCGGAGTGGAGCTGCCAGAAGGCCTGGTCGAGAACCAAAGGTTCGCCCACCCCATCATCACCCCTACCACCAAAGCAGATAGCGGACACGACGAAAACATATCGCGCGAGGAGATCATACGCCAAGGACTGGTGAGCGAAGAGCACTACAACCAGATCGAAGCCATCACGTACCGACTCTTTGAGCGGGGTACGGAGTTGGCCGAGAAGCGTGGGCTGATCCTGGTGGACACCAAGTACGAGTTTGGTCTAAAGGACGGCAAAATCATGCTGATCGATGAGATCCACACTCCGGACTCCTCGAGATACTTCTACGCCGACAGCTACGAGGAGCTCTTCAAGAAAGGGATGCCACAGCGCCAGCTCAGCAAAGAATTTGTACGCAAGTGGCTGATCGACCACGGCTTTCAAGGAGAGAAAGGCCAGCAAGTCCCGGAGATGACACCGGAGTACTGCACCAGTGTCACAGAGCGCTATATTGAGCTGTACGAGCACATCACAGGCGAAAAATTTGTGAAGCACCCAACCGATGACCTAGAAGGACGCATAGAGCGCAACCTCACCGCTTGGATCAACGAACGGTAAACCTCCGATAACCAACCCAATAGCACCCAACATCATGACCGCTCCCATGACAAGAAGCCGCCCCGACTTCACAAGCCGGATCAAAGAGATGTTCGACCACATAGCCCCGAAGTACGATGTTTTGAACAAAGTCAACTCCTTCGGACTCGATCGGCTGTGGCGCAAAGAGCTAGTCCGACGTGTGGCGGCTGAGCGACCAAAGCTCGTACTGGACCTCGCCGCCGGCACCGGAGACGTATCCATAGCCCTTGCCAAAAAACTGCCCCATGCGACAGTGGTGGCGGCCGACCTCTCGCAGCGGATGCTCTTTCACGCACTCTACAAAGCGATGAATGCCGACCTCACGGGGCAGGTCAAGATAGCCGAGGTCGATGCCTCCGATCTACCCTATGAGGAGGACCACTTTGATGCTGTCACTTGCGCCTTTGGGGTCCGAAACTTTGAGGACATTCCCCTATCCCTGAGCGAGATGTACCGAGTGCTGCGTCCGGGTGGCATCTGTGCCATCCTGGAGCTCTGCACGCCCGATACAAAGTTACTCTACGACCTCTATCAAATCCACGCAAAAAGGTTAATCCCCACAGCAGCTCGGCTTTTCGGATCCGACGACACCGCCTACGATTACCTCTGCGACAGCATCGAGCACGCACCCAGCAGAGACGTAATGGAGTATCTGATGAAAGAGGCCGGATTTGGCGACACCTCCTACCACGAGTTTTTCCCCGGTGTCTGCATCCTCTACATAGGCTACAAGCCCCAATTCCGAGACACTTTGGCCGAAAATAGGCGTCGATTTGGCAAGATTCGGGCCCTTGATCACACCAAATGATCTACGGACTGGTAGGCAAGTACCTACAGCACTCTCGATCCAAGGAGATCTTTGAGGATCGGATATGGGGCTCCTCCTCGGAGCATACCTTTGAGTACATGCAGACGGACGACCTCCTGGAGGCTGCCCGAGCCCTTCGCTCGGACAACCGCCGGGGCGGGCTCATGGTCACGACCCCCTACAAAGAGCAGGTACTCCCGCTGCTGGACTACCTCACACCCGATGCCGAGCGACTGGGTGCTGTGAATTGCATCCGACGCCAGAGCGATGGACACCTCCTAGGGACCAACACCGACTGGCTGGGATTTTGGCAGTCGCTCCCATCGCACACCATCGCCCACGCACTCGTATTGGGGACAGGCGGAGCGGCCAAGTCCGTCGCCTACGCCCTACGCCACCACGGGATCCTCACCCAAGTAGTCTCCCGAGGCACGAGAGGCGACCTCACCTATACCGACCTCCGAAAGACAGGGCTCGGCGCATACGACCTGATCGTCAACGCCACCCCGCTCGGCACCGCCCGCCATGCGCAAGAGAAGCCCCCACTGCCCTACGAGACACTGCAGGTCGACACCCACCTCTACGACCTCAACTACAACCCCGGTACCACCCCCTTCCTCCTAGAGGGATTGGAGCGTGGCACCTCGGCTCAAAACGGCATGCAGATGCTCATCCATCAAGCACGAGTGGCCTGGGACTTTTTTCGTACCAACGAAGAACAACTATTCCAACACCCATGAACCCATCTCCGCGCCCATCTGCGGCCGCATTCGCAGACACCAAACCCCACTACGAGCTACTCAACGGGCTTCGTGGAGTCGCCGCCCTGATGGTGGTCTGGTACCACATCTTTGAGGGCTACGCCACCTCACCGGTGACCCAACGCTTCAACCACGGCTACCTTGCCGTAGACTTTTTCTTCATCCTCTCCGGCTTCGTGATGGGCTATGCCTATGACGAGCGACTGAGAAAAAGGACACTCTCTCTGGGCAACTTTTTCAAAAGACGCCTGATCCGCCTTCACCCTCTGGTCATCCTCGGAGCACTCCTAGGTGTTGTTTCCTTCTTGGTACAGGGTGGTGTGCAGTGGGATGGCACCAAGGTAGCCATCTCCATGGTACTACTCTCTCTCCTCATGCACCTCCTCATGATCCCCGCCGCACCGGGTGCCGGCGTCGAGATACGAGGCTTCGGCGAGATGTTTCCGCTCAATGGTCCCTCGTGGTCGCTCTTTTTTGAGTACATCGGAAACATCCTCTACGGGCTATTCCTCCACCGTCTGCCCACCAAGTGGCTGGGCGCACTAGCCGGAGCCTCAGGAGCTGGGTTGCTCTGGTTTGCTCTCGGCGACTACTCCGGTGCCGGCAACCTCGGCAGTGGCTGGTCTTTGGCAGGCACCGGCTTTATTGGCGGCATGCTTCGACTGCTATTTGCCTATACGGCCGGTCTCCTCCTAGCACGCTTACCGCGCTCCAAACGTCCCATCAAGGGCGCCTTTTGGTACGCATCACTTGCCATCATTGCGCTACTCTCCATCCCCCATATCGGTGGCGGGCAAATGCCCTGGCTCAATGGCCTTTACGATGCCCTCTGCATCATCCTGGTCTTTCCGCTACTAGTCTACATCGGAGCTTCGGCACAGCCGACAACCTCTCGCAGTGAGCGAGCTTGCCGCCTTCTCGGCGACCTCTCCTACCCGCTCTACATCACCCACTACCCGATCATGTACTACTTCTACTCCTGGCTATGGAGAGACGGCTACACCTTTAGCCAAACATGGCCCGTGGCACTCAGCGTCTATGCACTCGCTCTCCTCGTCGGCTACCTAGCACTCAAGCTGTACGACATCCCCATTCGTCGCCGGCTCACTCGCAAAGTACAAAAAGCGCAAAGTGACAACACCAAAACAAAGCTCTAGAGCTTTTGGGGATAAAATTCCGCAATATTATGGAAGGGTGAGCAGATTTTGGTATATTTGTGGCACTTTTGAGACAATAAAATACAGATAACGCAATCATTCAACAAATAATCAACACAAAAAACTATGGTAAAGATAGGTATCAACGGCTTTGGCCGTATCGGACGCTTTGTCTTCCGCGCCGCAATGGAGCGCAACGACATTGAGGTAGTAGGTATCAACGACCTGCTCGATGTAGACTACCTGGCCTACATGCTCAAGTATGACACCATGCACGGTCGCTTCAATGGCACAGTAGACTTTGACAGCAACAGAAACGTACTGATCGTAAACGGCAAGGAAGTACGCTGCACCCAAGAGATGGACCCCGCCAACCTCAAGTGGGACGAAATTGGTGCCACCATCGCTTTTGAGTGCACCGGCCTCTTCCTGACCAAGGAAAAAGCCCAAGCACACCTCAAGGCAGGTGCCAAGTTTGTGATCATGTCCGGTCCATCCAAGGATGACACCCCAATGTTTGTTTACGGCGTAAACCACGACAAGTACCAAAAGGGCACACAGATCATCTCCAACGCAAGCTGCACCACCAACTGCCTTGCACCTATCGCCAAGGTCCTCAATGACAACTTTGGTATCAAGGACGGTCTGATGACCACCGTACACTCTACCACAGCCACCCAAAAGACCGTAGACGGTCCGTCCAAGAAAGACTGGCGTGGTGGTCGTGCCGCAAGTGGCAACATCATCCCCTCCTCTACCGGTGCCGCCAAGGCCGTGGGCAAAGTACTCCCCGAGCTCAATGGCAAGCTGACCGGTATGTCCATGCGCGTACCTACCCTTGACGTATCTGTCGTAGACCTCACCGTCAACCTCGAAAAGCCCGCAAGCTACGAGGAGATCTGCAAGGCTATGAAAAAAGCCGCCGAAGGTGAGATGAAGGGTGTACTCGCCTACACCGAGGACGCAGTCGTATCTAGCGACTTCTTGGGTGACAAGCACACCTCAATCTTTGACGCCAAGGCAGGTATCGCCCTGACCGACACATTCGTGAAGGTGGTATCTTGGTACGACAACGAGATCGGCTTCTCCAACAAGATGCTCGACATGGCCGCACACATCGCCAAAGTCAACGCCTAAGACAAACCACGGCCACGGTCAATCGACCAAAAGCCACAGACACATTTACCACAGAGCGGGTGTACCGAGACATCTCGGTACACCCGCTCTTTTTTTCGGTCAGATGCCCCTCAAAAAAGGGCCGGAAAAGGGGGCCGGAAAGGCGATTTTTGGGGGTCAAAAAGACCCTCCTGGGAGCACTGATAGTCAGCTACTTGTAGATAGCCTTGAGTTTCACGGATAGAAGCAATCTTTTTCACGGATAGAAGCGAAAGTTTTCACGGATAGAAGAAATCGCTTAGACAGATAGAAAAGGGGAAAAAACTTGCTAGCCTCCCAACAAAACCACACCGCCGCCCCACCTGGTGTGCCCATGAGACCTCACCCAAGAAAGTGGGGCGTATATCCTATCATTTTTTTTGCTATCTTTATTGAAAAGATAGCGCCTGAATAGAGAGTGAGCGTTGCACCAGGGCGATTTTTGCCTCGTGCGACCCACACCGAGCGAGAGGAGAGACGCACCGGAAGCCACGCATCACCGAAACAAAATCTTGACCCATGGACAACGACCGAAACGCACTGTTGCACAAGACCCTCAAGCACTTCTTTGGGTTCGACACCTTCAAGGACCACCAGCTGGAGATCATCAGCAGTGTCCTGGATGGGCACGACACGTTTGTGCTGATGCCCACGGGTGGGGGCAAGAGCCTCTGCTATCAGCTCCCCGCACTCATCTCCGAAGGCACAGCGGTGATCATCTCACCCTTGATTGCGCTCATGAAAAACCAAGTGGACGCTATCCGCGCCTGCTCGGCAGACGACCGAGTGGCGCACTTCATGAACTCCTCCCTCAGTCGCGCTCAGCTCGACCAAGTGCACGACGACCTCCGCTGTGGAGCCACCAAGATGCTCTTCGTCGCACCGGAGAGCCTGACCAAGTCCGAAAACATCGACCTTCTCAAAGAGATCCAAGTCTCCTTTTATGCCGTGGACGAGGCACACTGCATCAGCGAGTGGGGGCACGACTTTCGGCCGGAGTACCGACGCATACGCGATGTCGTGGACAGCATCATGCCCCGCCCCATCATCGCCCTGACCGCCACCGCAACCCCTCTGGTACAGGAGGATATCCAGAGAAGCCTCGGCATGGAGCACGCACGGGTATTCAAGAGTTCATTCAACCGCCCCAATCTTTACTACGAAATTCGGGAAAAAGATAAGGGGATTGACGCAGATATTATTAAGTTTGTCAAGTCAAATCCAAATAAGACCGGAATCGTCTACTGCATGAGTCGACAGACAGTGGAGACCTTTGCCGAAGTGCTGCGTGCCAATCACATCAAAGCCCTACCCTACCACGCCGGTATCGATGCCAAGGTACGTGTGCAGACGCAGGACGCCTTTCTCAACGAAGAGATCGACGTCATCGTTGCGACCATAGCCTTTGGGATGGGTATCGACAAGCCGGATGTCCGCTACGTGATCCACTACGACATCCCCAAGAGCTTGGAGAGCTACTACCAAGAGACCGGGCGAGCCGGACGAGATGGAGGCGAAGGGAAGTGCATCGCCTACTTTAGCATGGGGGACGTCAAGCATATGGACAAGCTCCTCCAGAGCAAAAAGAAGAGCAACAGCGAGACAGAGGTGGGACGCCGACTCCTCCGAGAGATCCGAGACTACGCCGAGAGTCCTATCTGTCGTCGAAAGATCCTCATGCACTACTTTGGTGAGACCTATGGGCAGGACAACTGCCATAACTGCGATAACTGTAACGCAAAGCATAAACACGTGGAAGCAAAAGAGACGCTACAAAAAGTACTCAAAGCCCTGAGCGAACTCAAGGGAGAATTCAAGGCCGACTACGTCATCGACTTCGTCAGAGGAGTGGAGACAGCAGACATCGAAAACTACAAACACGACCAACTGGAGGGGTTTGGGATATGCGACGGAGTGGACGAAGAGCTACTCGAGACCGTCCTACAACAAGCAGAGATAGAGGGATACATCTGCAAAAACCCAGAGAAATACGGAGCACTCGAGCTCACCAAGAGCGGGAAAACTTTTATCAAAAAGCCCAAATCCTTCAAGGTAGCCACTCCGGACGAAGATGAGGAGGACCAAGAGCCCCGTGCGACACTCAGCGACAGCGGAGCCGCAGACCCGGTAATGTACTCCATCCTCAAAGACATGAGGCGAAAGATCGCACGCGAAAAAGACCTGCCACCCTACGTCATCTTTCAGGATGCCAGCCTGCAAGACATGGCAAGCTACTACCCCATCACCATGGAGGAGCTCCAAAACATCAGCGGAGTAGGCCTGTCCAAAGCCAAGAAGTACGGAGCACCCTTCCTGAAGGTAATCATGGAGTACGTCGAGGAAAACGACATCCAGAGACCGGAGGACATACGCATACGCACCGTCCCCAATAAGTCCAAGCTCAAAGTCTCCATCGTACAGCTGATCGACCGAAAAGTATCCCTGGAGGACATCGCCAATATGCACAACCTCGACTTCCCCGAGCTACTCGATGAGATAGAGTCCATAGTCTATAGCGGCACCAAGATCAACCTCGACTACTTCATACACGATGTGATGGACGAAGACAAAATAGAGGACATCTACGAGTACTTCAAGGAATCTGTGACCGATGACCTGGACACAGCCATGAGCGAACTGGGCGACTGCGAAGAAGAGGAGATACGCCTGGTCCGACTCAAATTCATCTCCGAGATGGCCAACTGATCGGCCCCCCCCCCCTGTCCCTCCCAATGCCATGAACAGAAAGCTGGCCCTCATACTCCTGCTCGCAGCGGCACTCATCGGTTGCAAGAGCAAAAAGAAAGGCGACGAACTCAATGCCCTCATCGAGTGGCACACCGTCACCATAGACGACTCCTACGACCCGGAGGGAGTGGTCGCCGATGACTGTGGCAAGATGTACGAGACCAAGCTACGACTACTCCGACCAACAATCCGGAGCAACCGCCAGCCCGAGCTACAGACATGGATGGACTCCGTCATGACCACACGCTACCACTGGCTCTTCCCAAGCCACAACGCACCACTCGACACCCTCGCTCGCCAATTGGCACAGCACAGGAAGCAAGAGTACCTCGAGAGCATAGCCGGAGCCCAAAACAAAGCGCTACTCTACTCACTTGCCAGCCAACTATCCGTCACCGACAGCGTAGTCTACAACAAGGACGGACTACTCTCCCTACTACTCTACTACGAAAACTACAGCGGAGGAGCCCACGCCATATACGGATACTACACCAAGAGCTACGACCTCGACCTACAGCAGACCATCACCCCCGCCAGCCTACTCGACCTCAGCCACCAGGACAAAATCCTAGACCTTGTCCGAGCCAAAATACCTGAGCTAGACAGCACCGACTCCGAGGTCGAGCACTGGGCAAGCTATGCCGAGCTGGTCGACACCGACCGACTCTTCGTCCCCGAAAACCTCTACCTCACCGACCAAGGTGTGACCCTAGTCTACAACCCCTATGAGGTAGGACCCTACGCCATGGGCGAGCTCATCATCACCCTGCCCTACGACCAACTAAAACCCTATCTCCTACCGCCCTATGACCGACTTGCCCCTGATCAGCCGGTACTTCCCTGACCTCAGCACGACACAGCAAGACCAACTCGCACAACTACCGGCACTCTACCGCGACTGGAACTCCAAAATCAACGTCATCTCCCGAAAAGACATAGACGAGATCGAGGAGCACCACCTACTCCACTCGCTGGCCATAGCACGCTTTGTGAGCTTCGTCCCCGGCACACGCATCTACGACATCGGCACAGGAGGAGGGTTCCCGGGTATTCCGCTGGCCATTCGTTTTCCCGAGGTACACTTTACCCTCGTGGACAGCATTGGCAAAAAGGTACGCGTCGCCCAAGCCATCGCCGACGCCATACAGCTCCACAACGTCACCACCCTGCAGGAGCGAGGCGAAAAGCTCCAGTCGACCTGCCACTACGTCGTCAGCCGAGCCGCCATGCCCGCCGACGCACTCGTGAAGATAGCCCGACGCATCGTAGCCTCCGACGAGCAGCTCAACGCCCTCCCCAATGGCGTAATCATGCTCAAGGGCGGAGACCTCACACAGGAACTGAGCCCCTTTCGGCAGATCTGCTCCACCGAGGAGATCATACACTACTTCCCGGACAACCCCTACTTCGACAGCAAAAAAGTGATCCATATCCCCCTATGATACAGCACCACACCTTCACGGTCAATCCCATCCAAGAAAACAGCCACCTCCTCTGGGACGAGACAAAGCAAGCCTGCATAGTGGACCCTGGATTCAGCACACCCGGGGAGCAGCAGGAGCTCGACCGCTTCATCGCCGACCATGGGCTGACCCTCACACGCTGCATACACACCCACCTACACTTTGACCACCTCTGGGGCGCACCCCACATCATAGCCCGATACGGCATCACCCCCGAAGCCCCAAGCACCGACATCCAAGACCTCCCGCACCTCATGCAAGGTCTGATCCAAAAAGGCTCCCCCCTGTCCGAGCAAATCCTCAGCATACCCTTCTGCCCACTACCGACAAGCGACACCCTGCAGATCGGCGACACCACCCTCAAGATCCTGCATGTCCCGGGCCACACACGAGGCCATGTCGCCTTTTACTCACCGGCCGACCACCTCATCGCCACAGGCGACGTACTCTTTGCCGGCGGAGAGATGGGACGCACCGACCTCTGGGGAGGCGATTACCGCCAGCTGATCACCTCCATCCACACACAGCTCTTCACCCTACCCGGCGACACACACGTCCTCACCGGCCACGGAGCACCCACCACCATCGAGTACGAGCGCACACACTTCATGTACAGCTAGGACACCACCCGAGAGCCTCCTTTGGCACAAAACAGACACCATCACACAAAAAGCAAAAAAAGCGCCCCATGGACAACCACCACTACTGCATCATACTAGCCGGAGGGATCGGCAGCCGCTTTTGGCCCTACAGCCGCAAAAGGAAACCCAAGCAATTTCTCGACTTCTTTGGCACCGGAGAGAGCCTACTGCAGCAGACCTATCGTAGATATGCACCCGTCTTTCCCGACGGACACCTCTATGTCGTCACCAACATCCAGTACGCCGACATTGTCCGAGACCAACTCCCCGACCTACCCCCACAGGCACTCCTGCTCGAGCCAATGCAACGCAACACCACAGCGGCCATAGCCTACGCCGCCAAGCACATCTCCGCCATCGACCCCGACGCAGTACTCGCCATCGCACCATCCGACCACCTAGTCACCAAAGAGCAAGTCTTTGCCCAGCGCATCCGGCAAGCCCTCACACTGGCCACGACCAAAGAGACCATCGTCACCCTAGGCATCAAGCCCACCTACCCCGACACCGGATACGGATACATCCAAGCCACCGACCCACACGACAGCGAAGCCGACCCCAGAGAGGGACACTTCTACCCCGTCAAGACCTTCACCGAAAAGCCCAACAAGCACATGGCCAAAGTCCTGGTCGACAGTGGCGAATTTTTCTGGAACTCCGGTATCTTCATCGGGCAGTGCCACCACCTACTGCACGAGATCGAGACCAATATCCCCGAGCTTTCGGAGCGGTTGTTCAAGGACGACACCGTATGGAACACCCCCCGCGAAGCCACCTACATCGCCGAGCAATACCCCTACTGTCCCAGCATATCATTCGACTACGCCGTGATGGAAAAGAGCCAAAACGCCGTCATGCTCCTCTGCGACATAGGCTGGGCCGACGTCGGATCCTGGAACACCATCTACACCCTCACCCCACACGACGCACACCAAAACGCAACCGTCGGCGACACCCCCACCATATACAACGACAGCAACAGCAACCTCGTCGTACTCGACAACCCCGACACCCTCGTCGTCCTCCAAGGCATCAGCGACCTCATCGTCGTCCAAAAAGACGGCGTACTCGTCATTTGCCGAAAAGGAGAGGAGCAAAAACTCAAGCAAGTCATACCCGAAGCACTCAACATCGACGAAAAATTCATCGACTAAAAAGCAGCCCCACCAGCCCATGGCACAGCACGCCTTCCAAAAGTCGGACAACGCCTTTGCCACACCCACCGACACCACCGGCCAAGGAGTACGACTGGATCAGCTGAAAGAGGACGAGCGACCTCGCGAAAAAATACTGCAAGACCCACTCGCCATCAAAACCCTATCCGATGCCGAACTCATCGCCATACTCACACGGACAGGAACACCCCGCCAAAACGTACTAGAGCTCAGCAAAACCCTACTCGCCACCTACCAAAACAACCTCCTCGCACTCTACAAAGACCTCCTCAGCGGATCCTGCCAGCACATAGCCGGACTGGGAGATGTCAAAAAAATAACCATCCTCGCCGGCATGGAGCTCGGACTGCGCATCCAGACACAGATCGACAACCAAGAAGGACGCCCCACCCCCATCGACTCCTCCCAAGCCGTATACCACGCCATACGACACCACTTCATCGGACTCACCGAGGAGCAAATGTGGGTCCTAGTCATCAGTGGCGGATACACCCTCACAGCCGCCCAAAACGTCACACGAGGAGGCATCTCCGAGGTCACGGCCGACATACGCACCATCCTGAGACACGTTATTCGACTAGGAGGACCGGCCTTCATGGTGGTGCACAACCACCCGGGAGGGACACTCGCCCCGAGCAGACAAGACGACAGCTTCACCCAAAAACTCCTCGAGGCCGCACGGCTCCTCAACCTCTCACTCCTAGACCACCTCATCATCACTGACCACGGCTACTACAGCTACCACGACCACGGCAACATCCTCTAGCCCCAAGTAGCGACCACCCCGCCCAAGATTCGGAAAAAACAAGAAAAACACCTCTCAGCCCTATCGGGCCGGGAGGTGTTTTTTTCTTCGGAGAAAAAGGCACCAAGATTGGAGAAAAAAGCACGCAGGTCGGAGAAAAAGATACGCAGGTCGGAGAAAAAGATAAAATCACTGTGTGATCTGAATAAATCACTAAGTGATTTGAAGAAATCACACAGTGGTTTGAAGAAATCACACAGTGATTTCGACTTTTCCCCAAGGGAAAAATAGTTTGTATGCACATCGGTCGGACTTTTGGACGGCGAGCGATGAGAATAGCCACACTCCAAGCTTTTAGTTAACTTTGCCCCATTATTATTCAAACTAGCTCATGAGCAACCAAGACTGGTCGACACGACTACTCACCTCAATCAGCAATATGCCCTTGCCGGACACCCTGGTGGTCGCCAATGGCACCCTTCAGTCGGACGCCCCGGACTACATACGTCAAGCCAAGCACATCCTCATATGTGACGGCGCCCTGGGGCAGTATGTCACCGTTGCAGGCTCTCGGACACCCGACCTCGTGATCGGCGACGGCGACTCAGTAGACCCGGACCTCCTGCAGGAGCTGGGAGTCGCATTCACACACGTATCGGACGAAGAGATCAACGACCTCACCAAAGCCGTACACGAAGCCCTGCACCGAGGCTGGCGCGACCTTCACATCATCGGTGGCACCGGTCGGAGAGAGGACCACACACTGGGCAATATCTTTTTGCTCCCCGACTACCTGGAGGAGGGAGCAAGAGTCGCCATGCACACGGAGTATGGGGTGTTTGTACCCTTTAGAGGCACCATGGTGGTAGAGGGGATGAGGGGTCACGAGGTGAGCTTTTTCGACATCGACCGAATGCCAATGAGTGCGAGCGGAGTGGCCTATCCTTTTGTCCAAAGGAGCTTCCCGGCACTCTGGCAGGCCACCCTCAACCACATCACCGAGCACACCATGACCGTCTCCTCCGACGGGCGAGCCCTCCTCTACCTGAGCAAGAGCAAACGCAAGGAGTATGAGTAAACGGCCAAAAACCTACGTGGTATGGGAGGGCCGAGAGCCCGGGATCTACGAGACATGGGAGGAGTGCAAGGCACAGACCCATGGCGTGAAAGCCCGCTTCAAGTCCTACGAAGACCTAGACCCCAAGGAGGCCCGTCGGCTCCTCGAGGCCGGTCCACCACCCACCGCACCAAGGCACAAGACTAAGACCAAGACCAAAACCAAGGGAGACTGGCACGGGATCGTAGACCCGGACGCCTGGGCCGTGGACGCCGCCACCTCCGGCAACCCCGGGCCGACAGAGTACAAGTGCGTCGTCGTGGAGACAGGCGACGTGATCTTTGCGAGCAAAGTCTATCCGCTCGGAACCAACAACCTGGGGGAGTTTTTGGCCATCGTGCACGCTATGGCCCACATGCAAAAGGTAGGCTACTACCCACCCCTCTACTCCGACAGCAAGATCGCCATCGGCTGGATCCAAAAAAAAGCCTACAAGACAACCCTCCCCAGGACAGCTGAGACCGAAGAGCTCTTTCGGACACTGGACCGTGCGGTAGACTGGATCCGCACCCACGACCTATCCCCCTACACCCTACGACTCTGGGACACCCCCCGATTTGGCGAAAACCCCGCCGACTACGGACGAAAATAAACAGACCATCGGATACCCTCTCCGACGCCCCTAACCCCCTATTTCCAAAACATTATTTTATTTCCACTAAAAACGTGACAGCAAAACGGCTTTTCAAAGACTTTGGCCTCATGTGGGCCATGCTGGTGGGAGCACTCCTGACGCCCTACCTATACCGCTTTACATTCATCCTCCCCTACTCCCTCTTTGTGATGCTTGCACTGAGCTACACACGGTTCAAACCCTCGGACCTACGGATCGAACCCCTCCACTACGCCCTCTTTGCGGCCCAGTGGATCGTGGGGCTGCTGATCTACTTTGTGCTCGCACCGCTCAACCCGATTCTCGCCCAAGGGCTGGCACTCATCGCCCTCACCCCCACTGCCACCTCAGCGGCAGTCATCACCATGATGCTGGGCGGTAGCATTGCTTTTGTGACCTCCTTCCTCATCCCCTGCAACATCCTCATAGCCCTCACGGCCCCACTCCTCATCAGCGCAGTCTATCCGGATATGGGAGGCACCTACATGGACAATGTCCTCGCCATACTGGGGCAAGTCTCCGCACTCCTCATCCTACCCCTGGCACTGATCTGGGGCCTGCGCTACCTCGCACCGCGAGTGCATGATGGGCTCTCCAAGTACGTGGGGCTCACCTTCTACGTCTGGATGGTCAATGTCGCCATCATATCCGCCAACACCATCCACACCTTCATGACCAGCGACATCCTCACCATACGCGACGCCTTTGTCTACACCGTGTCAGCGGCAGGCCTGGCGGTCATCCTCTACTACATCGGCCAAAAGCTGGGAGCCTACTACGGAGGACAGAGAGTCAACGGACGACAATCACTCGGCCAAAAAAACACCATCCTAGCCATCTGGATAGCTCAGACCTTCATGAACCCCGTCGTCTTCATCGTCCCGGCCTTTTATGTCATTTGGCAAAACGTCCTCAACTCCATCGAGCTGGCCATCGTCAACAAAGAGCGCCGCGAAGTACAAGAGGAGGTGGCCAAGCAAATCGAAGAAGAGGAGGACGAGTACCTCGAGGTGTAAGCACTCACCGCGAGGCAAACACCCCTACGACAGCCCAACCTTTCGCCCCCTCAATCGTAAGTAGCCTCCCCTAAATCAGCGGGTTAGCAAAAATTGAGTATATTTGTCCGAAAGGGATACCATCAAAAACCAAAATAACCATACACCCATGAATTATATCCAAACAACCATCCTAACACTGACCGGTATGGCACTACTCGCCACAGCAGGGTGCAACAAAAAAGCGGCCATCTCAATCGAAGGCAACCCCTTCGGGGAGGTCAGCACACTCGCATTTGGTGCACCCGACTTCGCCAAAATCACGGACGAAGACTATCTACCCGCCATCAAATATGGCATAGCCCAACAAGAAGAAGAGATCCAGGCCATCATCGACAACCCAGAGGCCCCCACTTTTGAAAACGTCATCCTCGCCTACGAGAGCAGTGGCAAGCTGCTGGACCGTGTGACCAATACGTTTTTTGCCGTTTCGGGAGCGGACGGCACCGATGCGATCACCAAGATCGAGGCAGAGGTCATCCCGATGCTCACCTCCTGGAGCGACGAGATCACCTTCAACGAAAAGCTGTTTGAGAAAATAAAGACCGTCTACGACAACGAGTACAACACCCTCCAAGGAGAGGACCAAAAGTTGCTGAAAGAGATCTACGATGGATTTGTACGCAGTGGCGCCAACCTCGAAGAGGGACAAAAGGAAGAGCTGGAGAAAATCAATGCCCGGATCGCCGTACTCGAGCAGATCTTTGGAAAACGACTCCCCGAAGCGGTCAACAACTCACTCGTCTGGATCGACAACGAAGAGGAACTCGCCGGCGTATCACAGGATGCACTGGAGCAGCTCAAGCACAACGCCGAAGAGAATGGTGCCAAGGCCCCCTATGCGGTCATCCTCACCAACACCACCCAACAGCCCATCCTCGCATCACTCGAAAACCGCGCCCTGCGTGAGCGTATCTTCAACGCCTCTATACACAGGACGGACGAAAACTCCAAGTACAACACCTACCCCATCGTCGTCGAGCTAGCCAAGCTGAGAGCCAAGAAAGCAGAGATACTGGGCTTCGCAAACTATGCAGACTACAGCCTCTCCAACGCCATGGCGAAAAACTCGGCAACCGTGATGGACTTCCTCAACACCCTCATCAGCGACTTCCGACCCAAGCTGGAAGCCGAGATGAAGGAGATCGAGAAGTATGCCCAGAGGACCATGGGCAGTGACTTTAGCCTACAACCCTACGACATCCCCTACTACGCCGCCAAAATGAAGCAGGAGCACTTCAGCATCTCCGAGGACGATGTGAAGCCCTACTTCCAAGTGGACTCCGTGCTGAAAAACGGGGTCTTCTACGCTGCCAATCGGGTGTATGGGCTCACCTTTGAGGAGAGATTCGACCTCCCCACTTACCACCAAGACATGCGCGTCTTCACCGTCAAGGACAAGGACGGAAGCGAGATCGGGCTCTTTTACTTTGACCCCTACGCTCGCCCAACCAAGCGTGGCGGTGCCTGGATGAGCGCATTCCAAAAGCAGAGCTACTTCAACGAAACCAAGCCGATCATCTACAACGTCCTCAACATAGTCAAGGCACCGGAGGGCCAACCAACCTTCTGCACCTGGGACAACGTGACGACCCTCTTCCACGAGTTTGGGCATGCCCTACACGGCCTACTCAGCGACTGCAAGTACAAGACCCTCAGTGGCACCGCCGTATCTCGCGACTTCGTCGAGATGCCGTCACAGTTCAACGAATACTTTGCCACTGTCCCGGAGGTCTTTGACCACTTTGCCAAGCATTACGAGACAGGCGAGCCCATGCCCGCACAGCTCAAGGCAAATATGCTCAACTCCGTCCTCTACCTGCCCACCTACTCACTGGCCGAAAACCTTGCCGCATCCTACATGGACATGGCCTGGCACCTGACCGGCTCCGACCAAGTGGTGGCAGAGGCGGATGCGCCCGCATTTGAGGCACGTGCGCTCGAGGAGTCTGGGCTCAATCTTCCGCAGATCGCCCCACGCTACCGTACCTCGTACTTCAACCACGTCTGGGGCGGTGGCTATGCGGCCGGCTACTACAGCTATGTCTGGAGTGAGGTCCTCACAGCCAACGTGATGGACTACTTCACCACCCATGGGTCACTCAGTCCGGAGGTAGGGCAGGCATTCCGAGACAAGATCCTCAGCAAAGGCAACACCGTGGATCTGTCGCAAGCCTTTACGGACTTCACCGGCCTGGCCGCACCTGATGTGGCCGCACTACTGCCCGCACGCGGGATCAAGTAAGCCCATCCACTGACCAACGAAAAAGGCAAGGCCGAGAGCTCCCAACCCGATGGGAGACTCTCGGTCTTTCTTTTTGGTATCTTTGTCGCAACTATAGACAACGACAACACCTTCCCTAAAAGACACAACATGGGACAATACCTCAGCACAGATAAAAAGAAACTCACTGCAACCCGCTTCACCGGCATGAAAGCCACAGGCGAAAAGATAGCAATGGTCACCTGCTATGACTACACCAGTGCTCTGCTGGTCGACGAGAGTGGGGTGGATGGCATCTTGGTCGGTGACTCGGCAAGCAACACCATGATCGGCAACCCAACCACACTGCCCATCACTCTGGATCAGATGATCTACCACACACGCTGTGTGACGAATGCAGTCCGCCATGCCTTTGTGGTGGCGGACATGCCTTTTGGGACCGTCCATGGAGACAAGCGCCATGCCCTCAAGTGCGCTCTGCGCATGATGAAAGAGAGTGGAGCCGATGCCATCAAAGTAGAGGGAGGCAGCCCAATCCGCAAATCCCTCAAGCTGATCCTCGAGGCCGGTATCCCTGTGGTGGGGCACTTGGGGCTCACCCCACAGTCGGTACACAAGTTTGGAGGATATGGTCTGCGAGCCAAAGAGGAGGCAGAGGCCGAGCGTTTGCTCAAGGATGCCACCATGCTTGCGGATCTCGGTTGCTGTGGTCTGGTGCTCGAAAAGATCCCCTCCGACTTGGCAAAAAAGGTCACTGAGTCCATCGGGATTCCGACCATCGGGATCGGTGCCGGGCCCGACACCGATGGGCAGATCCTGGTGATGCAGGATATGCTGGGGATGACCCGAGGCTTCAAGCCCAAGTTTTTGCGCCAGTTTGGCAACATTGGTGAGGAGATGGTCGCCGCATTTGATCGCTACTCCACAGCAGTCAAGGCCGGTACCTTTCCCTCTACCGAAGAGTCTTATTAGGTCGCAGCCGATCCGGCATTTCAAACGCACACTCCCCCCAAAAAACACCCATGGATACACTGACAGCAAGTCTGCTCTTTTTCGAAAAGAGTCTCAACGTGACCCTCATCCTCGACTACCTCGGGACCTTTGCCTTTGCGATCTCCGGTGTCCGGCTCGCTTCGGGCAAGGACATTGACCTCTTTGGGGCATTTGTGGTGGGATTACTGACAGCGGTAGGCGGTGGTACGCTCCGCGACGTGATGCTGGGGCTGACCCCGTTTTGGCTGCTCACCCCCAACTACATGCTCATCTCACTCCTGGCTTTTTTCCTCGTACTGCTCTTCAACAACCTGATCCAAAAGGTCACCCGCGGGGTCTTCCTTTTCGATGCAGTCGGGCTGGGGTTGTTCACAGTGGTCGGTATCGAGCGGGCACTCATGATGGGCCACCCGGCGTGGGTTGCCATCATGATGGGGGTCATCACCGGCTCCTTTGGTGGACTCCTGCGCGACATTTGCATCAATGAGGTCCCACTCATTTTCCAAAAAGACATCTATGCCGTCGCAAGCCTGGTCGGTGGACCGGTCTACTTCCTCCTCGCACACATGGGCGCAAGCAACGTCATCGTCCAGACCTTCACGGCACTCACCGTGATACTCGTCCGGGTGCTCTGCATGTACTACCACATCTCGCTACCCATCCTCCACAGCGACGAAGACCGGGCTATCCGGCGACGTCCTCGAACCTAAGCCCCCCTCCCCACCATGCAAGAAGCCCCCACCTACCATATCCCCGTCTTGCGAGATGAGAGTATCCGCCAGCTGATCACCGACCCCGATGGACTCTACATAGATGCGACATTTGGCGGAGGTGGACACTCTGCTGCGCTCCTCCGGCAACTAGGCAGTGGGGCTCACCTCTTCGGCGTGGATCGCGACCTTGATGCCCGGAAAAACTGCACCATCACCGACAGTCGCTTCACATTCGTCCGCTCCGACTTTCGCTACATCGGACACTTCATGGCCTACTTTGGCATCGACCGGGTCGATGGCATCTTGGCAGACCTAGGTGTATCGAGCCACCACCTGGACGACCCGGAGCGTGGGTTTTCGTTTCGTTTCGACGCACCCATCGATATGCGTATGAACCAAGCCGGAGGTGCCACCGCGGCGGAGCTCATCCAGACGAGTTCGGTCGAAGACCTCGCACGGATCCTAAAGGAGTACGGAGAGGTCCGAGGGGCATGGCGTGTGGCGACCCTCATCAAGCAAGCCTCCGACTCCGACTCCCTCCACACCATCCAAGACTTGCTCGACGCCATAGCCCCGGCCAACCCTCCGCACGACAAAAAGGGTCTTGCACGGATCTTCCAAGCACTGCGGATAGCGGTCAATGACGAACTCGGTGCACTACGCGATCTCCTGAGCGAGGGCCAAAAACTCCTCAAGCCCGGAGGGCACTTTGCCATCATCACCTACCACTCACTGGAGGATCGGCCGGTCAAAAACTTCTTTCGGACCGGCAATATCGACGGCATCCGCCACACCGACCACTTCGGTGTCCCCAGTAGCACTTTTGCGCCACTCTACTCCAAACCCACTCTCCCGACCGAGTCGGAGATCGCCTCCAACCCAAGATCTCGAAGCGCCAAACTACGCACCGGCGTACGCACAGAGGAGCAAGTCGACAGCGAGTGACACCGACGCCACCCCCACCCTCGGGGACCCAGCTCTTCCCCGACCGCACTCTTGCTTTTTCTATCCGTGAAACTATTCGCTTCTATCCGTGAAAAGTTTTGCTTCTATCCGTGAAACCATTCGCTTCTATCCGTGAAAAAACAGCCCGTTGCAACCATTTGAATCTCAAAGCATTGCAACGGGCTAAAAACAGGGCCTAAAAAAGCCTTTTTCTCGAGAAAGAGGATAAAAAAATATAATGGAAAGACGGCCAAAAAATTGGTACATTTGTGTAAATATCCAATCCTGAAACGCTATTTGTAAGTCTCACCAGACAAGACCCTCGAGTGTGGCAAGAAAGGCTCACCCCGCAGTGGCCGAGAGATCCAGAGATGCTAGAGCAGACAGAAAGACAAAACGACAGCCATAGTGAGCTCGAAAACGAAGAACCCACCCTCACACCTAAGGTGACAGCCACACCCACCAAGTGGTGGCAAAAAGGGGCAAAAGTCGTGGGGTGTGTACTATTGGGGCTGGTAGGTCTACTGGTCTTGCTGACTCTGCTCCTCTACATTCCCCCGGTACAGAGGTGGGTGACCAATACAACACTCAGTCAACTCGAAAGCACACTTGGCATGCGAGTGACCGTCGGTCGTATGCGTGTGGCCTTTCCGATGCGGGTACAGATGGAAGAGCTACTCGCCGTGGGAGCGGAGGGCGACACCGTGGCCAAGGTGGATCGCCTGACGGCCCAGGTCAGTCTACTGCCGATCTTGATGGGAGGCGATATACCGGTCAGCGGCTTGGCACTCGAGGGGACCTATGTCGACTACCATGCCCCATCCGACTCACTCCATATCCGAGGACGAGTGGCAGAACTGACTACCAACACTCTAAGCTACGGACTAAAGTCGCAGGCTCTGACGATAGACCGGCTCCGACTGAGGGGTGGCAATGTGGCGGTCATCGCACTCATCGACCAAGACACGGTGCCCAAGGACCCAAGCCAAATGGTCATCAAGCTCAACGACATACGCATACAGGACCTGCGAGGGGCTTTTTCGGACTCTGTGGACTCAACCCTCGTCGCCGCCTATGTGCAGGATGCCACTCTGCGGGAGGGGGTGGTGGATCTGCCCGTCTCCGTCTACCAGGCCAAGCATATCGACCTCGATGGCGAGCTGTATGCTGTCGGCGCAAAGATAGAGGCACTGCCACTGCCGTGGAGTGTGCGTGTGGATGGCGACAACCTCCGCTACGGAGGTGCCGGTGATGTGCAGGGGGTGATCAACAAGGTGACATACCGCGTGAGCGACGGGTGGCAAGTGTCGGACGGTCGTGCGGAGATCAGCAAGGACTCCACTGCGCTATCCGTGCAAGGCCTGGATATCCGATTGGACAAGACACGCGTCAAGGGGAAGGCTCTGCTACCCTTTAGGGGCTGGATCCCCGACACGGTCGGCCACGCTGACTTTGACCTCAAAGGGCAGCTCGTGGCGAGCGAGCTGGTGCGCTTTTTGGGCGACATGCGGAATCTCCCCGGTGACCCGATAGACTTTGACCTCACGGGGCGAGGAGAAGTGGAGAAGGACGTGGAGCTGAAGGCTCGGCTGAAAAGTACGGATGCAGTGGTGGCCGAAGTGGGAGGAACGGCATCGGCACTTTTTGACGCCCAACGACGTGGCATCAGAGCAAAGTACAGCGTCTCCGCCGGGCCCAATACCACCCGACTACTCCACAAGCTGATGGGAGTCACCTCCACCACATGGAGGATCCCGGCCGATCTGACCCTCCGCGGAGAGACACACTACACACCGGCCGGCATAGAGGCGCACCTGGACCTACGCACCGGAGGAGGATCCGTGTCCGGAGACCTCAGCTACCGAGAGAGTGCCAAGCACTACAAGGGGGACCTCTCGGTGCGAGAACTGGACTTGATGGCGTTTTTGCCCAAGGATACGATCGGTACCCTGTCCGGTGTCGTGCAAGCCGAAGGGCAGGGAACTGACCTATACAGTCCACACACATGGGCCAATGCCTACGTGAGCATCGACTCGCTGCACATCAAGGAGCAGTCCTTTAGGGGCATCACGCTACTCAGTGAACTAAAGGACAGACACCTCTATGCGGCACTGGATGCCAACCACGAAGCCCTCAAGGTGAATACACTGGTCAACGCCATGCTGATCCCCGACCGAGTGGATGTGAACCTCAATATGTACGTTGATACCATCATCCCATCAATGATCGGACTGCACCTGCCCATCGTCCAGGGAGCTCGACTCGAGCTGCGTGGCAACCTCAACACCGACCTCAAGCAACGCTACGCCTTTAGTGGCGAGGTGGAGAACTTTTTCATCCAAACCGACAAAAACACCATCCACCCCACCAACACCTACATTACCGCAGATATCGATGATACAAAGGTAAATGCCGACCTAAACAGTGGCGACCTAAAGGTAAGCCTAGCGGTACAGAATGGGCTGAAGGACTTTGGGGCTCGCCTCTCCAAAGTATCCGACCTGATCTCCCAGACGATGAAAGACACCATCAGCGGTGGAATCAATATGGCACCCTGGATGGCTCACTACCCAGACCTGAGCCTCTCCCTGGATATGGGACGAGAAAACCTCCTGAGGGCCTACCTTGATCAACACAGGATAGGCGCCCAGAAGGTTCATTTTGCACTCCAAACACACACAGGAGCGGGATTGACAGGAGATGGGTACGTGAAGTACTTTCAGCAGGATACACTGCGTATCGATGATATGGACTTGATACTCAGGCAGGACTCCGCCTTTTTTTACGCAGTGGCCACGGCACACAAAGAGCGCTTCCGGAACCAAATGCCCTTTGACATCCTAGCCTCCGTCACCTCCAATGTACACCGATCGGAGGCGACCTTTAGGTGGATCGACTACCGCCAAAAGGACTTTATGCGCATGGGGTTGGAGCTGTGGAGCCGGCCATCGGGCGACCTGGAGCTGGGCTTCACACCGGAGCCGATCGTACTGGTCTACAACCCCTTTGAGGTACGGGGAAAGAACTATGTCATCATGCCGGCCAATAACCAACGCCACCTCAAGGCCAACCTCCTACTCACCTCAGCCGATGGCGCATCGATACACCTGCGAGATGTCCCGTCGGAGGTAGGACACAAGCTAGAAGCAAGCGTGAAGGATTTTGAGCTAAATGTCTTGAGTGGATTGGACTTTTTGCCGGCACTGGCCGGTCGACTCAATGCCGACCTCAGCTATCTGCAAGCCTCTGCCACCGCAGAGTACACGGCCGATGTGGATGTAGCCGGGCTGAAGTATGAGGAAAAGCAGTTTGGCGATCTACACCTGATCGGGAGAGGGGATCAAGATCACGACGGGATCAGAGGCAAAGCCCAACTGTCGCTCAACGGGAGCCAAGTCCTGCACGGCATGCTCTATAGCCCAAGAGACAAGGAGGGCACACTGCGCCTGTATGCACAAGTGGAGAGATTGCCACTGGAGATCGCCAACCCCTTCTTGCCCGAAGATCTGGCACAAGCCAAGGGCTACCTCTCTGCAACAGTCGCCAACTACGACACCTCGGGAGACATTCGGAAGATGCCGACCCTACGGATGAACGGACAGATACAGCTGGGGCAAGCCACCCTCTTTATCCCCAAGCTAAACGAGACCTACGCACTAGACTCCAAGCCGATAGAGATAGTGGACGACGAAGTGAGACTCAAGGGGTTTGAGATCTCCACCAACGAAAACCACCTCGCCACCACCGGGACAGTGGGGCTCTCCAAAACCCTGCCGCTCGCTCTCCGCATCCGAGGCAACAACCTCACCCTGCTCAACTCCAAGCCGACCACCAACACCATGGTCTACGGCAACCTCACTGCAAGTGCCGACCTCAGCATCAATGGTCCATCGAGAGCAGTGGATCTGACCGGACACCTCAGCATACTGGGGGCAACGGACCTCACCTATGTCAACCAAAGCTCCGAGCTACAGAGCCGAAACGGCTACAGCGACTTGGTGGAGTTTACGGACTTTAGCGACACACTCTTTGTGGCAAAAAAAAGAGACATTGACTCCCTCTCATTGGGGGGAGCCAATGTCAACCTAGCCATCCACATAGATCCCGCAGCACAGGTCACCTACCTCATGGGATCGGATGGCAAAAACGCCGTCTCCATCAAGGGAGGAGGCGACTTTAGCTTCACCATGCCACCCTATGGCGAAATGCAGCTGGCCGGTCTATACTCCATAGAGGATGGCTATGTCAATGCCAGCATCGGCATGGGTGGGGGTGTCGGTCTCAACTACAAGTTTGATATCGACCAGGGGAGCCAACTCACCTGGACCGGCGACCTCCTGGAGCCAGACATCGACTTCCGTGCCACCACCCATGTCACCAGTCGTGTGGTGGGGAGCGGCAAAGTGCCACGGCAGGTCCTTTTTAACGTAAGTATCATTGCCGAAAACAGGCTGGATGACCTGCGCCTACGGTTTGAGACAAACGCCCCGGAGGACCTCGAGATACGCAACCAACTGGCCGGGATGAACGAGCAAGAGCAGACCCGCCAATCCATCATGCTACTCGCCACCAAGCAGTATGCCGGCAATGGAATTGTCGGGACAGGAGGGGGACAGACCACCGGAGACCTGATGAATAACGCCATGGCCTCCCTACTCGCCTCCCAGCTCACCTCACTGGCGGGTGAGGCATTGGATGCGGAAATCAACTTTGGGATAAGCGATGGGACGACAGCCCAAGGGCAAGGTACCAACTACTCCTACTCAATAGCCAAGAGCTTCATGAACGATCGGATCAACGTCGTAGTGGGGGGAAAAGTCATGACCGGTGCCGCCGCCTACGGGATGGATCAAACCTTCATCGACAACATGTCCATCGAGTATCAGCTCGACCAAGCCGGCACCCACTACCTCCGCCTCTTTCACAACAAAAACTACGAAAACCTACTGGATGGCGAAGTGATCGAGACCGGCGGTGGCTACGTCATGAGACGACGCCTGAGCCGGCTATCGGATCTTTTCCGTCTCCGCCGTCTCCGTCCGCAGACCCTTATCGTGGAGGACGAAGAGCCCGAGACCACACCAACCAACGACGACAACACGATAGAGCATGAAAAATAGACACCTCTTACCGGCACTTCTACTCCTACTCACAGCCTGCTCTGTCGCCAAGTACGTACCGGAGGGCGAGCAGTTCTACACCGGCATCAAGGCGATCAACTACGAGGATCGCCATGCCGGTAGCCATGCCGCAGCTGCCATCTCCGACCTTGAGAGTGTACTCTCCTACCAGCCCAATGGCTCGCTATTCAATAGCTCCAAAGTACGCATACCGCTCACCTTTCCATTCTGGATCAGCAAAAACTTCTCCGAGGCCAAGACCTTCATCGGACGCTGGCTCTACAAAAGTTTTGGCGGAGACCCCATCTTCATCTCCACCGTCAACCCCGACCTACGTGCCACAGTAGGCCGGCAGATACTCGAGGAGTACGGCTACTTTCGGAGCTCTGTATCCGCCACGGTACTACCACAGGGGCAAGACTCCATCACCGCCAAGGTCAGCTACGCTGTCCGCATGGGCGAGCCACACCTGCTGGACTCCATCGACTACCACCTCCCCATTATCACTCCCGACTCCATCCGTCTCGACGCACCCGACCGACGCCTCCTCCACAAGGGAGACCCCTTCGGTGTCCTACCTCTCGAAAACGAGCGCAACCGCATCAGTAGCCTACTCCGAGAGCGGGGCTACTACTTTTTCAAGCCCGAGCACATCCGCTTCACCGCCGATACGATACGTGTACCGGGCAAGGTACAGCTACGGGTACAGCTCTCCGAGGAGATGTTGCCCGAGGCCTACCAGCCTTGGAGGATTGGTCGCATCACCTACGATCTGTATCCCTCCACCGGCGACAGACAGCTCACCGACTCCATCTACTACCAGGGGGTCCTCTTCCGTTACCAAGGCACGCCCCCCGTACGCCTCAGTATCCTACGACCGAGAGTGCGCATGATACGAGACGCCCTCTACAACCAAGCTTTTCAACAAAATACCCTCAGTGCCCTGGCCGAGCTAAACACCTTTGCCTACACCAACGTCACCTACACTCCGGGCATCTTTGGCGCCGACACCACCAATCTCCTCGACGTCTCCATCAGCTCCACCATCGACAAGCCCTACTTCACTGAGCTGGAGACAACCTACAAGTTCAAGAGCAACAACCAGACCGGACCCGGAGCATCCTTCACACTCAATCGCAAAAACATCCTAGGCGGAGGCGAACTCTTCTCCACCGTACTCCGTGGCAGCTACGAGTGGGAGACACACCGACAAGTCGGTACGACCGGCAAAAACAGCTGGGACATCAATTCGTACGAGCTTTCGCTCTCCTCGATGCTCACCTTCCCTCGGTTGCTCCTCCCTGTACTCTACGACCGCTACCTCTACTACCCCCACTCCACACGTCTCGCCCTCAGTGGCACATTCCTCAACCGCAGCGACTTTTACCGCCAGGCACAGTTCGCCACCGACATCACCTACCGTCTGGAGCCCGCCCGACATATACGCCACACGGTCAAGCCACTCAGCGTCACCTACAACCACCTTCTACGCGAGTCCGGACGCTTCCGAGAGGCGATTGGCAAAAACCCGGGACTGGCACTATCATTCCAAAACCAGTTCATCCCCCAGGCCTCCTACCTCTTCAGCTACGAGCTGCGCCAACCCACCGGAGCGCACGCCTTTTCGTTGGATGCCTACATTGCAGAGGCGGGCAACCTACTCTCGCTCTTTTACAAAAAAGACCCAAGCCGCACCTACCAAAACAACCGCTTCCTCAGTGCCCTTTTTGCCCAGTACCTCAAGAGTACCCTCGAGTTGCGCTATAGCTACCAGCTCCTCCCCTCACTTCAGATAGCCACACGCGGCTATGCCGGTGTGATCTGCAGCTACGGCAATACCCCCGTTGCACCCTACACCGAGCAATTCTACACCGGTGGAGCCAATAGCCTCCGAGGCTTCAACGTCCGAAGCATAGGCCCCGGAGCCTACCTACCCCATACCGAGGATCCCCTCTCCTTCCTCTACCGGACCGGCGACCTACGACTCGAGCTCAACGCGGAGCTACGCTACAAAGTCATCGGACAGCTGGAGCTGGCCACCTTCCTCGACACCGGCAACATCTGGCTCCTCAGGCACTCCGATCTCCGACCGGACGGCGAGATCAGTCGCAAGCACTTCCTACGAGACCTAGCACTCAATACTGGCCTCGGATTTCGCTACGACCTCAGCTTCCTCGTGGTCCGTCTGGATCTCGGGTTGGCCCTTCACCGCCCCGACCGACAAGGGCAAGCCTACTTCAATACCTTTGGACGGGATCAAATGCCCTTTGCCCTTCACTTGGCGATCGGCTACCCCTTCTGATTTCACCGCACCTCGTACTATGGGGGCTCACTACTATTGTCCACATTTGTTGGACAACATCCCCTACAGACTGAATACCAGCATTCCAAACGACTAAAACCTATGGGTATCTACAGTTACATCCGACAACTCAATCACAAGCGACTCCAAAAGCGACTTATGGCCAAGCAACAAGGTGTAGCTCAATTTTGGGATCAAGCAATCAAGGACTACTACGACGGAAAGATCAAAAAATACCACTTTGTACCCCAAAAAGAGCTTGGCACCAGGCGTATCATTTGGCAGTACTGGGGTCAGGGTTATGAGCCGGAGGCACTTCCCGAGATTGTCCGGATTGCGCTCAACTCAGTGGAGAAAAACAAAGGAGACAACCTCCTCATCCGACTCACGGATGACAATATATCGGAGTACATCGACTTTCCCCCGTTTATTATCGACCTACTTGCGCACAATCCGCACATGACCCGTTGCTTTTTCTCGGATCTCTTGCGCTTGGCACTCATTGAAGCATATGGTGGTGTATGGGTTGATGCGACAATACTTCTCTCTCAGCCTATTCCGGAGCACTACTTCGACTACGATTTTTTTGCGCTCCAGCTACCTGATGAGCACCCCAATAAGGACTTTTGGGGTACGACATTATATGCAACCTTTTGTTGGGATCCGCGCTTCAAGGTTCGCTTTCACAGTGCTTTAATGTTTGGGCACCCCGGATCCGAGATTGCCTCCACGTTGCTCGATCTTATGCTCTACTATTGGAGTGTCAAGAGTAATGACCCGGTACCCTACTACCACTTCTTCCATATTCTCTTTCACGAGCTGGTGCAGGTCGGTCCTTTGAGCGACATCAATTGCCCCTTGGAGTCCTACAGTGACTTCGAGTCGCTCTACCTCATCGGCAGAGGACGCTGGCCCAAAGACTTTGAGACAGCCTCGGAGCTATTGGCTCGCTACCCCTTTCACAAGTTGAGCTTCAAGCACCATGAGTCCTTACCGGATATAGTCCGAATGCTACGAAACGAAGGCTACTGATCGGCACCTCCGACCAACTCCTCCAGGAGTTTTTCCCATCGGTCACACACGCTACTTCTGTCAAAATTGCGGACGTAGTCTGTTGCCTGCTCTGCCATAGCTATACGACGTTGCACCTCATTCATCAGCGCACACAGCTCTCGGCCAAAGCCCTGAATATCGCCCGGACGGACTAGGCTTCCACAACTACCGTAATCGAGTATGACCGGGGCGGCCATATAAGTATCAAAAACCACCGGTACCACACCATACTGCATCCCCTCTGTCAGGACCATACCCCATCCCTCGTAGTCACTCGTGAGCAGGAGGAGTTTTGCCCTACGATAGTAGTCTTGTGGATTTTGGACACCCACGAGCCTACACCGCTCCAGGTTGGCGCGCTCCAGCTCCGAGCGCAGCGGACCATCCCCCACTACCACCAGCTCCCAGGTCGGGCACAACCGAGAGACTTCTCTCCAGATTTGGATAATCTTGGGGATACCCTTTTCCTTTGAGAGGCGACCGACAAAGAGCACCATATTTTCTTTCTCCGCCTCCAGGTATTCGGCATTGATATAGGTATTGGCATTGGGTATCGCCCTTAGTTTGTCCGCACTCGGGAGCTGTACAACCCGCTCAAATATAGGCTTGTAGGGCTCGGCCAGCAGTACAAAAGCATCACAGGCATTGTACATCTGTCGCCACATTCGTCTTCGCTTTAGGAGGCGAATCCGGCGCACCGGACAGCCGAGCCACGATGGACTGACCTGCTTGTGGAGAAAGTAGTCTGGCGTCGTGTGAAGTACAAAAACGAGCTTGATCCCATGCTCCTTGGCGATCCGTTCGAGGAGTTGCCCAAGTTTTTTGCGGTAGGCATTGTGGCAGACCATTATTTGCACCCGATTTTGTAGCAAAAAGGCGCAAAGTGCATGGTAGTTTTGCTCGCTATCCACCTGCCGGTGAGAGGGGAAAAGCATTGTCTCCAGTCCCGGTGGGGTGTCATAGACTTTGCGGACAGCGACGAGAGAGACCGAGTGTCCTCTATCCTTGAGTTCATTGGCGAGACGCCAGCCGACCGACTCCACCCCACCAATGACGTTGTTGAAGGAGTACCAGTTGACAAATGCAATATTCATATCTTCTCTTCTTCAATAAGGACATTGGCCAAAAAGATAGGTAGGCTCACCCCTTCACTCAGGGACTCTATTCTGTAGCTTTTGGCACGACATCCTTGATGGAGAAGGAGGTACTGAATATCCTGTGGTTGTAGTCTTGGACAATGGCTTTCATGTACCGCACATAGTGCTCCTGCACTTCCTCCGATGGCATTTTTGCCTGCTCCGGAGTGGTCTGCAGATAGGCACTTGGTGCCTCCACATGTATTGCCCCATAGGGTGATAGGGTCACCGTCACCTCCTTGGAGAAGAGCAGATACTGGTTGTAAAAATAGTTGAGCGCCACATGCTCAGCATTCGGGTCCAGCATATTGGCCCCATAGCTCAGGACCGGCTCCTCGATACCGAGTAGATAGAGGAGTGTCGGCAGTATGTCGGCATGCTGTACCACATACCCATCGATCTCACCTTTTAGCTTACCTCTGGGGTCAAAAAACGCAATAGGTGCGGCCGCGTGTCCGGCGAGGTTGTCATAGGCCGGGTGGTCACTGAGATTGGTGTGGTCTGCTGTGAGGACGAAAAGGGTATTGTCGTACCACGGCTCATGCTTGACTTGGTCAAAAAACTCTCGCAACGCCAGGTCGGCATACTGTGCTGTCTCGTGAATAGGGAGGGTGCCTTTCTTGAACTTGCCCTGATACGACTCAGGTAGCTGGAACGGCATGTGATTGGAGAGGGAGAAGAAAAAGGCACCGAAGGGCTCCCGGAGGGAATTCATATCCTCACCCATTGCTTTGACAAAGGGCAGATCATGTATGCCATACCACCCACCGGCGGTGCAATCCTCCTTTTTCAGCTCATGGGTCTTCTGATAGTCATCTTTGGTGTATTCCTCCTCCACACCCAGCTTTTGGAGGAATGGGAAAAAGCCCATAGCTCCCGCCTCATCACCGTGGTAAAACTTGAGGTGGTAGCCCCTCCCCTTGAGGGAGAGAGGCAAGCCGGTGTCAAAGCTCAAGAAGTGCTTGTAGTTGTCCATCCTGAAGTTGTCGTCGTTGAACGTCCCCCCAAATGCAGGCAACGAGACAAATACCGACGGGAACGACTCCACCGACCGCTTGCCGGTCGCAAAGCCATACTTGGCATACAGCGACTCTGAGAAGAGAGAGTCGAGGAACGGGGTGTAGCTCTCATAGCCCTCTATATCACGATTCAGGAAACCCCCAAACTCCTTGGCCATGCTCTCCATGATGATCACCATCACATTGCGTCCCTTCATCGAGGCAAAGAGGGAGTCGTTCTCAGCCAGCGGGGCCGCCTTGTAGTAGGGGGTGAAGATGGAGGAGAGGGTCCGGTCGTCGTAGAAGTGAAACTCCTGGCGAGTGGTCAGCTTCTTGGCCAACGAAAAAGGACTGTTGACCAAAATCGCTATTTCGCGTGGGTCCTCCAGATTACCGGCTATTTCCGGAATGCAGATCGGTTGCCCCTGAAAATCCAACCGCCCGCGCATGCTAAAAAAGAGACAGACAGCCACAACCACGGTCCCGACAACTTTTGTCCGTCGGGACGAAACCTGACCATCCTCCCGCTGAAAGCGTACCAGAGTGTAGCCCAACACCCCTAGTGCCATAAAGATCAAAAACGCCAAGGTCAGTGGCCAAAACTCCACCGCAAAATTGCCAAAAAAGCCTACCGCACTTTTGCCCTGAAACTCACTGAACACCTCACTATTGACCCGCCTAAGCACGTATGGAAAGTAGCCGGTGTCCGAGACGTTGAGAAACACGCACACAGTGTAGGGGATAAAATAGGCCGCATGGCGGACAATACGGTACCACCGGCCCATCTCGATGCGAGACGGCAGGTAGGCTCCGATCAGCATCAGTAGATAGTAGGGGAGAAAACCATAGGCAAGGACAGCCATATCTACCGTCCAGCCACTCTTCATCAGCCCAACCAATCGCTCCGCATCCACTGCGGGGAAAAAGGTTCGGTTGTAAAAAAAGTAGAGCAAGCGACAAGCCTGCATCATTACCACTGCCAAAAATGTATGCCAGAGAAGCACTCCCCAGCGGTTATTTGTCTTGATCATTGCTTTGAAGACATGGGTGTACGAGATTATGTGTCTTGCGGTGCGGTATATGACGCACATCTGTGCAAAGGTACACAAATAATGAGGAGAGCTACACAAAGGGGGGATATCCCTAGATTCCGCACCAACGAGCAACGCCTTTCAGTAAAAAGAATTTTCTTACTATTTTTCTTTTCCTATATTAATCTAAATGGGTACCTTTAAGAGGTGGTGAAACCTTTAAACATTTATTCTATGGTACAAGAAAAGAAATCTATAGGTACTTTCCCTTGGGTCTTGATGATCTTGATGTCGTCGGTTACCTTTGTGGGAATTCTGTCGGAGTTACTCCCTTCTGGAGTGTTGCAGCAGATCATGGGCGATTTAGGAATTAATGAGGTGGAGGGTGGCCGTATGGTGGGCTGGTATGCTTTAGCATCGGCGATCTTCGGTATTCCGCTTATCTCTGCTACCGTGGGCTTTAATCGCAAGAATTTACTATTACTTTTGCTGGTGGGCTTTGCAGTATGTAATATATTCTCTGGGATTATTCAGAACTACTATGTTATTTTGTGTCTACGTTTTCTCGGCGGCATCTGTGCAGGCGTAATGTGGCCGATGATTGCGGCTTTCGGTATGCGATTGGTGGATCCGGGGCATCAAGGTAGGGCTGTGGCGATCATTATGGCTGGTAATACACTCGGGATTAGCTTAGGGATGCCACTGATGACTTCTATTGGCGATCGCTTTGGCTGGCGTATTGAGTTTATTGTCTTGGGGGTATTGGTGGCATTGATTGCTCTACTATCGCTTGTGATGCTACCTTCAACACCTGGTGAAAAGCTCACTTCAAGTACTTCTCCTTTTGCGATGCTCAAGAATAAATCTATCTTGCTTATCATCCTTCTCACACTACTTGGCGTCTGTGGGCATTATGGGGTCTATACCTATATTACGCAATTGGTGGGAAAGATTGGTATTAGTGGAGGAGTAGAGATAGCCTTACTGGCCTTTGGTATCGGGTCGCTTATCTCTATTGTGATTGCTACGAAGTATATTGATCATTACCTGAGGGAACTGACGGTGCTGATGTTTGCGTTCCTTGCTGTTGCTATGCTACTCTTTTACTTCTTTAAGGGGGCAGTCGGTATTTCGCACTTTGCCTTCTTCTTGTGGGGGCTCTCCTTTGGTCCACTCGTGACGCTTTTCCAAGCGGCTGTGGGCAATCAGGTGGAGCATGGCAAGGATGTGGCGATGTCGGTACAGTCTTGTATGTTTAATCTCTCGATCATGATTACTACCTGGATTGCCGGCTTGCTATTGATCCGCTACGGCGCTTTGAGCTTACTTTGGTACGCTGTGATTATGGCTGTGCCTGGAATACTCATCTCTTTCTTCGCCAAACATACACTGCGACGTATCGGATAAACCTGAGACTTTGACTAATAAAAAAGCTACCCTCGATACCTGAGGGTAGCTTTTTTCATATCAGTAGTAGACGATCTTACATTTTGAAGGGTACCTCGTACTCAGTTGGCTTTTTCTTGAATAGGAATTCGCCCTTTCGTACAGAAGCGAGTACACCTACACGACGGCGGATGCAATCCCAGGCACTATCACCATCCAGTACGATGAAGTTGGCATCTCGGCCTACCTCTATACCGTATTGGTCGTGAATATTCAGACACCTAGCACCATTATAGGTGATCATATCAAAGGCATTCTCTATCTCCTTTGGACTAGCATATTGTGTGAGGTGGATGGCATTATCAAGAATATTCATCATATTGCCACTGCCAAGTGGGTACCAAGGGTCATTGATAGAGTCTTGTGCCAATGCTACGTTGATACCCATTTCCATAAACTCCTTGACACGAGTAAGGCCACGACGCTTTGGATAAGTGTCTTGTCTTCCCTGTAGATAGGCATTCTCAGTAGGACAGGAGATGAAGTTCATCTTGCTGCGCTTAAACATATCAAACATCCTATAGGCGTAGGAGTTATCTGCCGAACCAAAGGAACAGGTGTGACTAGCGGTGGTCTTCTCACCATAGTCTTCAAAATAAACAAGGGCATTGAGGATCTCTACGAAACGTGCCATGACGTCGTCCGTCTCATCGCAGTGTACATCGATGAGTACATTGTACTTCATGGCTAGCTCTACAATGTCATGGATAGACTTCTCACCAAACTCACGTGCTGGCTCGTAGTGTGGAATGCCACCGATTACATCGGCGCCCATCTTTAGAGCCTCTTCTACTAGCTCCTTACCACCTTTGTAAGTGTACATTCCATTCTGTGGGAAGGCTACTACCTGGATATCAACAATATCTTTCAGTTCCTCCTTGAGCTCCATGATGGCCTTGAAACCAGTAAACTTAGGGTCTGTGACATCGGTCTGTGCTCTAATAAATTGCACCCCTTGTGATACCTCGTCTTCAATACCCTTACGAGCCAGTCGTTTCACGCCATCAATGGTCATTGTGGCCTTGTACTTTGGCCAGTTTTCAATTGCCTCAAAGAGTGTACCCGAAGCTGCTCCAAGCCCCTCCATCTCAGAGACAGTGTAGACGTAGTCTAGGTGAAGGTGTGGATCTACATAGGGTGGCAGTACAAACTTGCCATTGAGGTCTATCTCCTCATCGCACTTAGGAAGGTTGGTACCGATCTGAGTGATCTTACCATTCTCCACGATGATCTCAGTTGCAGAGCTATTCCGATAGATTTTCGCGTTAAAGAATTTCTTTTTCATACGCATATGTCTTATTTGGTTACTAATTATCTATTTCCAAATATAGTCATTGCATTTGTAAGTGTGTGCTTTTTAGCATAGTTTATGATTAGATGTAGTCGCATAAAAGTGGTACTACACTAAGTGTTACCGCGTTCATCAAATCTGAGCCTAGGCTATCCGCAGTAAAGAATCGGGAGAATCTCTACTCAACATTCCTTTGGATACTGACTCTTGGTGTCCTTCATGAAGTCAATACCCGCGAGGCTGCGGAATTGAGGGGATATTCCGGGAGCTTTCTTTTTGGGGAATGTTGCACGAAGTGCCATTCTCGCACATTTGAAGCAAATGTGCTGAGACTTTGCACGAAGGATGAGATGCAAGGCCTGAGGATGAGGGCAAGGTGCACGTAGGGCACCAAGGCCTACCCGGCCTAAGGGAGCGTACTCACGTACGTGACCTAGGCCGAATTCCGAAAGCAACGCCGCAGATCGCCTTCGTGCAACAGTCTCTTTTTGGGGAGGCTGTCGAGGCAGGTTTTTTCTTCTATCCGTCTAAGCGATCGCTTCTATCCGTGAAAAGTTTTGCTTCTATCCATGAAAAGTTTTGCTTCTATCCGTGAAAACCAAGGTCCCTTGTAACCATCTGATTACCAACGCTCCCAAAAGGGCCGTTTTTGGACCCGAAAATCGTCCTTTTTTCCAGGGTGTTTTTGATGGGAAAAAGCCGTTTTTGCCGACCTGTTTTGCGCCCCCAGGTGGGGGCATCAGCCCCACTCAATCAGTGATTGAGTGAGAGACAACGGGTAGTAGCACCCCCCAAGGGTCTCCGGACGGTCAGGAAATGGGTCTCAATGATTTCGTGTATATTTGCTTGGGCAGACAAGGCGGAGTCACTCTCCGCTCGGTGTCGGGGAGGATTCGTTATTTGGACAGAAGTTTGTATATAGGAATGAAAGAAGAGATAGCTCCCTTTTGTATCGAGTACACCTTGGCGGAGACGCCGGATGTGGCTCGCCGGCTGCTGACCCTGCTGGGTGATCGTCCGGTATGGGCACTGGATGCACCGATGGGTGCCGGCAAGACGACCCTGATCAATGCACTGTGCGAGTCACTGGGGATCGAGGAGGTGACGAGCAGCCCCACCTTTGCGATCGTGAATGAGTACCGCACCTTGGGCGAAAGGGTCGGTGAGAGTGTCTACCATATTGACTGCTACCGACTGGATGGCTTGGCGGATGCGTACCGTATCGGGCTGAATGAGTATCTCGACAGTGGTCGGTACTGCTTTGTGGAGTGGCCTGAGGTGGTGGATGAGCTGCTGCCGGATGATGTGGTGTGCCTGCGTATCGAGCCGAGTGCCGATGGGGAGCGTCGTCTGCTCCGCTATCTACCACCGGTCACCGACCGCACCTACCTATACAAGCAAGAGTAGTGGGCTATGCGAGCGGATCTGGTGGTGAAGGCAGCCGGTGTGCTGATGTTTTTTTTGCCCGGATTGATGGCCGTAGTGGTTGGCTTGCGTGGCAGTCGCTGGTTTTTTGAGTCCGGCGGAGTCTCCCTGGTGCGCAAGTATCTGGGGTTGCAGTACGCCCGACTGTTTTATGTCGTACTGGGGCTGCTCCTGATCGCCTGCGGTGTCCTGATCCTGGTGGATCCACTGGAGGTGATGAGTACCAAAGTGCGGTGACCCAAGTATTTTTTACAAAAAAGTGAGCAACACCCTATGATACCCGTACCCGGAAAAGTGTGCTATAGCAGTCCGGAATTGCCGGCTGAGAATGGTCCCTTGTGGGAGGCGTACGACAAAATACTTGCCGGAATCGGTCGGGGCAGATACCGGTCGGCGATGGCAACACTGGCGGAGAGTCTGCCGACGGACGATGAGCGACTGGCGGAGCTGAATGAGACCTACCGGCTACTGATGAGCTACTATGCCCGAGGAGCCGAGGATCCGGAACGGCCTACGATACTGGCCAATATAGGGTCGCGCTTGGTCGTCCTCGCCAATCTGTGCCAGAGTGAACGAGTGGCGTGGCGTGATCCATCCAATCTACGAAACACGGTTCGGGAGACCCTGCGGATCCGTGGTTTGGGGGGAGAGGGTGCCTCGATAGAGGTGGTGCGGGAGTTGGTCCGACAGACGGCGCACGACGAGGTGTACTACAACCTACTGGAGGACCTATTTGACCTAATCTGGACGTGTGACGACCTGACCGAGGAGGAGGAGCGAGTGCTGAGTGAGCTACTAGAGGACCCCACCTCTCCACAGGTGGGTCGAGTGGTGGCCTCGGCACTGCTGGTGGGGTGCGCCCTGGCTTTTGACCCCCGCAAAGTGAGGTTGCTCTTTGTCGGCAGTCGGCAGAGTGACTCGCCTATGGTACAGGGGGCCTCGGTGCCGGCTTTGTTGCTCCTCGCTCGTCTGTATCAGGATCTGATCGAGACGACCATGCCGGACTTTGTGGAGCAGGCCCACCAAGCCGTGATGAGCGACCCGTCGCTCCACGAAGCCATCCTGCTCGCCACACTGGAGCTGCACAACTGCTACCGAACGGAGGAGGACCACAAGGTGTTTCGGTCGCAATTGTTGCCCAAGCTGAACGACATGGTAGGGGCACTCGGAGAGTCCTCAGGTGCCGACCTGGCCGAGCAGATGGAGGCTCTGCAGCGCAAGATGATGGAGGATCCAGAGAATAGTGCGGAGGGGGGAATGCTGGCCGAATTCATGGACAAGCTCACTCAGGCCGACTATCTGGAGCATGACCTGGAGTACCACATGACGTCGATGATGGGTCGGGGTCGTTTTTTTCAGAAACCGGTGAATTGGTTCTTGCCCTATGACACCGAGCATCCGAGCCTAGACCCTGAGAGTGTGGCCGCGATGGATGCCATGAGTGACTTGGCGTTTCAGAACCGCGAGATCATCTCCTCGGATCGCTACCTCTATGCCATGGAGGTCAACTGGCGACAGGTCGAGGATCAGATGCGCCGCATAGGTATGCCGATAGAGGGGGGCGCACCGGCCTTTCAAGTCAAGGATCTGCGGAGAGGGATGCGGGACTTTGTATTTGGTGCCTACCGCTTTTACACCCTATTTGAGCGCAAAAAGTCGTTTCGGAATATCTTTGCTCCCAAGCCCTATGTGCCGGATGGTGCCTTGACGCAGGTGACGCACCTATTCAGCGAGGAGGTGTATGAGCGACTGGCAAAACGACTGACGAAGCAACGCGACTACACGGCAGCCGCCTACACCTATGCCCGAATGATCCGAGAGTATGGGGCAGAGAGTGCCACAGGCTGGCGACTGATCGCTGTCGCCAATATCCGTGCCGGGCAGCAGCGCGAAGCACTCTCCGCACTCGACAAGGCGATTGACCTGGAGGGTCCCACGATGACAACAATCAAGAGCAAGGCCAAACTGCTACGGGAGTGTGGTGGCGATCGCTCGGCTATGACACTCCTCCGAGAGTATGCCGATACGATGACCCTGACTCCGGCCGAGGACTACGAGCTGAGCCTAGAGCTCCTCCGGCTGATGGGGAGTGAGGGACTGTACGAGGAGGCCATAGCGACAGCTTACAAGGTCGACTACCTCTCCGACGAGCTGGGCCGGCAGGCCGAGGCCCGATACCTACTGTGCAAGACACTGCTGGCGGCGGGTCGTGCCACTGAGGCCGTCAAGATGATCTCGTCGCTTGGAGAGGCCCAGGGGCTGGCCGGAACCATCCTCCTGGCTGTGGGGGAGCGAGCCCAAGGGCTACGTACTCTCCAAGAGTGGTACGACAGTACGGACAACGACCGATCGAAGCTGATGGCGCTACTCAAGTACCTCGAGAGGTACGATCTCTCCACACGAGAGTGCGGACTGATCTACGACCTCATCACCACGCACACAGCCGATCAACCCTAACCATGACACAACCCAAAAGACTACTCCTAGCCCTCTGCGCACTGGTACTCACCCTGTGTGGTTGTGGCCACAAATCCGGTGGAGAGACCCTCTCGCTGGTCATCCGGCCGGGTAACCACCCCGCCGAAGTGCTCTATCTCTATACCTACGGCACCAACAGTGTGGCCAAAGATACGATCCTAGCCGGTGAGACCACACGGCTGGAGTACGTGCGAGACTCGGTGGACCTTTTTCTCCTCACGGATTCGCTGGACCGCATCATACTGCCGCTGATCCCCGACTCGGTGGACCTCTCCGTCACGCTGGCCCCCAAGTTCAAGCTGAAAGGCACCACACACACACCTCGCCTGGAGGAGTGGTACCACCTCACCCAAGAGCGAGACACCCTCTCCATGGAGCTACTGGATCTTCTGGAGGAGGAGGGAGACCGGCCTATCGGCCTACTGGAGACACTGGGTGCTATAGACAGATTTGGCAAGACACCGGAGCTGATGAACCAATACAACCGGAGTGCCCTCAACCAACGCACCTACCTGGAGCTCCTCGGACGAGAGGGGTACGGAGAAATCTCCTACAGCTACTCGTTTCCCCACTACCTGGCGGTGAAGGACCGCAAGGGCAAGGCTCGGACGCTGGGAGAGGTGATCCGCAAAGACTCCCTACTGGTCGCTTGTCTGCTCGATGGGGCTCGCCTATCGGAGGGCGACACCACCTTTTTGCACGCACTGGACAGCCTCTCCAAGGTCAACTACTTTGTACTGCCACTGGCGGACAGCATCCCTCCATATTGGCAAAAAGCACTCCCCGGTCGTGGACGCACCTATACAGTGGTCGACAGCCTGGGTGCGGCCACCGAGGAGGCACAGCGTCTCCGTGCAGAGTGGTTGCCAACCTATATGGTTGTCGACTCACTTGGGCAAATCAAGCACCGTGGACATGATGCCGACAGCTTGCTCTTTTTCCTAAAAGCCTCACGAACCCCCTAAGTGACCGACCGCCTACTATGATGGATATCATCGACAATGCCCCCTCCGGTGACTCCGGAGCCCTCCTCGTAAAAGTATATGCCTCGGCCGTATCGGGGATACACGCCACCACCGTGACGATAGAGGCACAAGCCTCACGCGGTGCACGCTTTTCGCTCGTCGGCCTGCCGGATACTGCCGTGAAGGAGAGCCAAATGCGGGTCCAAGCCGCCATGGAGGAGAGTGGATACACGTACCAAAACATGAGGTACATCATCAACCTGGCACCGGCTGATATCCGGAAAGAGGGGTCGGCCTATGACCTGCCTCTGGCTGTGGCACTCACGGTCCTCAACGAGCGGATCGAGTCGGAGCGCCTGAGTCGTACCATGATCATGGGCGAGCTGTCGCTAGATGGCACTATTCGGCCCATACACGGCATCCTGCCGATGGCGATACAGGCGGCACGTGAGGGCATGTATGAGGCAATGATCGTCCCGTACGAAAATGCACGCGAGGCATCTGTGGTGGAGGGGCTGACCATCTATGCGGCCCGAAAACTCCGCAATGTCATCGACTACATCAAGGGCGACGACAACGCACTGGAGCAGGTCCGGTATCTCGATCCGGATTTGGAGCCACTCCCCACGATCGGCATGCCCGACTTTGCCGACGTGAAAGGGCAGGAGGTGGTGAAGCGAGCCATGGAGATCGCTGCAGCCGGTATGCACAACATCATCATGGTCGGCCCACCGGGCAGTGGCAAGTCAATGATGGCCAAGCGTATGCCGACAATCCTTCCCCCCTTTACCAAAGAGGAGTCGATGGAGACGACGATGATACACTCCGTGGCCGGCGTACTCCCGCCCAACTCGGGGCTCATGCAGGTGCGCCCCTTCCGGTCCCCCCACCACAGCACCTCCAATGTCGCACTGGTCGGTGGTGGCTCCTACCCCAAGCCGGGAGAGATCTCTCTGGCCCACAACGGAGTGTTGTTTTTGGACGAGTTGCCTGAGTTTCAGCGCAATGTACTGGAGGTGCTTCGGCAGCCACTGGAGGACCGCAACATCACTATCTCCAGAGCGCGCAAAACGGTCAACTACCCAGCCTCTTTCATGCTCGTGGCCTCGATGAACCCCTGCCCCTGTGGCAACTACAATAACCCCTACAAGCAGTGCACCTGTAGCCCGGGCATGATCACCTCCTATCTGGGGCGTATCTCCGGTCCGTTGCTGGACAGGATCGACATCCAGTGCGAGATCACGCCGGTGCCATTTGACGCTCTCGCCCAAAAAGCCCCCTCCGAGAGCAGTGCCACCATCCGGGAACGTGTGATACAGGCTCGCAAAATACAGGAGGTGAGGTTCAGGGACTGTCCCGGCATCCATACCAATGCCCAAATGACTCCGAATCTGATGCACCGATTTGTACATGTAGAGCCTCTGGGTATGCAACAGCTCAAGCTCGCCATGGAGCGCTTTGCCCTCTCCGCCAGAGCCTATGACCGCATCCTAAAGGTCGCACGGACGATTGCAGACCTGGACGCCAGCGAGATGGTGCTGGCCCGACACATCGCCGAAGCCATCAACTACCGCAAGATGGATCGTGACTCCTGGGGTCACTACTCCGCCTCACCAAAGAGCGAGTACTAGCACTCCACCGACTATCCTCGGTCGTAGTACACCCACTTTGCCCAAAATGGAACCTTGGCCAATGGTCTCATTTTGGGCATTTTGTATCAAAAACGGTGGAGAAAACCCCCACTTTTAGGTATTGACAGCCTAGGTGGATCTGACGAACTTTGGCTACGTAAAAGGGAGTGCGACCTGTGCGTGCGGTCTCAAGGACCCTAAGGGCGCACATCGTCTCTCTCAGTATAGTCACCATAGCAATGAAGATCCGGATGAAAAAGCGTATAGCCGTATTATTTGCCACTATTGTGGCATGTGTGAGTATAAGTGGTGCCCGGGCTCAGAAAGTCGGAGCGGAGCAGCGTCCAGCCGACCATATAGTCCACCACCTCGTCCACTATGAGCATGACCACAGAGGGCGATGCATTGTGGGAGGAGCAATGTTTTTTTGGGCCGAGCCGGAAGAGAAGTCTCTAGCCATAACCCTATGCCCCGAAGTAGGGTACCTATTTAGCGAGGACTGGGGAGTAGGGATCCTCCTAGGCTATGAGCACGAACAGGGGATAAACACAGTAAGCGGACAAAAGGCTGTTGGGAACGCATTCAAGTTCTCGCCTTTTGTCCGCTATTACTATCTACATCGGTTGCCGTTCAATCTCTTTGTGGACGGCGGTGTGGGATTCAACTTCTCAAGCGAGCGACGCAACGATAGCACCGAGCGTCGCAATGGCTTCGAAGTGGGGCTACGCCCCGGGGCTTGCATTGACCTCACCGATGGGCTTTGCCTCTGCTTGCGTATGGGCTTTGTAGGCTATAGGCACAACTACTTTATGGGTGAGGAACCCGGTGTCGGAAGTAACGGGATCGGACTTCGCCTTGCCCCGGAGGAGCTGATGATCGGCTTGGAACTGGAGTTTTGACTCCAGTGGCCGACCGGCTCAGTGTCCGGTCAGAGCCTTGGTTGAACGCCACGCTTGACGTCCGACAACGTTTTGGAGCGTCCAGTGCATGATCGGCACCTGATCCTGAGAGATGCTGACATGCAACCCATGACGGTCGTCCATAATGTTGGTGGAGCGGAAGAAGTTGGTCTCCGTCTCCTTGACATCCGTGTTGTTGCTGAGGTAAAACGAGTTGTCGCCCGGACTGTAGCTGACGGTGAGCTTTAGGTCATCATCGGGGGTGGGCTTTAGCCCTAGGTAGCGTCCGATGTAGTAGATGAACTCATTGGTACTGCTCTCCCCCTTTTTGTAGGAAGGTAGGATGTCCTGGGCTAGGAAGGGGATCCCCTTTTGGTACAGCTCCGGGCTTTGCCCCTCCGCCAGAGGAGCAGCCTCGATACCTCCGGGCATACCATCAGTGGTAGCCCCTTGTATGAGGTACTTGGGGGCAATCCTTTTTTCCAGCACCGCTTTGCCAAAAGCTTTGATATTGTCCGAGGCCTCTGACACCAGCCATACATTGAGATAATCCTCTGATGGCCAGTCGACATTGGGTGCATCGGCGATGATTTTCTCAAAAATTCCGGGCAGATCCTTGTCCCTGATCTGATCAGTAGCTATGTGGTACTGAGAGAGGACTCTATTGAGCCCCGGCTCTACCATCTTTTCGCCATTGGGATCGTACACTGCCGGGACAAACTGTATGCGTGCATCGACACCGGTCGCTGTCTTGACCACTGTATTGGCAAAAACACGATTGAGCTTGTCGAGCTGCTTGGTGAAGACCCCATACTCATAGTGTATGCCGGACTCTGTCACCTCCTTGTAGGTCTGAATCAGGTGAAAAACGATCGGGATGACCACACGCTCCGGACTCTTGGTCGGTGCAACAATGTGTATGGTGGCCGGGGCAGACTGTAGCTTTTTCCCGCCTTTCATGGTCACCGTGAAGGTCCTGTCCTGCCCGGCAAGAGCCGGATCCTTGGCTATGTAGTGGCGCGAAACTGTGTTGCCGGCTTCGTCACGCCAAACGAAGTCCTCGTCCGAGATATTATCGAGAGGGATAATGTACTTCTTGCCCAACCGTGTATAGTAGCAGACGGGAGTAAGATCCACCTCGTTGTCGGGAGAGGCAATGAGATAGTCGTTGGAGGGCTTGAGGACAATGGAGTCTATGATATCGGGGTTGGTACGAGAGGTATCGTAGACCACATCCTGTCGGGGCGTACATCCAGACAGTAGGCCAAACAGCCCCAATGCAGAAAGCAACAGTGTGGTGATTGGCGCATTTGCGCTCATTTGTTCTTTATTTCGTCTCATGTTTGTAATCGTGTCGTGAATCATTTACGCCTCCAGCCGGGGTTTTGGGTCATGGCCTTGTTCTTATCCAGCTCAAACCGTGGGATCGGGAAGCTGTACCTAAAGTCATTGCCATCTAGGTGGTATTCTTTTCCACCCACTAGACGAGTGACCTCTTCTTGGTAGCGTTTCATGGCAATCCAAGTTGCATCGATCTCTGCGAGAAACTCCTTTTTGCGTTCGGTACGGATCTCGCGTAAGAGTTCGTCGATATTGGTCGGCACCGGATGCGTGGTGGTGTATCGAGCAGCGACAAACTGACCCAATATCTCCGCAGATAGATCTTTCTGCCCAAGTCGTGCGGCAGCCTCTGCGGCGATCAGGTAGGCATCGGCTAGTCGGAAAGGCATATAGACGCCGAATCCGGACCAGTACGAGGAGACACTTGCCAGATTGTATTTTTTCAGTCGACCCTCCGGGGTGATGTAGGCCGCTTTGCGGATATCCTCATCGGTGTACAGATCTCTGAAGGCGGGCTCGAGATAGCCATTGGTGGTGGATTTGACATAGGATTCTATGAAATTCATCTTCTGTCCATTAGCTCCATCGGCAATGCGGAGAAAAAACTCGTCGTTCTCAAAGATACGCTCGGTCTTGCCACTGCCTATGTCGAAGATATCGGAGAGCTTTTCCGAGGTATTGACAAGGGTCCTTCCCTTCATCGCTTTTTGGGCATACGAGAGGGCATTGCTCCAGTCACTGGACTCTTTGGCCCCGCTGTCGGCCTTGTACCAATAGACATCTGCCAGGAAAGCATAGATAAAGTCTCGGCGTAAGGCAAAATTGTAGGGCTGTCGAGCTGTCTTGTCGAGTAGTTCGTTGGCTGTCTCTAGATCCTTGATGATCTGATGGAAGACCTTTTTCTGAGTTTGGCGTGGTGGCATGGCATTGCCGGCGTCATCCGTAGGGTCCAAGAACATAGGTACCCCCATCTGGTTGTCCTCATAGGGGGAGTAGTACTGTAGGAGCTTGTAGTAGCCGAACGCACGCCATACCAATGCTTCGCCCATGACCATATTGCGCACATTGGGGTCGGTGATGATCATGTTGTCGATATCGGATACGATGAGGTTCAGCGGACCAAGCATTGAGTTGTACCACATCCAGACCTCGTCATCGGACGAAGTCCAGGCTAGATAGTCGTGACCCTGAGAGTTGTAGGCGTTGGCCTTGGCATCGTAAAAGCGCGATCCCTGGGTGTCGTCGAGTTGCATCTCCATCGAGTAGACACTGAGCAGGGTGCTCAATCTAAAGTAGGGCATCGCAAAGTTGTCCACTCCAAACAACGGTGCAAACTGCGGACAATTGGGGACGCTCATCATGCGCAAAAAGCTACCCAGGACATCTCGGTAGTCTTCGGCAGTCCGAAGTACCTTTTCGCCTCGTGGGGTCATCGTAAGGAAGTCTTTACAACCTGAAAGCACCCCGGATAGGAGAAGGGCGACAAGGAGCAAAAGACTCTTGGTATATACTTTGCCGGTGTGAATAGTTCTTTTCATAGTGTTCTGCAACCTTTCTTATAGAGGGTCAGATTCCCAATGTTATTTTGAACGAAAACTCTCGCGAGACAGGGTAGTTGAAAGCCCCTTGTGTCGCCACGTCCAATCCTCTGTACCGTGTAAAAGTGCAGAGATTGCGAGCGGTGAGGCTCATCCTCAAGGTAGAGAGCTTGGTGTACCTCAGCTGTGCCTGCGTGAAGCGGTACGAAAGGGAGAGATCGTTGAGCCGTAAAAAGTCACCCGGTGCATACTTGTCGGAGGTATGGTTGGAGGACCACTGCTCCGTGCTATTGGTCGTGAATCGTGGCACAGTGGTGATATCACCGGCTTTTTTCCAAAAACCTAGATACTTGCGTTCACGGTTTGTATTGGAGACAGATAGGTTGGCAGTTCCCTGATCTCCAGCACCGGGGGCATCGAGCAGGTCGCTGAAGAGAGGGATAATGTGCCCCATCTTGTAGGTCCAGTTTGTCGTGAACTCAAATTGCTTGTACTTTAGGTAAGTCCCAAATCCACCGATGAACATCGGGTTGGCACGCCCAAGCCACTTCATGGATGAGGTGAAAAATGGCTCATCACTGTAGCTATTCATCGGTTGGTTGAGAAAGTCCACTACGTCGGGGATCGTATTGAAGTCCCGAATGTAGTTGAGGTACTTTTCCTTATCTGCCGGGGAGTAGGTGTCCCAGCCGTCCAGCATGTGAGCGTACTCTCGCTTCGCTCTTTCGTTCATGTAATAAGTGGGGTTGCCGGTCAGGGGATTCACACCCGCATAGTCCCAGCCAAAGATACTTCCCACTTCGTGACCTACGACGTTCACCACACCACCTAGGTAGTGACCGTTCTTGGTGGCATCGATCCATGAAGAAAAGTTGTGCTGCGATCTGAGGATCCTATTTTTATTGCGGGCGATATTGAAGTTGGTGGAGAAAAGCAGGTCCGGGGTATCGATCCACTTTACGCGTAGGTCAAGCTCCCACCCACTGTTTTCGGTAATTCCGCCATTGGCTTTGACACTCCGTCGGCCGATGGATGGGGCTACCGGTAGTTCGTCCAAAATGTCGGTGGTGCGGTTGTTGTAGTACTCTGCTGTGATAAATACTTTATCGAGCACATTGCTCTCCACGGCCATACCGAGGTCCCTCTTGCGTTCCCACTTCACAGTGGGGTTGGGAAACCTCAGTTCCTCTACCAGTCTGTTGCCCATATAGGTGTTGCCACCAAGGCGAATAACGGAAAATGGATAGGCCCTTCGGTCGATATTACCGGTGAGTCCGCCTGAAGTGCGTATGGATAGCTCTCGCAAGAAGGGGATGTTGTACCACTTTTCTTTGTGGACATTCCACCGTACTCCTATTGATCCGAGCGGAGTATACCTATTGACGTTTCCGATCACGTCTGCCCCATCTGCACGGAGGTTCATACTGAAGATGTAGCGATCCTGGAGCAGGTTGTACATGGCCGATCCGATGAAAGAGACGGAGTGCTCTTGCCCATCATTGGTGTGGTACAGTCCCTCGAGCCTACTTTTCAACTGCGCATAGCTGGGATTTGTACCATCGAACTGTGGCAGTCCCGTGATCCGGTAGTCATCGTAGTACACAGGAGATTTGTACCCAAATCCATTGTACTCTCTCGACATAGCCTCAACTGCACCAAAGAGGGTCAGGATATGGTTCTCATTGATGGCCTTGGAGTAGTCTATCTGCAGGCGTACTGCCCAGTTGTCGGACTGCGCTGTGGCCTCTCTCAGCTCGCCATTGTCGTACTGCTTGGGGTATATCGGGAATTGCTGGTAGATCAGCTTGGCCAGTTCTTCACCGCTATAGGAAGTGTAGGTATTGGGCGGTATCTCGGTCATGTCCTTTGAGTGGCTGATTCCTTTCCGCGCAAGGGCTTGCAGTGCGAGTCCTTTTATCGGCTCCCATCGGATGTTTAGGGTTGCATCTGCGTTCAGTGCGTTTTCAGTCCGACGAGTGCGTCTTAGCTCGTTGAGCATGTTGAAGGTATTGTACTTCAGCATGTCGGAGGTGACGTTGGTAAAGTTATTAGGTAGGTAGCTGAGATCCGGCTCATCGGGAACCTCGTATTTGTTGGCAAATATAGCGTACCTAAATGGGTCCACTGCCGATGCGTGGTTCTTATTGATCCTGTTGTTGAGGTTGAGGTTGAGCGAAAAGATCCATTTGTCGCTTGGGCGGTAGTCCATGTTTACCAAAAAGCCCATGCTCCGATACTTATTGGCAAGGAGGATTCCCTGCTGGTCTGTATAGGATGCGGAGGTGTAGTAGGATAGCTCTTCCGTACCCCCACGCAGGTTGATATTGTGGATGTGCGAAAAGCCGGTCCTAAAGATCTGATCCAGCCAGTTGGTGTTTCGTCCACGGAGGAGAGCCTCCTGTTGCATGTACTCCTCCTTGGTCAGGTATCCCTTCAGGTAGTTTCCATACAATCGTCCACCCCGTCCGGCTTTTTGCATCTGGTCGACACCAAAGTTGTCGATGATCATTTTCTCGTAGTCGAGTTTTTCGCCGGAGGACATCATTCCCAGGTCAACGTGTGGCATGGTACTCAAAGTGGCGGTCCCACTGTAGTTGATCTGAGTCTTGCTCCTAAATCCCTTTTTGGTCGTGATGACGATGACACCGTTTGCCGCCCTGGCACCATATATGGATGCCGCTGCAGCGTCCTTGAGGATGGAGATGCTCTCAATATCCTCGGGCATAATGTTGCCGATACCGTCCTGCATGATGGAGGCGGCATAGTTGCCTCCACTCACCTGCGGAATCCCCGTGAGCATGGGGAGCCCATCAATGACCCACAGTGGTTCAGTGTTGCCACTCAGGCTGTTTTCGCCACGGATAGTTATCTTGGCTCGACTACCAGGGGCTCCGGTCACGGTAGTACTGTTTAGCCCGGCCACCATACCGTCCAGTAGCTTGTCGACCGTCGAAAATCCCTTGAGTGTGAGGTCTCGTGCGGTGATCACCTTGGCAGATCCCACCATCTCGTGCTTTTGTACCTCGCGCATACCGGTCGCCACGACCTCCTCCAAGACATTGTCTGCATCCTGGAGCTTGATGGTCTTGACCTTACCCGGTCCTTTGACCTCTTTCTCGATAGTCTGTTTACCGACATACGAAAAGACAAGTGTCACAGGGAATTTTTTGGCGGAGAGATCAATCCTATAGTCTCCATGCTCGTCCGTAAATGTACCGACCGTGGTACCCTTTACCCGGACTGTGGCCATGAAGATCGGGGTGCCACTATTGTCGGTCACACGCCCCGTCAGGGTGCCGGAGCCTTCTTGCGCAAGGACCGACCCACACAGTCCCAGCAGCCCTATCATCAATAGGGTGATAAATGTCAGATTTCTCAATTTACTCATACTCTATGCCTAATAGTGATATTGTGGCTTCTTCTGTGATTAGCCAATGTTGGGGACTACCGGACTCACAAAACACTTGTAGTCCACGATGAGACCACCGGGGCGATCCACCTCGTCGTATTGCTTGAACGTTTCATAGTTGTAGACAAGCTCACGCTTATTCTCCGCCGGGAACGAGCCGGTGATCCGCAGCACACCCTTTTGGCCCGATGCGGTCTGAAAGAGGATAAACTTCTTTTCGCCCGAAGTAATCCGAATCTCCTCATCCACTACCACAAACGAAAAGCCCTTCTTGTCAGCATCGCGGTAGTCCTCGTCACTAAATCCGGCCGGAGCGGACATGAACTTGGTATAGTTCGGGAAGACGATCGGGACCAAGGCCTTTTTATTGTTGGGGTAGCCAATGGCCGGGACGGGGTGTTTGATCGGAGGAGTCAGTAGGTAGGTTCCCTGATTCTCAGGATCTTCGACCAGAAATAGGTCGATAGCTTCGACACCCGCCCGCTTGGCATCCATTGGGGTCAAGACCTTTGCGGCGGCGAGGTTGATCACCGAGCTCAGACGGGTATAGGCATAGTGCCGCTTGTCTTCGCCGCCCAAATACTTGCCTTTGCCATCAAAAGCCTCAGACTTCACATGGATCTTGTCTCGGTAGGCATAGACCTTCAGCCCCTTGCCTTCTCGGCTGGACGGGGATCTATTGTCCAGTGTCCGATAGGCTCCGGAGTACTTTCCGGTGATTTCACTGTTGTTTCCCGTCCGGATCCGGTAGGTGAGCGATACCTCTGTGGGGGTGACAGCGGTGATTGTCAGCTCTCCCTCCATGCATTGCACCTCACGGTTTCGCCCCTTGGAGGTATCGTACAGCGAGCTGTAGTAGGCATGAAAAGTACCTGGCTCCACCTGTGCACTACCCTTGTAGGTCATAGGTGTGAGAGCGGAACCCGGCGTTGTAGCGACATGAAAGGTGAGGACAAACCCCTTCCCGACCATATCTTTTTTCACCTCGTCGTAACCGATGGTTTTTTCAAAAAGAGTCAGCGTATAGTACTCAGCATTCACCTCCTTGTCACCGGCTATGTGACCACTTACCTCCATCTCCTTTTGGCTCTTGTCCAGAGCTGTGTACTCGTACGTATATCGGTACGGCACAGATTCAGCGATCTTGTAGTCGTTTTGCCGTTTGAGCATGGCGGTGGATAGATTGATATCCATGCCGTACAGATGAGTGACCCCACGCAAAACGCCATCACCTACAGTAATACCCCGGTCGGGGACATCAAACTCACTTCCTCGATCCTTGCAGGAGGGGAGGACACCGGTGAGTAAAATTAGGAAAATGGAGGCAACTGACCGCCGAATATGGCCAAACACCTCTAGATCCTGCCTGACAAAGTAACCTCTACAACTCATCATACATGACCTTCTCTTATTGGTACAACAGTAAAAAATTAGGATACGGACATGGATCGACTCCAAATCCTCTGAAAAGATACTGTTTTTTCCGAAAATAAATTGCTCACCCTCAAGAAGAATATACTTTTTTAAGAAGTTTTAGGATACGCCCATGCAATGAGGAGGTGCCAAGGGTTTTGGCACCTCCTCATTTTGAGAGCCGCGGATGATCCACGGATGTAGAGCCCTAGGGAAAGGGGGCTCCGATAGGGGCTGTTTTTTTTAGCAGAAGGCCTTGATGATTGGTAGGAACTTCTCTGCCGATAGAGAGGCACCACCGATCAATCCACCATCTACGTCAGGCTTTGCAAATAGCTCGGCAGCGTTGCCCGCATTGCAGCTTCCACCATACAGGATGGTCGTCTCATCAGCAACCTTGGCACCATACTTGTCGGCTACCACTTTGCGGATGTGTGCATGGATCTCCTGAGCTTGGTCACTGGTGGCCGTCTTGCCGGTACCAATGGCCCATACGGGTTCGTAGGCAAGGGTTATTTTGCCAAAGTCCTGCTCGCTGAGGTCAAAGAGTGCTTCTTTCACTTGCTTTTCGACAACAGCAAAGTGGTGTCCGGCTTCGCGCTCCTCCAGCTTTTCACCGATGCAAAAGATCACTTCCAGCCCATTGTCGAGTGCGAGGCGAACTTTTTTCTTGAGGATATCGGAGTCCTCGCCAAAGTAGGCACGTCGTTCGCTGTGCCCGAGGATGACGAGCTTGGCACCCGTGTCAGCCACCATTTCAGCGGACACTTCACCGGTGTAGGCGCCCTTGGCTTCGCTCGCACAGTCTTCGGCGGCGACAAGGATATCAGATCCCTTGACGGCCTCCACCACACCCACTAGGTGCGTAAAGGGCACGCCTAGGATGACGCGACACTTGGGGGTGATGGTGGCAAGCTCTTGCTTGACTTGGCCGGCCAGCCGGATACCCTCAGTGGGGGTGGTATTCATTTTCCAGTTACCTGCAACTACATTTTTTCTCATGTCTTTAGGGTCTTAAATGTATGGTTATTATTATTGAAATGATTAGTCGTAGTACGTTATGATTCGTGTGATTCCTTACGGTAGTATATGCCCATGATCAGTAGCAGGAGCAGTCCCGCAAGTATGGGCCCAAAGGTCAGCCCCCGTCGGTATAGCAGTTCGTCCGAGGTCTCAGGGGTATAGGGGTTGGCCCTGAATGTCGCTTGCTTGAGCAGCTGCGGGAGGTCTCGTGCGGCGGTTTTTCGGACGATCTTGCCTTGATCCAATACGAGCAGCCCGGGATTGGCCCGGATGACAGTGGTGGCAGCGGTGCGGTCAAGGTAGAGGATTCGTCCAAAGGGTGCGACCCTATTGCTCTGCGTCGAGAGGTCGCCAAATGAATTGGACATGACGATAGTGACCGGTTCTCCGGTCTGCGTCTGCAAGCTAAGTGCATAGGAGATGTCTTGGTCACTCAGCCGGAGGAGATCGGTAGTGATATAGAGGAGCGCGCGTGCCGGTGGGGTGGTGAGCATGTCGGTCACGGGGGTGCCGTCACGATCCAGGAGCAAAAAGTCGGCAACGGGGGACTCCTGCGGTGGGCGCACAGTGGTGATGGAGTCGCGGACAAATAGCCAGGTGCTGTCGAGCTCGGCCACTTCGTCCAAGTCAAAAATCCGCTCCTCGCCATCCTTGGTGTAGACAAATCGGTAGTCGTACACACCGTCCGTTCCGGTTGCTGAAGCGAGGTCTGTACCGACCTTGTAGGGCCTAAAGTCGATGACCGGGAGGTGAAGGATGGGGTAGATATTGAAGTAGCTGATCAACAGTACTGCCACGCATAGGACAGCTGTGCTCCGGTTCTCGGGTACCGCTCTGTGGAGATGGGTTGGGAAGAGGAATAGGAGGAGTGTGGCGAGGAGGAGTACCACGTTTTTCCAAAACGTGGCATGGTTGCTGATCTTGATGGCATCACCGAAGCAACCACAGTCCGCCACGGGATTGGCGATGACTATGTATAGGGTCAGAGCGGTCAGGGGGAGCATGAGTAGGAGCATCGCCAGTGAGGCAAGTCGTCTCCGTACACCGCCCAGGATACACACGCCCAGCAGTGTCTCGATGAGATTGAGTGCGACAGCCGCTACCAGGGCCACTTGCTCGGGGAGTGGGATGCCAAAAGCTGTGGCATACTCACCGATCTTGAAAGAGGTCCCCACAGGGTCGATCCCCTTGAGGAGTCCGGAGAGTACAAACACCGTACCAACCAGGTACTGCGCTAGTCGTACACAGTAGGTAAGGGTCCTATTTTGTCTCATCCCCGAGGTCATCAGTCTTCGGCGGCACCTTCGTCCAAGCGGATTATGGCGAATGCCGCATAGTTGATCATATCCAGGTAGTTGGCATCTATCCCTTCGCTGACGCTGACAGCCCCACGATTGTCCTCGATCTGCTTGGTGCGGTAGATCTTTTGGAGGATGATGTCGGTGAGGGAGGAGATACGCATGGTACGCCACGCCTCGCCGTAGTCGTGATTTTTGGAGAGCATGAGCCTCCGGGCCTTGCCTGCATACTCGTTGTACCACTTGAGTAGGATCTGGTGATCCTGCTCAGGGTCTGTGGAGTAGCCGTGCTCGAGCTGCACAAGCCCCATGATGCCGTAGTTGACAATCGCCACAAATTCGCACCGAATACCCTCGTGGACAAGGCTCTGACCCTTTTCTTGAATGGATCGGATCCTCTGCGCCTTGATGAATATCTGGTCGGTGACAGCTGTGGGGCGCATCACACGCCAGGAGGCTCCGTAGTCGTCAAATTTTTTGCGAAACAAGGCTTGGCACTCGGCCAGCACTTTGTCGTACTGGGTGGCGGTGTCGGGGGATAGTGGTTGTTCGTGCATAGCCTGGGACCTTATGGATTGAGCAAAAACGAGACATCAGCCCCGGGTTCAATCTCTCGTGGTTGCTCCCCATTGTGAAAGAGTCTCATGGGGTTGGCTCCCAGTAGGGTCATCTTGTCCCCCTCGACGAGCAGACGACTACCTTCGCGCAGCCCCACGACATAGGTGGTTGGGTTGGCGATAATGTACTCCTGGATCCTCATCTCACGAGTCTCTCCTCCGTGGTTGGATGGGTGCGCATCGAGGTAGTGGGGGTTGATCTGAAACGGCACAAGCCTGAGGGTGTGAAAGCTCATCGGCTCTGTGATGGGCATGTCGTTGGTGGTGGACAGCGTGGGGCAGGCAATGTTGCTACCCGCACTCCAGCCTGAGTAGGGGACCCCGTCAAGCACCCGCTTGCGTATCACATCGATGAGCCCTTGCTCCTGTACCATACGTGTGAGTTGCCAAGTATTGCCACCTCCCACCAGTATGGCACTGGCCTCCTCTACCGCTTGGATGGGGTCACTCGCCTCATGCACGCCTCGGACTACCACATCATAGGGGCTCAGAGCTTCATTCACTCGACGCACATACTCGTCAAAGGAGTAGGTGACGGCGGCATAGGGGATCAGGAGGACATTGTCTTTGGCATCCTTGAGGAGGTTGGCCAGGTCTGCGCCGGCTTTTTCCAGATATTTCTCGCCCGGTGAGGCGGAGTTGCTGATCAGTAGTAGTCTCATATCCATTGGGGTCTAGTGTGTGTCGGAGTGACTTGTCCAAGTCATCCAAACAAAGATAACCATATTTTCAAATAGCCAAACATACCGAGCCAGGCTGTCGTACACGACGCTCTCAGAGAGCCAGGCAGCACAATGAAGGAGATGCCGGACGGAGGCAATGCGCTTACTCCAGGATACGAGCCATCGCGGCTTTCGTCGCCTCCGTGGTCCCAAAGGCGGAGAAGCGGAAGTACCCCTCACCTTGCTTACCAAAACCCACACCAGGGGTGCCAATCACCTGCTTTTCGCGCATCAGGTACTCAAAAAAGTCCCAACTCTGAGGGTAGGCCTCCGGTGTCTTGACCCAGATGTACGGGCTGTTGATACCCCCAAAGACCTCGTAGCCCACTTTCAGAAAAGCCTCGCGTATCGTAGTGGCGTTTTGGAGGTAGTAGTCGATATTTTGGCGTACCTCTTGTCGTCCTTCCGACGTGTAGATAGCGGCCGCTCCTCGCTGGCTGATGTAGGATGCGCCATTGAACTTGGTGGTCTGTCTCCTTCGCCACATGGCGTTGAGTGACACGTTGCCGACCTTCAGGTCCATCGGCACCACGGTATAGCCACAGCGCACGCCGGTAAAGCCGGCTGTCTTGGAGTAGCTCCTAAACTCTATGGCACACGACTTGGCACCGGGTAGCTCATAGATGCTGCGTGGCACGTCCGACTCGCGCACAAAAGCCTCGTACGCACCATCGTATAGTATGATGGCGTCCACTGACCGAGCATAGTCGACCCACTCCTGCAACTGGTCGCGAGTGAGCGTGGTACCGGTGGGGTTGTTGGGCAGGCAGAGGTAGATGACATCCACCGGAGCGGCCGGCAGCTTGGGCACAAATCCATTCTCACGATTGCAGTCCAAGTAGGTGATTCCGCTCCAGCGTCCGTCCTCCATCAGCCGGCCCGTGCGTCCGGCAATGACGTTGGAGTCGATATAGACCGGGTAGACCGGATCCGTGATGGCCAGCCGTACATCGTTGCCAAATAGGTCCACGATATTGGCCGTATCACTTTTGGCTCCGTCGCTCACGAATACTTCGTCCTTATTCAGCTCCACGCCCAAGGCTTGGTAGTCGTGCTCCACGATCGCCTCACGCAAAAAGTCGTAGCCCTGCTCCGGACCATAGCCATGCAGCGTGGTGGCACTGCCCTCATCATCTACCGCCTCATGCATTGCCTCCAGCACCGCTTTGGGCAGAGGTAGAGTCACATCGCCGATCCCCATGCGGATCAGTCGGGCCTCGGGGCACTCACGCAGGTAATCCTGCACTCGGTGGTTTACTTCGGCAAAAAGGTAGCTATCTCGGAGTTGCTGAAAGTTGGTATTGATCTTTTTCATATCCTATACTATGTGTCGTCTCTTGATTGTATCAAATCGGGGGAAGCAAGTTCACGCACCTATCACCCCAAAAAGTCTCCCGTCACCTGCCCCGCATAGACCCAAGTGGCCGGCCCGGTCATGAATACCGAGTCCATCGGGTCACCGTTCCACTCAATACTCAGCGCACCACCCGGCATCCGTATCTCCACAGGACTCTCCACCAGCCCCGACTCCAGAGCGGCCACAGCAGTGGCACAGGCACCGGTCCCACAGGCCAGCGTGAGCCCCGAGCCTCGCTCATACACCCGCATGGACAAGTGGTGACGATCCTCCACACGGACGATCTCGAAGTTGACTCGATCCGGGAAGTGGCTGTGTCGCTCCACTAGGGGTCCAAAGTGTTCGAGGGGGTACTGCATCGGATCTTGGTCCAAAAAGGTGACAAAGTGAGGGTTGCCCATACTCACCTGCATACCGGTATAGGTGGCACCCTCCACAGCCACACTCAGCTCGCGCTCTAGGAGCACCGGTCGCCCCATATCCACTCGGACGGAGCTGACACGGTCCTTTTCGTCCGTCACCAGATGGAGGACCTTCAGCCCCGATGCCGTATCGATACGCAGAGGATTGGTGCGATCCAACCCCTCCTCATACAGTAGTTTGGCCACACACCGTATCGCATTGCCACACATCTGACCCTCGGATCCATCGATATTGAAGATCCGCATCTTGTACACCTCCCCACCCTCTCGACCGTAGGTCACCACACCATCGCCACCGATCCCAAACCTCCGATCGCTGTATCGACGTGCAAACGCCTCGAGATCACGGATAGGATACCGATCGGCATTGATGTAGATATAGTCATTTCCCAGCCCATGCATCTTGTCAAAACGTACTGTGTCTGCCATTGTCTGTCGCACCACTCGTTTATAAAAAAAAGTCATTCACAAAAGGTCATTGTCGCCCAGTGAGTAGCTATGTACCCCCAGCTCCTCATACGCCTGCACCAGTGCATCCTCATCGTCCGAGATTACCAGCACATGGTCGTCCACCTCCAACACCGTGCTACCGCGTGGGATGAAGAAGTGTCCATCACGCTGCACCAGGATCGCAAGCGTATGATCCGGGATAGGCAGGTCCTTCAGCTTATTACTTCGCTCGATCATGCCGGCACTCACGATCATCTCCGAGATCGTACTCTTGATCTGCTCCGGGAGGTCCACCTCCGAAAAGACCTTTTTGCGCACATCCTCATCGATCAGCCCCAGCTTCTCGGCCATCACACTGACCGTGGACCCCTGAATGATCAGCGAAAAGAGGGTGATGAAAAACACCAGGTTGAAAAACAACTGCGCATGCTCAAGACCCGCCACCCAAGGATAGCAGGCAAAGATGATAGGCACAGCTCCTCGCAACCCCACCCAGCTCACGTAGGCGACAGACTTGGTACCAAACTTTTGCCAAAAAGGGATCATCGTCAAGACCACCGACAGAGGACGGCCAAAAAGAAGTAGGAAAAACGCTATCAGCAGTGCCGGAACAACCACCAACCCTAGGTCGTTGACATTCACCAAGAGACCAAGTGCCAAGAACATGATGAGCTGGCACAACCACTGAAACCCATCAAAGAAGCGCTCAATACTCTTTTTGTGCACCACCTTGCTATTCCCCACCACCAGACCGGTCAGATAGACCGCCAAGTAGCCGTTGCCCCCCAGCCGAGACGTGACCGAAAAAGCAAAACAAGCCAAGGCCAACAGCAGGATGGGGTAGAGAGCTCCGGCCGGAAGGTTCACCTTGTTGATAAACCACGCCGTCGCCAGACCAAACGCCAGCCCCAGGATCACACCCAGAGCCAGCTGCATCAAGAGCATCAAGACGCCATGCGCTATCGAGAGGTTGCCCGTCTGGATCATGGACACCAGAATCACCGTGAGCATGTACGCCATAGGGTCATTGGAGCCGGACTCAAACTCCAGCAACGGCTTTAGATTATGACGCAAGTGGACATTTCTCGAGCGCAGGATACTAAAGACAGAGGCACTGTCCGTAGAGGACATCACCGCCGCACAGAGCAACGACTGCGGAAAAGTAAGCGACACATGACCAATGGCCTGAAACAAAAAGTAGATGAACGTACCGGTCAGCAAAGCCGTCAACAGCACACCCACCGTAGCCAACAACGTACCCGGAACCATCACCGGACGCACATCGGACAACCTCGTGTCCAAGCCACCCGAAAAAAGAATCACGGTCAGCGCAATGATCCCTACCGTCTGAGCCGTCTCCGGACTATTAAACTCAATGTGACCCAGACTGCCGGCCAACATCCCCACCCCCAAAAACAACAACAGCGTAGGCAGTCCAAAGCGAAAACTCGCCTTGCTCAGGACAATACCCACCACTGCCAAGATGGATCCATAGAGAAGTAATAGCTCGGTACTCAAAGTATCTCTTTTTCTTTATTAGGTACGCACAAAAGATCAGAGCACCGCTCATCGCACCATGAGGGCCACTCCATGCAAACATAATGAAATGTGCCCACACTTTCCCGATCTTCGTACAAACAAAAAAAAGAATAGCCCCGGCGGTCGAGGCGCGAAGCGCCGAAGACCCCGGGAAGAGCGATAGCCCTCAATAAATAAAACGACCCCACTAGGGGTCGCCATTGGTTTGGACCATTTGGCGACCCCTGGTGGGGTCGGCTCGTCACTGAGTGTGATTACTCGTTCTCAAAGAGGCGGATCGGGTAGAACAGAGTCAATCCGTCCACCGCATTGGTCGCTTTGGTGACCCACCAGCCCCCGGAAGAATAATCCGTTGTTGTACCATCCACGTAGTTAACGTCTGCCATTTTAGCATAGGAGATATAGAAAGGCATAGTAGCGTCATCTTTATATTCGTCCTGTGTCGCTACCGAAATGTAGCGGCCCAATACACCTCTATTCCTAAAGCTACTCTGCTGCTGATAGCCCACCAGTGGGAAGATTCGGGAAACATCGGAGGCGTTGTCCTTGCTCCAGAAGTCATCGTTGGCAATGCTCTCGACTTCGCCGTTCCAGTTTTCGCCCAGGTACCTGAAGGTGACCTTGAGTGCGGTGGTGTTGGCATCCGCAGTGGGGGTAAGCAAAGTCTTTTGGTCCGCTGATGAGGAGTCTACCCACTCGTACTTGACGGCTACCTGCTCAAGGTTGCCAAATTTCTTATCATTCTTGAAGCGCAGAGCATAGGTTGTCAGCTTGTCAGCGGAGGTCTTGTAGTCCGCTTTGGTATCCAGATAGAAGGATCTTGGACTCAAGGCCTTACTCCACGGCAGGTATCGGATCACCTCACGTGTCCCCTTGACGTCTTGGGCAGTTTTGCCGACAAAGAAAAACTTGCTATTGCCCCTTACCTGGCTGGAAGGGATGAAGTTTGCCCAGTCCCATCCGTCCTTAGCCATGCGGTACTGCTTTCCACCGATGGTCAGCTCTTTGAGCTGCTGCACACTGTGGAAGGGGTTGAAGTACCCGCTCTTGTCATTGTTGTGTGAGGTGGCAAAGGCGAGGTTGGCGATCTGGTCATCGGTCAGTGCTTTTGACTGATCGTAGCCGGAGACAGGTGCCAGGTTGTACTCGGTGAGGTACTCCGGTGCCATCTTGGGGCGACCGTGCTTGACGGTAAACTCCACCGACTCGTTTTTGAGCGCATTGTATGCCACCAGCTTTACCTCCTGAAAGCTGTGAGGCTTGGCTGTTGCGGAGCCTGAGGCTATTTCGATCGAGGAGTTGTCGTACCGGTTGCGTGCCGGCAGGGAGAGCTTGTACTTCTTGGTGATCTTGCCGGTCACTGCGTCTTTCTCCTCAGATCCTGGCACCTCCTCCAGCGTTACGCCCGCAGCCGCAGCAGGGTCAGCCAGCTCAATGGTGCCTGCCTGCATGTAGTTGCCCAGAGTGAGGATGATCTTCGTAGCCTCCTTGGTGGTGCTGTAGATGGTCTTGGGGGAGTTGACGAGGTAGGGATCCATGTAGCCTGCGTTCTCGAGGTGCGCGGTAAAGTCTACATAGAGGGGCTTTAGGAGGTTGTCATCGGACATGGTGAGCTCCTGACCTTGGTTCCAGTCCAGTACCGTGATGAGGTACGGCAGCTTGCCAAACTCCTGAGACGGATCACTCGGGTCGGTGTTGCCACCGGTGGCAGGAGTGTGGAGGTAGATGTTGTAGAGGTGGTTGCGCTTGACGACCATGCTCTCCAGGCGTACCTCCTGTGGCTTGATCTCCTTGCCTTTGTAGGTGCCCTCGAGGGTGAAGTAGGTGTCTCCTCGGGTGTCGTTTTCGTAGCCGTAGATGGTCGCCGTCACTCCGGCTGCACCGTCAGTGGGAGCGTACACCATGTCCTCCGTGGAGGTGAGCTCATCCATCTTTTTGACCTGAGGGAAGAGGTGCGTGGTGGTGTAGCGCTTCTTGAAGGTGATCTTGGTGATCACGAAGTCCTCTACGCGGTTGTAGAAGTCGAAGCGGGCAGCGACACGCTCCAGCTTGATGGGCGTGGTCACCGACACTGTTTCTGCAGCCTTTGTCGTCACCGTCGTCAGCTCGGAGGTCATGAGGAAGCTGGCAGCAGTGTTGTCGTCGCCGGGGGTCTGCTCTGCGATGAGCTTACCCAGCTCCTCTTTGGTGTTCGGACCTGCCTGCATCTTTTGTAGGAGGCCTGCATCGGGGTTGGCAACGAGGAAGAAGTAGTACTGACCGGGACGCTCGGAGTCGAACTTGTAGTCTTCGCCGCTGATGAGGTCACACTTGATGGTCTTGTAGAACACCCCTGAGCCCGCCTTGAACACAACGGCGTAGAGCTCGTTGATCTTCTTCTCGCGGTCGAGTGCCGGAGTGGGGCGGGTGATGGTCTCATCGCCCTGTGCCCGGAGTGATCCGGTGTTGAGCGAGAACTGTACGTGGTTGCCCTCTCCGCCGCGGACGGTGGGCAGACTCAAATCCTCCTTGGTACAAGCTCCAAATGTGAGAGCTAGTACGAGGGTGGCAAATAATGGTCTTAAGAATTTATTCATGGTGTAGTTAGTGTGCAGGATCGGGGTTTACGAAATCAGGGTCATAAGCAAATGTCAGGACCTCCACATGAGTGGGGTTGGCATCGCTCCAGATTTTATACTTCGCCTCAAACGCTTTCTGCGTTGTCGGGTCTATCTGCTTAACTTTTAGCGTCAGGACGTTGTCCTCAAGGGTGTACGTCAGGTTTGAAGGAACAGGGTTGGCAATCTCCTCCACTTTGAATACAGTGTGCTCCTTGTACAGCGTGGAGAGGGTGAACTTGTAGTGCACGCCACTTGGGTTACTGACCTTCAGGGTCTGCTTCTCGGGGAAGTACTTGTGGTACTCTTGGTCAAGACCGTCGAAATCGATGCGGATGACCTGCAGCTCTTGGTTGAGGGTGACGGCGTTCCAAGGCGTGTCCTCAATGGTGAACTTGACATTGGTATCCGGAGTCGCAGGCGTGTTGTCGCCCAGACGCAGGGTGTAGAGGTAGTTGCGCTTGACGGTCACGGGGTCGTAGCCTACCTCAGACTTCTTGAAGGGAATCACGTACTCCACATCGGTACTGCCGAGCTTACCGGTAACGACGATCGCGGTCGCATCCTGTTCTTTGGCAGGCTGTACACCCTCATAGAGGTAGAGTGCCTTGGCGAGCTTGACACCTTCCGGAGTAGCGACACCTGCCAGCCCTGCTGCTGGAATATCGGCAAAGCCGCCTGCCATAGCTACCTTGGTCACTGTTGCGGGTGCCTCGTAGGTGAGCTCACCGGTCGCAGCTGCTTTGGTCGGGAAGACAGAGGTCTGGTCGTTGGTGTTGCGCAGTGCAATCTTCGTAATGACGAGGTTGGGGATGTGGTTGATCACATCTACACGAGCGACTACACGGGTCAGCTCTACCTTCACGGGCGCAGTGGTCCCGGAGGTGGCAATCTTTTGCGATCCACCGTGTGTCGCTACTCCGCTCATCGGGATACGGAGTACTCCACCAAAGTCGATCAGCAGATCCTTGGAGGTAGATGTGCCGTCGGCCTTGAGCTTTTGGGTCATCAGCTTTTTCTCAAAGTCTGCCTGGGTCATGCCTACAGTCGCATCTGCCACCTTGTCGTTGGCAACAAAGAGGAAGCGATAGATGCCTGCGTCTTTGTTGGTGAACTCCTTGGTGTAGGTGTACTCGGCATCTGCCGTCTGAGTGAGCTTGGTCATGTCGATCTCCTCAATCGCTGTAAGCTTGGAGCCGTCGGCGTTGAACTGGTACATCGTCAGGCTCTTGACCTCCCACTCATCTTGGTCGTGGATGGCTGCCCTTAGGGTAATAGGATCGCCGGCAGGTGTGGCAATCGCAAAGGTGATGCTGTTGGTGCCCTCTAGCGCTTCTTGGCTGGGATGAGTGTAGTCGTTTTCTTTACTACATCCGGCAATAGCGAGTGTGAGGGATACCAGGGCAAGCATGCTTAGGTTGGTAATCTTTCTCATGTTCGTTGAGTTCTGTTGAATAATAATGAATATTGTCTCTCTGGTTTATTTTACTACAGTCCCACCGGGTTGCCAGTCCGCAATGGTGACTTCATTCCAGGGTCGGATCGTGATGGAGCCGTCCCTATTGATGCGTATCTCTATGCGGTAGATCTGCTCTGCCCGCTTGTCGGGTCTCCAACCCCACTCAGCAAAGACTCTGCCGAGGTCAATGTGCTTGGTGATCGCTTGGTCTCCGTGGAATAGTCTGATGGTAGGGATGCGGTCATCTCTGTATCGTAGCGATACGATCTCTCCCTCCAGCCGGTGCTGAAAGAGGTCGGTCTTGCTCTCGTAACCGGTGAGGCGGTCGGAGTGCTTGGGGAAGAGGTGCTTGATCCCGTGCCGGGCGTTGACGGTAATCTCGGGAGACGCCTTTGTGGGATCCAGGCTGTAGCCATCGCTTGCGCCGGTCATCTCCATCCGGTAGGTGCCGTCCAGCTCGGGAGCATCCTGCCAGACCACTCTGTACTGCAGGTGACAGTGGATGTTGGCGAGGTCGGCGGTGTACCGCTCCTTCTTACGATCCGTGAGATCAACGGAGATCGTGTTCCAAAAGAGCTCTTCGCTATTACGCCTCAGCTGATCGGTGCCGTAAAGAGCGAGCCGGAAGTCAGCCAGCTTGCTCTTGCCCGACTCGAGGGGTGAGAGCATGGTGTTTTCACCCTTGCTGTCTGTGCCGGCGTTGCCCACCGTGACGATGGTGTACTTTCCCTGCGCCAGTCCTTTGAGCTCCAAGTCCTGTGGGTTGGCGAGATTACTTGGCACCTCTCCGATGTAGATCCCATCCTGCCCAAAAAGGAAGTGTCGCATCCCGTGGACAAACTCACGATACTCGTCGTTGGCATAACGCACATACCTATAGTGTACGATAGCATTGGAGCAGCAGAGGTCACGCGAGTCGTCCAGTCCGTTGATGCAGCCGGCAAGTATCACCGGCAACAAAAGTAGATAGAGCAGCCGTTTCATCATCGATCCTGTATCCTGGTGAGGTTTTCGCGCGCTACCGGCTCGCTACTCTTCTTGAAGTACGTGCGTGCGCTCTCGTAGTCTCCACGGAGGGCGTAAACCAGTCCGAGGTTGTTGGCTGCACGGGGGTCATTCTTGAGGTCCTTGAGTGCGCTGTATGCCTCGTCTGTCTTTCCCTTGGCGAGTGCCACGCTGCTGAAGTTGATCCGCGCAATCGGATCCTCGGGGTGTCCCTTTAGGACGAGCTTGTGCAGCTCCAGTCTGTCCCTGCCCTCCATCGCCAGAGCCTCTACCGCCTCATAGCACTCGTACAGCGAGAGGTCCTTGGGGTGGGTGAAGAGTAGCTTTTTAGCCTCCTCCGGAGTGACGTGGCGTGGGGAGTAGGTGATGGCGAGCGTGGAGAGACGGAGGGGCGGGTAGACGTCCCGGATGAGGTCGGCATAGTCCGGATGTCTCTTCAACCCCTCTTTGTCTTTGTTCTCAACCAGTCGGAGCAGTCCCTCTTTATCACCGTAGGATGAGCTTTGGAGCGCCTTCTTGAGGCCTTCCCAGTTGTCCCCTCTTCCGGTAGATGAAAAGTTCGCCATCTCCGGGTAAAGCTCGGTGAAGTACTTCTTCACACTGGCGGCACGTCTCCGGGATAGGTCCAGGTTGTACTCTGCGCCACCCTCCGGTGAGGCATAGCCGACGATCTCCCCCTCAAGGATCGTGTACATGTCCTTGTCGGTGAATAGGTGTCCCATCGCTCTTTGGACCTTTTCGATCTCGCTGCTGTTGCTTCTAAAGTCTTTGAGGAGCCGGTCTTTGTCAAAAAGGTAGTGAAACCGCGCCTCGACATTCTCGTGTTGGATCTTTCGGCTCACCTTCTGCGCTGCCAGCAGGGGAGAGATCATCTTATCTTCCAGTGTGAAGGTAAAGGGTTGTTGCTCTGTCATCACGGTTCCCGGCACTTCCGGAGTGATCTCCTCTGTACCCAGCAACCGTAGATCGCAGCAGTCGCGAACCTCGTAGCGGAGCCTCAGGAGGGTCGGCACATCTGAGACCTGTATATGGTAGTCCAGACCGGTTGCCTTCCGACGCTCCACGACAGCAGAGGCGTAGGGTGTCTGATCGATATAGACCTCGTGATCCTGTAGGGCGCGTGCGCGACGGTAGTACGGGTGTTGGCTCTTCCCGATGAAGAGGAGCGGCTTTTGCTCCACCTCGATCCCTTGCTCGGTCACGAGCATAGGGGTGACGATCAGGATCTCATCGCTATTGATTACTCCCTCGGGGATCGTGACGGTAAAGTCCAGTGCTCCATCCTTCACAGAAGCACCCTTGCAGAAAGTCCCCACCTCCTGTCCAAAAACAGGAAAAGCAAATCCCAGGAGTAAAAGTATGTTGAGTAATTTCTTCATGATTCAGATCGTCTGCGTTATTTTAGAAAATAGATGAGGTTGAGTGCCAGCTTGGTCGGGGCAAAGAAGCCCTTGCCGGCTCGTCCCAGCTCAGCTCCACAGGCACCAGCCTCGTACTTGGTATAGTTCGTCCAGAGGTATCCGGCTCCGAGAGAAAACTCGAGACCCCAGCGATCCCCCATCGCCCACTGGTAGCCCCAGGAGAGTCCGACACCGTAGAGGTCGCCTCGGTAGCGGTGATCCTTGAGCTGCTTGGGGAACGGGAGTGCCGCAACGTTGTATGCCGCATAGATCCCATGCAGCCCGATGGCGTGCCGCTCAAATACCCGGCAGGGCCACCACTTTATCTCGGGCATGACAAGGAAATGCATGAGCTTGGGGTTGGCATCGACGGTCGTGCCGTTTGCCCAGGTCACTGCCTTGTTGCCAAACTGCCAGGGGTTGTAGCTCAAGTGTACAGACCCGCTCCACTTGTCTGCCATCCGGAAGTCCAGACCGGCATTGAGCGTCGAGGTAGCCAGGTAGAGGGTGTTGGTCTTGAGCCCCACCTCTTGTGCTGCGACACCTGCAGATAGTGCAAATACCGCAAGTAGTACGAATAAAATACGGTTCGAAGTTTTAATCATGTTCTTTATGGATGATTATTTATATTATATGGTTGATCGAGTTAAGTTCAGAGGTAAAAGATGGTCGTCCTCCGGAATGGTGAAAGAATGGTGTCTCCCCCGATGGCCGGTCCCAACAATCTGCACTTGACGATTGGGAGCTGAGAAATGATCTTTTTCATAAATTTAGACCGGTCAACAATGTCTTGAACAGAGTAGCAAGCGTCTAAAGTTTCTGATATTTAGCTTGTTACTTACTTGCTGCGCATAAATATAATCAGTTTTATCAACAATGCATGAGGATTCCGTGTCTTTTTTGTTTTTTTTATTTTTTGTTTTTTGTTTTTTTATTTTTTTGGTGGTTTTCGGCGACGAGCAGGTCTGTTGTTGTAATCTGTCCGTCTCTGTGGCCTAAGGAATCGGGTCGGCGGTGCACGCTGATCTTTCACCTCCCGGAATGTTCGTCTACTGTCTTGGCAGACAGGCGGATATCATTGCGGAGCAATCGCTTCTATCCGTGAAAACTTTCGCTTCTATCCGTGAAAAGTTTCGCTTCTATCCGTGAAACTCAAGACCCCTTGTAAGCCCCTGATTATCAGCACCACCAAAAAGTCCTTTTTCGGACCCAAAAATTGCTTTTTGGAGGCACCTTTTTAATCGCAAAGCGAGTCAACCAACAACTTGCCCCACCCGTTGCACAAAGTGACAAAAGGAGAAAATAAGTACCTTTGTATAATACAGAGATGACCGGACGACGTAGCGCTACCGGTGGGGAGGTCAAAGAAACATACACACGCAACCAAATCCGACCGCCGAGGGCAAAAAAGTAAAGTGCTTTCGGGCAAAGTCTCACCAGAAGAAACAGATGAAGACAACCTACGATATCATAGTAGTGGGCGCAGGCCATGCCGGCTGTGAGGCGGCCCATGCGGCAGCCGGACTGGGGTCCTCGGTACTGCTGATCACCATGGACCTAGCCACCATCGCACAGATGAGCTGCAACCCGGCCATAGGGGGAATCGCCAAAGGACAGATCGTCCGCGAAGTGGATGCTTTGGGCGGACAGATCGGAATCATCACCGACCGAAGCACGATGCACTTTAGGATGCTCAACCGCTCCAAAGGCCCCGCCATGTGGAGCCCAAGAGCGCAAAACGACCGGAACCACTTTTCGCACCTCTGGCGGCGGACGCTGATGCAGACCCCCAACCTCTACTTGTGGCAAGACGAGGTAGTCAGCCTGGAGATCAAGGCCGGTGAGGTGCAGGGTGTACAGACTAGGCTGGGGGTCACCTTCTCGGCTCATGCGGTGGTCCTGACCAATGGCACCTTTCTCAACGGCCTGATGCATTTCGGCCGGACACAGATTGAGGGTGGACGCATAGCCGAGCCCGCATCACATGGCTTGGGGGAACAATTGATCGCCTACGGATTTAGAGCCGACCGGATGAAAACCGGCACCCCTATGCGTCTAGATGGCCGGACCATCCATTTTGACCTATGTGAGGAGCAAAAGGGAGAGGAGGGGTGGCAAAAGTTTAGTTACCTCCCATCAGTCTCCAACCACGATCTGGAGGCCAGGTCGTGCTTCATCAGCCATACAAATGCCGCAGTACACCAACTACTGAGAGACAACCTCGCCGACTCGCCTCTGTACAACGGACAGATCACGAGCATTGGACCTCGCTACTGTCCAAGCATAGAGACCAAGATCACGACCTTTGCCGGAAAGGAGTGCCACCAGCTATTCCTCGAGCCGGAGGGGGTGGATGGAACCGAGTACTATGTCAATGGATTTAGCAGCTCTATGCCCCTCGCCATACAGGCCGAGGCGATCAAGCTCATACCGGCTCTAAAGGACGCACACATCCTACGCCCGGGCTACGCCATAGAGTACCTGTTTTTTGACCCCACACAGCTGTACCACACGCTCGAGACCAAAGCCATAAAGCGTCTCTACTTTGCCGGGCAGATCAACGGCACCACCGGCTACGAAGAGGCGGCCGGACAAGGAATCATGGCAGGGATCAACGCACACCTGAGCGCACAAGGTGCCGGAAGTGACTTCACAATCGCACGAAACGAAGGGTACATAGGCGTGCTGATCGATGACCTCGTCACCAAGGGGGTGGACGAACCCTACCGCATGTTTACGAGCAGAGCCGAATACCGCATCCTACTCCGCCAAGACAACGCTGACGAACGACTGACCCCCAAGGGAATGGCACTAGGCTTGGTCTCCAAAGAACGCGAAGCACACTTCGTAGCCAAGAGACAGATGCGAGATCAACTCCTACACCAACTATCGGACCTATCGCTACAACCAACAGCCGAAACCAACGCTTGGCTCGAGCGACACGGAAGCACGCCCCTCAAGCAAGCGACTAAGGTCAAGCAAATACTCACCCGACCCACCATATCCATACAGGCTCTCAGCGAAATTGTACCCAACCTCGTCGAAACATACAGTGAGGAGGTGCAAGAGTCGGCAGAAACGGAGGTAAAATATGCCGGATACATCGAGCGCGAACGCAAGCTGGCAGAGAAGGCTATGCGACTGGAAGACATACAGATACGTGGTAGATTTGACTACTCGTCGCTCCACGCACTATCCACCGAAGCCCGGGAAAAACTACTTCGGACAGACCCGGCCACGATCGGGCAAGCCAGCAGAATACCGGGCATATCCCCCTCGGACATCAATATACTATTGGTCTTGATGGGACGATAATGTTCCACGTGAAACAATGCCATGCTTTTACGCAAGCAAGAGATACGAGACAACCTAAGCCTGATACCGGATCAACCCGGATGCTACCTCTACCGTGACCAAGAGGATAGGGTCATCTACGTAGGCAAAGCCAAGAACCTAAAAAGACGGATCTCGTCCTACTTCAACAGAGACCCGGACAGCCGAAAAACAAAAGCACTACTCCGTACTTTTTGTACCATAGAGTACATGGTTGTCGCCTCCGAACATGACGCTCTGCTCCTGGAAAACAACCTAATCAAACAACACCAACCCCACTACAATATCCTCCTCAAGCAGGGGAATATGTACCCCTTTATCTGCATCAAAAACGAACCATATCCGCGGGTACTGGTCACACACAAGCCGGAGCGAGATGGGAGCACCTACTATGGTCCCTACCCCAACAGAGCCATGGCGTGGACCCTCAGCAAACTTTTTAGGCGGATCTTTAGATTCAGAACCTGCAGCCTCAACCTCAACCCGGAGCGCATCCAAGCCAACAAATACCGAGTCTGCCTAAAGTACCACATCGACCGTTGCCTGGGACCATGTGTGGGGCTACAGAGTAGAGAGGAATACGACCAAAACATCGAGAGAGCACGGCAGATCCTGGAAGGACGTATAGGGGAGGTCGCAAGGACCCTCAAGGAACAAATGCTGGAGGCCAGTGCAGACCTGGACTTTGAAAAAGCAATCGAAATACAGCAAACCCTCGAAGCACTCGAAAACTACCAAGCCAAAAGCACCATCATCAGCAACGTGATCGGAAACGCACTCGTGGCTTCGTACGGGACAGACACAGACTCTTTTTTCGTCAACTACCTGCTCCTGCGTGACGGGAACATCATAGCCGGCCGAACACTCGAGTACAAACGACAAATCGAAGAAGCAGAGGACGAACTCTTTGCGACCGTCCTCCAGGAGCTCATAGCCGACACTCCGATACCGGTGAACGAACTCATCGTCGACACTCTACCCAACTTTGGAGACTTTCCCGGACTAAAGATTACGACACCACAGAGGGGTGACCGACGCAAGGTGCTTGACCTAAGCATCAAAAATGTAGAGCAGTACAAAAAAGATAAGATAAAACAGCAAGAAAAGCTCAACCCCGAACAACGAAACACCCAAATCCTGCGCAACCTCATGCAAGCGGCAGGACTGCCCAAACTACCCTATCACGTGGAGAGCTTTGACAACTCCAACATATCTGGCACCGACCCTGTGGCATCGTGCATCGTATTCAAGGGAGCAAAACCCTCCAAAAAGGACTACCGCCTCTACCGCATCCGCACAGTGGAAGGCCCCGATGACTATGCCTCAATGTACGAAGTGGTCGTGAGACGCTACACCAGACTACTGGAGGAGAAGCAAGATCTGCCGGATCTCATCATCACTGATGGCGGAAAAGGACAGATGAGCACCGTCCGAAAAGCCCTACAAGAAGTGGGCGTGGAAATACCGGTGATGGGGCTTGCAAAGGACCGGACACACAATACCAACCAAGTACTCTATGGTGATCCACCAACCGTGGTGGGAATCATGCAACGCAGCGAGGTCTTTTACCTCCTCGAGCGAATCCAAAAAGAGGTGCACCGCTTCGCAATAAACTACCACCGCAAACTCCGATCCAAGCGAAGTACACAGTCCGCTCTCGACAATATCAACGGCATAGGATCCGTAAACAAACAAAAGCTACTGAAGCACTTCAGAAGCGTTACCCAAATCAAATCGGCCACCCTACAGGAGCTGCAACAAGCAATCGGCAACAAAAAGGGAGCCACGGTATACGAATACTTCAACAACCCTCAAAACAAATGAAAGCAGTCATACAGCGCGTCACCTCTGCCTCGGTCACCGTGGACGGCAAACGCATCTCGGCCATAAAAAATGGACTCATGATCCTCCTCGGTGTACAGAGAGGAGATACTGATGAAGACGAAGCCTACGTGATAAAAAAGATACTCAAGCTCCGAATCTTTGACGACCCGGATGGTGTCATGAACCTAGACATCACCCAAGTAAACGGTGAGCTCCTACTCGTCAGCCAATTCACCCTACTCGCCAACACACGCAAAGGCAATCGTCCTAGCTATATCGAAGCGGAAGAGCCAACACTGGCCTCCGCACGCTACGACTCAGTGGCAAAAACGCTGAGCCAAGCCTTGGGCAACCCCGTACAAAAGGGTATCTTTGGGGCAGACATGCAAGTTTGTCTCACCAATAACGGACCGGTAACCATCCTCCTGGACAGTAGAGCAGAGCGATGACACTAGTGGAGCTACAAAAAACTGTGGACGACTGGATCCACAAATATGGTGTGCGTTATTTCTCGCCCCTCACCAACCTGGCTCAGCTGACCGAAGAGGTCGGAGAAGTCGCTCGCATCCTCTCACGCACCTATGGCGAACAATCCGCCAAGGCAACCGATGACCTATCCAAAGAGGCACTCGCAGATGAGCTGGCAGACATCCTATGGGTCGTCACCTGCTTGGCAAACCAAACCGACTGCGACCTCACAGAAGCGATCAAGAAAAACATCGACAAGAAAACCAAACGTGACCACCACAGACATATTGATAATCCAAAGCTAAAGTAATAACAGATATGGAGACAAAAAAACAACCCCAGACAGCAGTAAAGAGTAGATTCGAAGAAGCTTTTGAGAAATTTGCTACCGCTCCGGATCAAGCAACCGTGCAACAGCGCGTCAAAGAAGCCATTGAAAAACACTACAACGAACTCAACAACCGTGACACAGTCAAGCTCATCCACAGCTGCATAGACCTCACATCACTCAGCAGTACCGACCACGAAGACCACATCTTCCGCCTCGTCAATACGGTCAACGAACTCGACGAAAATGACCCCTCTATACCTCCGGTAGCCAGTATCTGCGTCTACCCCAACCACGTCCACACCGTAAAAGAACACCTCACCGTGGAGGAGGTACACATCACCTCTGTAGCGGGAGGATTCCCGAGCGCACAGACCTTCATGGAGATAAAGGTGGCGGAGATCCAGCTAGCCGTACACGATGGAGCCGATGAGATCGATGTGGTGTTGCCCATTGGAGAATTCTTGAGTGGCAACTACAACGAGGTTGTTGAGCAACTACTAGAACAACACGATGCCTGCCATGGAGCAATCTACAAGGTTATCCTAGAGACTGGCGCCCTAAAGACCACCGAAAACATCCAACGAGCATCCATCCTCGCACTATATAGCGATGCCGACTTCATCAAGACTTCCACCGGCAAAGAATACCCCGGTGCAAATCTGGAGGCAGCGTACGTGATGGCCAATGTCCTCAAGCAATACTACGACCAAGAAGGACAGAAGCGCGGCCTAAAAATATCCGGTGGAGTACGCACCACAGAGGATGCAATCAAGTACCTCTGCATTGTCAAGGAAGTACTCGGTGACGAGTGGCTCGACAATCGCCTATTCCGCTTTGGGGCCACCTCACTGGAGAGTGACGTCCTCAAGTACCTACAGTAACCATAGACTTCAAGGATAGCTCCAAAATTGTTCCACATGGAACACTTTGCCCACCCATCGCACTCCGGACGTCACTCCGATGACACCACGACGGTCAATCTACCTGTGTGCAAAAGCACCCTCGCACGGTGGCTCATTTTAGAGGCTGTAGATGGAAAAGCAACGCTGGCAGAGCTCCTAGATCAAGCCCCCACCCTACCCGACGACCTTAGAGTACTAAGGCTTGGGCTAGAGGGTGGGGGCATTGATTGTAGGGATAGTGGCACAGCCCTGAGGCTCCTTACCGCCTACCACGCCATCCGCGGAGGAGAGCACACCTTCACGGGGAGCGAGAGGCTCTGCCAACGTCCAATATCCGAGCTACTGGATCTACTCACAGTCGCCGGAGCCAAAATCACACCACTCGGAGCTCAGGGGCACCTCCCATTTACACTTCGAAGTGACCGGCCGCTACACTTCCCCGAGACGATAGACGCACACCACTGGCGTAGCAGTCAGTACGTCTCAGCACTTCTTCTCTCAGGTGTTCGGTCGCATATTTTATACCCCGACAGCGGACCGTCATATGCGTATATACTCCTGACTATCAGCTGTTTGGATCAATTTGGCTACCAGGTGGCGATAGCGGGGGATCGTATCGACATTGTGGGTCGCACGTCTGTAAAAAGTCCGGTAATGGGCAACATGGACGACCTTCCACGAGATTGGTCATCGGCCGGATACTGGTACGAACTACTGGCTCTTTGTCCCGCTATTCCAAGCATTGAGGCAAAAAGCCTTCGTCTCGGCTCCAATCATCCGGACGAGCGTGTGGTTGATCTGTATGAAAAAAACTTTGCCATCACGACCACGGCCGGCCCCTCTGCCACCAGACTACACTCCAGCCACACAGAGGCCCTTCACAGCCATGTAGAGATTGATCTGAGCCAATCTCCCGACCTATTTTCGGCCATCGCCTGCACTTGTCTAGGACAGAGACGTACCTTTGCACTAAGTGGACTAGATCTTTTGAGACACAAGGAGTCCGACCGGATCGAGAGTTTCATTGCCAACGCCGGGCGACTAGGCGCATCGGGATTTGCCACAACCACCTCCACTCTCACCTGGGATGGCACACTGCACCCCACCCCCTCAGCAGTCATCGACCCCATGAGCGATCACCGTGTGGCGATGGCATTTGGCATACTTGCCAAGAGCGGTGCACTCGGGGGCCAATACGACATAAAGGCTCCGAATGTGGTCCAAAAGAGCTATCCACAATTTTGGGAAGAACTACACAAGCTCCTCCCCTAAAGCAACAACACCTTCACCAAAATTGTCACCTTCAACCACAGATCAAAAATCAAGCTGGAAGGGGGGGCTTTTGGCAACCGTTCCAAATTGGGTATCTTTGTGTTGATAACCAGAAATACTAACCTCATAACAAACAAAAAATCATGAAGAAGTATGAGTGCCAGCCTTGTGGCTGGATCTATGATCCCGAGGTGGGTGATCCGGACGGCGGTATCGAGCCAGGGACACCATTCGAGGACATTCCTGATGATTGGGTGTGCCCTATCTGCGGAGCATCCAAGGAGGATTTTGAGCCTATAGAGGACTGATTACCGGTCTTTGCAAATAGTGAGAGGGTGCATCGAAACTACTGCTTCGATACACCCTCTCTTGGTTATTTAGCTCTGGCTCGGAGGTGCCGGTCGATCAGAGGTCGATAGCCAGCTTGGAGGAAAAGATCCGCTTGGGGTCACCAAAGAGTGCGACAGCATCCACCATGGCACCCCTATTGGGGAAGAGTTTGCCTCTGAACACCGTCTTTCCGTTGTAGAGGACCGTAATAGGCTTGGTGTAGTCTACATCATCTATGTAGAGTCCTATTTTTCCCGTTACATTTCCGGAGAGTGGCTCGGTTGTCAGGGTATAGGTGTTGTCCTTCTTGATCAGATCTATACTCAGTCTTGCATCCTTGCTGTCGGGGCGTAGTGCTCTCAGGTCCAGGCAGTAGACTCCAGCAGAAAAGGCCTCCATTGCATCCGGCTCATCGGGTACGATACTGTGGTAGACGTAAGTCACATGGTTCGGACGTGCGTTTCGCTTGTGGGTGAGGAGCCAGGGGGTCATTCCGTAGTAGTTGATGTAGTGATCTCGCCCTTTCTGAATGATCACCTCGTGAGGGTAGTTACCGCTGTTTTGGCTCGCCAGCTCATTCAGTCTGTCCTGCCACAGGCGGACGTAGACATTGCGTCCGTACATGGTGTCATCCTCACCCACCTCCATCCTGAAGGGGGTATTGCGGAGTCCTCGGAGGGCATCCGTGGGCTTGGTGGCAGCCGCCAAGCAACCGACGGCGGCGAAGTAGTCGGGCATGAAAGGTCCCACACGTACCGTGCCGTAGCCACCCTCGGATATACCGGTGATGTAAAAGCGGTCCGGGTCTACCAGTCCCGAGAGGACCCCCAGCTGGTAAGCTCTTCTGTAGACAAAGGTGAGGGGCATGTGGTACCACCTACCCTTGCGGTCGTCCGGCATGCGTGGTACAAAGCAGAGGCAGGGGGCATCCTTGTAGTCTGCGGAGAGCCTGAGCGACTGAAACCACTCATCCTCATTCACCTCACTACCCCAGGGGATCGGGGTGTCAGGGTACTTGCCTCCTCCGTGCAGGTGTATGATCATAGGATATCCACCGGCCGGCTTGGTCCCTTTGGCAAAGGGGGCAAACTTCATCTTGTCACCATTGGGGAGGGTCCACACCGGTTTGTCGATGGGTGTGGCCTCAGATATACCACAGGTGGCGAGACGGGCTTGGTTGGCATCCTTCCATAGGGTCCAGATCTGTTGCTTGGTACGCTCGATCTCTGAGGCCTGTGCGGAGATGGCCTCACGGCTCATCTGCTCAGGTGGCGTCTCGATCGTCATGTGGTCCAGCTGCTTGGTGAAGTAGTCGGTCACTACCGCATCGGTAGCAAATCGATCCTCAGGGATCAGCTGAGGATCGCGCCCTCCACCCTCACCGGTACAACCCATGGTTGCCGGCAGGATGAGGAGTGCGGTCAGTAGTAGTCTAGTCTTGGCTAGCAAGTTCATCAGAAACAGTGAGGTAAATGACTAAAACTCTTTGAAGAACTTTCTGTCCTCTTCGCTCAGCGTAAAGGCCTTGAGGTAAGCGTCCACGCTACCCTTTGGCACGCTGAAGATGAGGCGTGGAGAGCCGTCTTCGTTGCTCCAATCCTTGTAGTCCACAAAAGGCCAGCTCTTCTCCATCACGGGTGGTACCGGGCTCGTGAAAGTGATATCGGTGAGTGATTTGCAGCTGTCAAAAACCCAGCTACCAAAGCTCTTCACCGGCCCTTCAAAGAGGACTCGCTTCAGCTTTTTGTCGTACATGAAAGTACAGTACGGCAGGGTCACGACATTCTTGGGGATGTTGATCTCCTCGAGCGAAGCCATGTTGTAAAAAGCCTGCTTCTCGATCACAATCACTGAGGAGGGGAGCTTTAGGCTCTTGATCTTGCTGGAAAATGTGAACGCACCCTCACCGATATTCTCTAGCTTTTCGCCCGGAAATACGACCTCCTCCAGGCCGGTGTAGGAGAGTTGCCCCTTGCCGATAGTGGCTAGGTTGGCCGGCAGGATGAGCTTCTTGATCACTTTGTTGTCCTTGAAGGCGTTGTCGAATGGATCTATAGCCAGGGTCGAAGTGGTGAGATCCAGCTCCTCCAGTGCAGGCATATCGGACTTGATGTAGTCCAGGTCCGCCTGGCTGATCTCCTTATCCTTGATGGTGAGGTAGCGGACACTCTTGGCCTCCTCCTTGGGGAGCAGTACGGAGAGAGCCTCCTTGCCGGTGACTACCTTCTCACCCTCTCTTGGGGCTAGCTTGTCGTTGGACCCCTTGTCGGAGATGAAGTCGTACTTCAGGCTAAAGTGGCCAAACTTATCTCCCTCCTTGGCATCGAGGATCTGGAGCTTGACATACTTGCCGGCAGCTGTGCGGACGATGTAGACATGATCATCCACGACTAGACTGGGGGGCATCACACGCCCATCCATCTTGACCCAGGAACCCAGGGTCATGAGTGGGTTGATACCCATAGTGGTGGTAGGAGGTGGCATGATGCCAAAAGTGTAGTAGATCTCTGCCAACTTGTCGGTGTACCAGAGGTTGGTGTTTTTGATAAACTCCTCGGCACTCTTGAGGTTGTCAAAGTCGGTTGTATTGGTCCGGTATGCGGCACCCATACCCTTGCCACTCGCACCGCCGTTGGTCCGGCACGATAGGCCGACGATGGCAATGTCCCACTGATTGCTCTCCTGAGCATCGGCATCCGCCAGCTCTACCACCTTATTGGTCTCAAAAGAGAAGTAGGTGCACTTGGTCTTGGGAGTTGGGGTCGAGTGGATGGATACGGTGAAAGGCCCTTTCGGTGCCGGAGGAGTGGGTGTGGATCCATTGTCGTCACAGCCCGTGGTGACCATGAGGATCGTTGACGCTAGGAGCATCATTCCACCTCGAATGATTTGTTTTGTTCCAATCATAGTGTTACTTAGTTTTATTAGTTATAGTTGGAGTAAAATACCCGCAAATTTACATAGGTGCCTATTTTTTCTACATACCTTACAGTAGGGTTTTTTGGGGGCAAATTATACCTAATAGTAGTGGGTATAAATGGGAGACCGAGGAGAAAAAGAGCACGAGCGTTTTGCGACCGCACCAAGAGGTCGCAAAACAAATCGGCCAAAACGACTTTTTCCCCATCAAAAACGCCACTTTTGGAAGTATTGACAATCAACCACTTACACGGATCCTTGAGTTTCACGGATAGAAGCAATCGGTTTCACGGATAGAAGCGATCGCTTAGACGGATAGAAGCAATCACTCAGACGGATAGAAGCAAAAAAAGGTTGGAAGGAGGGGTTTTCTTTTTTATGCGTAATTTTGTTAGGACACACACCTCAAAAACAGCTAGCTACTTCCCTAGATATATATGAGTGCAAAAGTGGCAGAGACACCCATGATGTCTCAGTACAATAGGTTCAAAAAGAAGTACCCCGACGCCATCCTCCTCTTTCGGGTGGGGGACTTTTACGAGACCTTTTCGGAAGACGCCGTGGAGGTCTCCGCACTCACCGGCATCACCCTCACCAAGCGAGGCAATGGCAGTGCCAACGAAGTCCCGTTGGCCGGATTTCCGTACCATGCTCTGGACACCTACCTCCCCAAGCTTGTCTCTCAGGGCAAGCGTGTCGCCATCTGCGACCAGATAGAGGACCCCAAGCTCACCACCAAGCTCGTCAAGCGTGATGTCACCGAGCTCGTGACCCCGGGGCTCACCATGCACGACACTGTCCTAGATGCCAATACCAACAACTTCCTCTCCGCCGTGGTCCTCCAAGGAGGGATAGCCGGAGCAGCCTTTCTCGACCTATCCACGGGGGAGTTTTTGGCAACACAGGGTAGGCTCCCCGAGGTGGAAAAAATGATGGCCAACTTTGACCCCAGCGAGACACTGGTCAAGCGAGGCACAGAGACCTACGTCGCCGACCGGCTGGGAAACAAGCTAAACCTCTACCCACTGGACGACTGGGTCTTCAGCGAAGACTATGGGCGAGAGCGACTCCTCAAGCACTTTGGCGTCAAGCACCTAAAAGGGATGGGCATCGAGGAAGACAAGCTCTCGATCATCGCCTGTGGCGCCATACTCTACTATCTCGAGCTGACCAAGCACGCACGACTCTCGCACATCACCACGATCCGAAAGGTAGAGGAGAGTAGATTCGTACAGCTGGATCGCTTTACCCTCCACAATCTGGAGATCCTACGCCCCATGAGCGAAGAGGGTATCCCACTGGTCCAAGTACTCGACCACACTCACACCCCCATGGGCGGACGACTGCTCAAGCGCTGGCTCGTCTTTCCACTGCTGGAGGTGCAGGAGATCCGGAGGAGGCAGAGTGTCGTCTCCTCGTTCCTAAACGATCGCAACCTACACCAAAAGGTAGGCACCCTACTCGATGGCATAGGTGACCTCGAGCGACTCAGCAGCAAAGTGGCGGTCAATAGGATCAACCCCCGTGAGCTCCTACAGGTAGCCCACAGTCTCCGCTTGGCACGCCCGATCATGGATGCCCTACTCCAAGCAGAGGGGCAAGAGATACGAGAGCTCGCTCTAGGCATCGACCCCATAGACGAGCTGGCTGAGCGTATCGAGCACACCATCAACCCCGACGCACCCATACAATCCGGCAAATCCGGCATCATCCGACAAGGTGTCGATGAGCGACTCGATGAACTGCGATCCATAGCCGGAGGAGGCAAAGAGTACCTGGTACACCTGCGACAACGCGAAAGCGAGCGCACCGGCATCCCAAGCCTCAAGGTCGCTTTCAACAACGTATTTGGCTACTACATTGAGGTCCGAAACACCTACAAGGACAAAGTCCCCGAAGACTGGATCCGAAAGCAGACCCTCGTCAGCGCCGAACGATACATCACGGCCGAACTCAAAGAGTACGAGCAAAAGATCCTGGGAGCAGAGGAGCGGATCGGTATCCTAGAGCAAGAACTCTACACACAGCTCATGGAGGAGGTCCTGACCTACATACGGGTCCTCCAAAAAAACGCCACCACCCTGTCCGAGATAGATGTCCTGCGCTCCTTTGCCGAAGTGGCGCAAAACAACCACTACGTCGCCCCAACCATAGACAACAGCCGAGTACTCGAGATCGTGGGAGGACGACACCCCGTGATCGAGCAAACCATGCCACCGGGCGAAGTCTACGTCGCCAACGACCTATACCTCGACACCGACACCCGCCAGATCATCATCATCACCGGACCCAACATGTCCGGAAAGTCCGCACTCCTACGCCAGACAGCACTCATAGCCCTCATGGCCCAAGTAGGATCCTTCGTCCCGGCAGACTCCGCCAGAGTGGGCATCATCGACCGAATATTTACCCGAGTGGGAGCCTCCGACAATATCTCCAGAGGCGAAAGCACCTTCATGGTCGAGATGACCGAGTCCGCCGCCATACTCAACAACCTCACCGGGCGAAGCCTCGTACTCATAGACGAACTGGGGCGTGGCACAAGCACCTACGACGGCATATCGATAGCACGAGCCATAGTGGAGTACCTACACGACCACCCACATGGTCACGCCAAGACCCTTTTTGCAACACACTACCACGAGCTAAACGAGCTGGAAGGAGTCTACCCAAGGGTCAAGAACTACAATGTAGCTGTCAACGAAGCCGATGGCAAGGTCGTCTTTCTCCGAAAACTGGTACCGGGGGGCAGCGAACACAGCTTTGGGATCCATGTCGCCAAGATGGCCGGCATGCCCCAAGCAATAGTGGCACGTGCGACCCAACTACTAGAGCAACTCGAGGAAAGTGCCGCCACCATGAGAGCCGGACTGGGAGCCGAAAACACCACCACAGTCCTCAAGCCCACCGGAATGGGTGCCGCACCGGTACAGCTCAGCTTCTTTCAGCTGGACGACCCCACCCTCGCCGCCGTGCGAGACGAGATCGTAGGGATAGACATCAACAGCCTAACCCCCATCCAAGCCCTCAACAAACTCGACCAAATCCAGAAGCTACTCACCCAAAAATAGCCGACAAGACAAAAGTCACAACTATTTTGGCTACCTTTGCACCAACGATAGAGATCGGCGGTACACCTCCGCAACGGACCAAAGCAGGTCCACAGACTATGGGGATGACCGGTTTTGACAGCATGTAGAGGTAGTTCGTAAGCACGTAGTGCATGGTTAGCTGGCACTATAATCCTAGATAACAAACACTTTCAAATGGCGAAAACAACTACGCTCTCGCAGCGTGATCTCTGATCACGACTAGAACAAACGTTCTTGCGGTTGAGCCCTTTGCTCCCGGCGAGACATCACCCAGATACCGTGAGCCCGAGGTGGTCTGATCCGGTGGTGCTATCTATATCGGGAAGGGTGCCGGAGGCGTCTTTCGTCCGGCACGACACTCAAGAGACTAAGCCTGCAGAGTGGTGGCTTTGGCCTAATCTGCGGGACGAAAACCGAAAGCAAAGCTAAACGTGTAGAAAGCGGGCTAGTTCCGTGTTTGGACGAGGGTTCGAATCCCTCCATCTCCACCAACAAAGACCGCTCGGGGCCTTCACATCGGCCCCGAGCGGTCTCTCTTTTTTAGGACACTCCGGCAGATAATACACGAGTGGCAGTATCGGCACACCTATTTTTGTAGAGGAGAGGATGGCCATTGCCACAGACATTTACCGCTTATTTGTAGAAAATGAGTACCTTTGGAGATAGGTAAAACAAAACAGATCACTACCAGTATCCAAACAACTTTCCGCCCAATGCAAACTGATAAGTACTCCGTAGTCGTAGTGGACCTTGGCACGGACAAGATCAAGGCGGCCCTTGCCGAAAAACTCCCCGACGGCACACTGGACATCCTCGAACGAACCGAAATACCTGCCGAAGGGTGTATCGTACGTGGTGTCGTCTTCAATCAGCGAATAACAGCCGAAAAACTCAGCCTCCTGCTCCAAGAACTGGAGGAGACCACCCATGGCACAGAACGTATCACCAAAGTCTATACCGGGATCGGCGGACAAGGGCTACGTAGCAAGATAGAAGAGCACGACCTGCCCTTTCCGGACGAACGCGAGATCACCGCAGAGGACCTCACAGACCTCAGCCAAAGACTCCTGGAGGACCAAGACTCACCCTACACCACCCTCGACTCCGTAGACCCACTATACCATGTCAATGGCAACCTCACCGCCAACCCTGTCGGCATCAAGGCCAAGAGCCTACGCGTCCGAAGTCAGAGAATCCTGACCAAGCGACAAATCCCCGACAGTATCCGTGACGTAATCGTGGATAAGCTGGGACTGGAAATAGCCAATATCAATGTGTCACCCATCATTCTGGGCAATACTTTCCTGACCAAGGAGCAAAAAAAGCTGGGTAGTGCCATCATAGACTTTGGGTGTGGGTGCACCACGGTGGCACTCTACAATAACGGCGTACTCGCCGGGCTGCGGACCTTTCCGCTCGGCTCACAAAACATCACACTCGACCTCACTGCACTGCACATAGGAGTGTCGGAGGCAGAGCGCGTCAAGAAAAACGATGGATCCGCAGATGCCTCAAAGGCAAAAGATGAGCAGATCTTGGTCAAAAACGCCGACGAGCGATCCAGCAGGCAGATTCCACTCTACGAGATCAACCAATACGTCGAAGCACGTACTAGAGAGATCGTAGACAATATTGCGGCATTTGTACACGAAGTACTCGGAGAAAACAGCCTGCCGGGTGGGGTCGTCCTCACCGGTGGGGGATCCAAGCTGAAAGAATTACCACAGCTCATCACCAATGTCCTACAGACCAAAGTGGAACTCTCCACCAAGACCAACGACCTAGGCAACACCTACTACATCGCCAACCCGGAGTGGAACCTCGTCTACAGTATGTGTCTGGAGGCAGACACCCCGTGTACAGAGCCGGTAGTGGTACCGCAACCGGAAGAAAAAAGACAAGACAACCCACCACTCAACCCTCCTGTGACGGACTTTCCGGAGGATGATGAATTACCGGAGCAAAAACCACTCATACCCGATGACCTGCTTGGCGAACGTATCAAGAAAGAGCAACAAGATACCAAGCCAAACACTGTAAAGAGACGCAATAAGAAAACCGAAAAAAAGAGTGGACTCGGATTCAAAGGATGGATCGAGGGGTTCCTAAACCCCCTCATGCCACCCGAAGATGATGAAGATAATATGTAAATGTAGCCATGGAAGAACTACTAGATATAGAATCCCGCACCTACACGGACCCAACGATCATCAAGGTAATAGGCGTAGGTGGTGGCGGTGGCAATGCCGTCAACTACATGTACTCGCAGGATGTCAAAAACGTATCCTACCTACTCTGCAATACCGACCGACAACACCTCCAAAAGTGTAGCATACCCGACACCATCGTCATCGGAGAAAAACTCACCGGCGGACTCGGAGCCGGCAATGACCCGGAAATAGCCAAAGCAGCCGCAGAAGAGAGCAAGGAGCAGATCCAAAAAGCACTCAACGATGGCACCCGAATGGTCTTCATCACTGCCGGAATGGGTGGTGGCACCGGCACAGGAGCCGCACCCGTCATCGCTCGTGTAGCCAAGGATATGGGCATCCTCACGGTGGGAATAGTCACCATACCGTTTTTGTTTGAGGGCGAAAGAAAGATCTACCAAGCCATACGCGGTGTGGAGGAGTTGCAGAAAAACGTGGATGCCATACTGGTTGTCCAAAACGAACTACTCTACAAAGTCTACCCCGACCTCACCGTATCCGAGGCCTTCAAGCGTGCCGATGAGACCCTCACCACAAGTGCAAGATCCATCTCCGAGCTCATCACCCTACCGGCTGTGATGAATGTAGACTTTGCCGATGTCCGCACAACCCTCAAGGATGGGGGTGTCAGCATCATTACCCGAGGCTTTTCATCCAAAGCCGAGGGCATACGAGTTGCCATCGATCGCGCACTCAACTCACCTCTCGTCAATACCACAAACTTCGACAAGGCCACTCGTGTCCTCTTCCTCCTCACCTACAAGAGTGGATTTGAGCCCAAGGCTGAGGTGGTCAACGATCTACGCCGTACGACAGACTCGATCAAAGCCGACTTCAACTTCATATGGGGCTACAGCGAGCGCGAAGACGAGTACATGGAGGACGAGCTGGGCATCACTATACTGGCCAGTGGATTTGGACAAGAGGAGCTACACCTCGACGACTACACTGTCGCAGAGAGAGAGGAGAAGATCCGCACCTGGTACCCGGACAGCATGAAAAGCAACAGCACCTACTCCAAGTACGGATCCATCATTTTTACCGAAGAGGAGTTGGACGACGACACCTTCATCGCCCTAGTGAGCGACAAGCCCACGCTCACTCGCCGAGATGAGGATCTGACACGGTACCGAAAAGTCATCAACCCATCGGCTCACAAGGCGTTGCACAACGACTTCCAACCAAAACAGGCAGCCCCCGAAAACAAAATAAGCGACGACGGTCCTCAGACAGTGGACTCGACGTTGATCCGATTTGGGCTCAACTTTGACAACGACAAAAAATAACCAACTCATGGCACTATTTGACCAAATAAATCAAGAGATAAAAACCGCCATGCTGGCACGAAATCACGCCAGACTGGAGGCATTACGTGGCATCAAAAAGGAGTTTTTGGAAGCAAAAACCGCACCGGGACACCAAGGTGATCTCACCGACGAAGAGGGGATGAAAATCATCAGCAAGCTCCTAAAGCAACGCCAAGACAGTGCCGCTATCTATCGCGAAAACAACCGTCCCGACCTAGCCGAAGAAGATGAGGCTGAGGCAGCGGTATATCTCGAGTTTTTGCCCGAGCCGATGAGCGAAGAGGAGCTACACAATCGCATCCAAGAGATTATCCACCAACTCGGGGTCACCGACCTCAAAGGAATGGGACAGGTGATGGGGGTAGCCACAAAAGAGCTGGCCGGCAAGGCAGACGGAAAAGCCATCTCTGCAGCTGTACGATCCATCCTCCAAAGCTAAGACAAACCTTGAAAATAGGCTCTATCGATCTCGGTCCTCATCCAGTCCTACTTGCACCGATGGAGGACGTCACGGATAAGTCCTTCAGGTTGCTTTGCCGAGAGTTTGGTTCGGCACTGGTCTACACCGAGTTTGTCAGTGCCGATGCCATAGTCCGCAGTATCCGCTCCTCCCTCACCAAAATGGTGGTCTCCGACGAAGAGCGTCCTGTGGCCATACAGATCTATGGCAAGGATCCGGACGTCATGGCCGAGGCAGCGCGTATCAGCCAAGAAGCGGGTCCGGATCTCATCGACATCAACTTTGGCTGTCCTGTCAAGCGAGTGGCCACAAAAGGAGCCGGGGCAGGTCTCCTACGCGATATTCCACGCATGCTCGATATCACCCGCGCAGTGGTGGAGGCAGTGCAGCTACCTGTCACGGTCAAGACGCGACTAGGTTGGGATAGCGACAACATCATCATAGAGGACCTTGCCGAACAACTCCAAGATGCCGGTGCGCAGGCACTCACCATACATGGACGTACCCGTAGCCAAATGTACAAAGGGGTGGCCGACTGGGCACCTATCGCACGTGTCAAGAGCAATCCACGCATCCACATACCCATCATAGCCAATGGCGACGTCACCGATGGCGAGAGTGCACTGCGCTGCTACCAAGAGACCCATGCCGACGCCATCATGGTCGGCAGAGGAGCCATCGGCAGACCATGGGTATTTGAGGAGATGACCGCCACTCTGAGCGGTTCCACTCCCCCTACGCATGATCACAAATGGTACATTGACGTACTCAAGCGACTAGTAGATGACAGCATAGCCCGATGCGGTGGCGATCGTGGTATCTGGCCCATCAGGCGTCACTTGGCAGCCTCACCGGTTCTGAAAGGTATCCCCGACTTCAGGCAACAAAGGATTGCCATCCTTCGTGCCGAGACCAGAGAAGAGCTGTTTGGATTGCTGGACCAGGTGCCACCCAGCACCGACTGCAAGTTCTGATCCACAACACTTACCTAGAAGACAAAACAGAGAGAGGAAGTACCCAAAAATACTCCTCTCTCTGTTTTCTTTTTTCAAAAATCACTCCCCCCTACCCTTTTTCCGAAGGTCTCACTTTTTCATACCACCCGGGCATGTTGGTAGAGTGTTAGTAAAGTGTGGAAAACGTGTGGAAAGATTTGGGCTACTTTTCTTGGTTTATTTTCAGATTTTCTTATGACGTAAAAGAATCAACAGCTCCAAGAAAACAGCAAAAAAGTTATGCACAACTTCTCCACCACTCTTTCCACAGATTCATCAACATTGATTCATTCGTACCGGACGGGGAAGTCGGCACTTATCCACAGTTTCCACACGTATTATATCCATCCTATCTTTTAGCCCCACCATACAAGTCCACACAAACAGTTCTTAGCACACAAAAAAATAAGAAGAAAGGTGTTGGGCAAAACGGGTGAGGAGGCAAAAAAAAGGATGCCCCGGTTTTGACGATCTGCTTTGTTACCCTTGCGAGAGCTGCGCCCCAATTACCATCGCCCCACCCTCTACTCAAATAACCAATCATAGGTCTATATGGTTGTCCCAGCCGGGGGGCCAAAAACAGCTTTTTTTTGGGTATTGATAATCAGATGATTACAAGTGACTTTGAGTTTAACGGATAGAAGCGATTGCTTTCACGGATAGAAGCAAAACTTTTCACGGATAGAAGCAATCGTTTGGACGGATAGAAAAAAGTGGTTGGTTCGTTTTTCTCCCTCATAAAGGGGGGGCAACATTTGTTTCCAAATGTAGTCCTGATTGGAAGAGTGTCTTGGGTGGGTACGAAATAATTTGTTACATTTGCACCGCTTGTTAGGAAATACAGATTTTTTATACAGACAACATACTATTGTCGATCTGCGTGCGTGTCCGATTTTTGGGATGGTGTGCAGTGGTGCAATAGACGACCTATTGCAGATCATTGGTCTGCATAGAATCCTAGGTTTTACCTAGGTGACATGATGTTTATTTTGTTATAGCCATCTACTTTTTCATTGCTTTTATAAGTAGAGACTTTGAGAGCTCATAGCATGCTTGCTGTGGGTTCTCTTTTTTTTAAGGTGACTGTTGTACGACGGTATTCGGCCACGTGACCGAATACCGTCCTCGGTTGCGTGGCTATATAGTTTGTCGTGTGGTGAGGCTAGAAGTCAAGTGAGAGTCCGGCCACACCGTCGATGGATAGGTTTTGTGGGTCAAGTTTCTCGTAGGTTCGTCCGAGGGTGGTGAGTTGTTTGGTGATACCCGGCTGTACGAAAAGGCCTACTTTTTTGGTCAGTGCGTACCTCAGCCCCACTCCACCTCGTACGCTCCAGCGCAAGGTCTTTTCGTTTGGATCACGAGACGGGGTACCCTGGGCCACTATTTTGTTGTCCGGCATGCTGTAGTAGGTTTGTCGGGAGGTGTGGAGCATTGCTTCGCCCAGTACGGAGACTGCCAGATGTAGGGACCACCTATTGGTCTTGACAAAGTCGTACCTGAGTGTGAGGGGTATGCCGAGTAGATGGTCGTGGTAGGTAGTTTGGGTGTAGTAGTCTTTGGATCCTTGTTTTAGGTCGGTGCTCTCTTTGGTGTATAGTATTCCGCTCTCGAGGTAGAGAGAGTGGGTGAGTGGATAGGAGGCTAGTAGGCCGGCACGAATGGGTGGGTGTCGGTGCACACTGATGGCTGTGCCTTGTGCTTGGTTGTAGAGTGAGATGAGCTCTTGAGCGTTTTTTTCGTCGTCTTGTGTTGGTTTGTCTGTTGCCTCACTTGGATTGTTGTTGTAGTCTATGACGTTGGATGCTGTGGCATACATTCCACCATAGCCCTTGATGTTGCTGGCACCTCCAGGTATATTGGAGATCAGCAGGGAGGCACTCATGCGGTGGTGTGTGTGTGGAGTATGGGGGAGTGTGGGGTACTTTTTTTGTTCCTGAGCTTGGCTTGCTTGGCTGTCAGTGGTTAGGGCTTTGGCTATGAGGAGAGGGTGGAGTGGCTGTGTGGTGAGTGGTTTGACTGTGGGTAGTGTAGCCGGTAGTGGGGTGGGTAGTGGTTTGGGCCGAGCTGTGTGGGTAGGTGTATGGTGCGTTTTTGGGAGGTTGTGTGTGTTGTTTTGATAGGGGTCGGAGAGAGGTGATGGAGTGGGCTTATGTTGTTTTTTTACGTTGTTTTGGGAAGGGGTGTTGGTATTGGTGATCTGAGCCAATCTGATGTTGGTGGAGGTTGGTACCGATCCGGTGGGTCGGTAGAGTAGCCAAATAAAGAGGAGTGTCGTCGCCGCCACTGACGCCGGCACCAGCCGCCAAAGGTGTGGGTGGATTTTTTTGGGGTGTGGTGTGTGCTGTACGCCGTCCAGTATGGCGCCCCACATCTCCTCCTCCTCACCGGTGGACTGTGGCGCCGCCTCGTACCGATCGAGCTTTGTTTTTAGCTCATCTATCCAATTATTTGCATTGCTCATGGTCACACTTTGTCTAGATAGTCTTGTATTTTTTTGGCCAGTATTTTTTTTGCTCTGGCATACTGAGAGGCTGATGTCCCCTCTTTTATTCCGAGTTGGTGGGCCACTTGTTTGTGGCTGAGTCCATCAATGGCGTATAGGCAAAAGACGAGACGGTAGCCGGTGGGTAGCTCCTGTATCATCTCCTGTATGGCCTCGGTGGGTACTGAGGCAATATCCGGCTCTGTTTCTGTGGTCTCCTCCGGTAGGTCGTAGGTTTCGTCGAGCAAAAAAAAGTGTCTCCGACTCCTGATATAGCTGAGAGCTTGGTAGGTGGTCACTTGCTTCATCCAGGCACGCAGAGATCCTGCGCCTCGGTACTCAAAGGTGTTGATGCTCCGAAAGATCTTGATGAAGCTATCCTGGAGGATGTCCTTGGTGGCATCCGGGTCCGGTACATACCTATGGCAGACGCCACGTAGAAAGGAGAGATAGGTCTCGTAGAGAGCCTTCATCGCCTCTTGGTCGCCTTGGAGGATACCGCTTAGGAGTGCTTCATCGTCCCGATCCCATTGTCGTCTACTCATCCGTGTGGTATTTTTGGGGTGCGTTTTTGGCAGGGCCGGAGCCCTTTGGAGCCTTTTGGGAGATTTTTTTTGTGGTGAAAAGGTAGCCCCTTTTCGGACAAAGTCCAAAAAGAGGCTACTTCCAATAGGGTGCAGTGAGCGGAGGTAAGGAGAGACGACTGCATACTATAAGTTTGATGCTACCTCCTTTTTCGGCAGAAGCCGGGGAGTGGTACTCACTCTCCCTATTGGATAGCTGTGAAGTGTATAGGCATCGTTGATGGCCTTAGTGTTTGGGTTCTTCCTTCTTTCCACTAATGTAGTCCAGCTCGATGGTCTGGCTACCGGTTTCGGTGCGGAATCGAATCTTGAGTACCTTTTTTTCTCCCTTGGTGCTTGGTAGCTGCTTTAGGCTGAAAGCCACCAAGTTTTTGGCCACCATGCGTCCATTTTTGTCCTCTTTGACGTCGTGCCTCAGCTCAAGGGTGTAGGGATCCTGTGGGTCCACTCCGTAGAGTAGGTTGATGGAGTGCGGTTTTTTGGCATCTCCGTATCGAGCGGCAAAGTTTAGAGTCAGGTATCCGTCCTCGACCAAGCAATCGTTTTTTATGAGACCAATGGGGTCGTTGCCGTACTTTAGATCGTTTTTGTCAGTGGATTGGACCATCTCTTTTGTCAGGATGTCTTTGATCCAATTGACGTACACAGCTTTGGTAAAGCCATCGTGTGGAGCTTTTTTGTCCTCTTTGTAGTTTACGACGGCTCTCACTTCTTTGTTTTTGAAAGGATGCGCCTTGATATTGGTGGGCAAAAGGGTGGTTTTTTCATTCAGTTGGAGGTAGACAACCTTTTTGGTGGGTTCGGTCTTGACGGTGACGATACCTATGGAGGTCATCTCGTTTTTGGGTCTGTTTTTGTCGAATAGACAGGAGCTCATCATCAATGTGACACAGAGAGAAGCCAGTGCGATTTGTTTTGTTTTGATCATCATAATGTTGAAGTGAATAAAAAAAAAATTAGTGATCTGTCTCTACTATGTAAACGCAGGAGGTATGGATTCCTTGCATCAGTTGTCCAAAAATTGTTTTTCTATCGGCACACTTGGTATGCGAGAGAGTGGTTGCTTTTTAGGAAAGAAGTGTGTGAAAAGTCCATAATACGGTATATTTTGGATAACTTTACGCTGTCTGTCGGGAAAGCTCGGCATGGAGACAAGATCAAGCAATAATCAAAACTCAAACAATAGTATGATGAAACCAACACTAGTAGTACTTGCGGCCGGTATGGGCTCGAGGTATGGTGGTCTGAAGCAGATAGATGGCTTGGGCCCAAATGGCGAAACAATCATGGACTACTCGATCTACGATGCTGTGGAGGCGGGTTTTGGGAAGGTGGTCTTTGTGATCCGTAAGGATTTTGAGGACGATTTTCGGAAAACGATTGTCAGCAAGTATGAGAAGCACTTGCCGGTGGAGGTGGTCTTTCAGGACCTAAATACGCTGCCCTCCGGGTACAGTGCTCCGGCGGATCGAACCAAGCCATGGGGTACCAACCATGCTGTGATGATGGCAGAGGAGAAGGTGAGGGAGCCTTTTGCGGTGATCAATGCGGATGACTTTTATGGTCGCGAGAGCTACAAGATCCTTGCTGACTTTCTCCGAGAGGTATGGGACAAGACGAACCAATATACCATGGTAGGCTACCGTGTCGGCAATACACTGAGTGAAGGTGGCTCTGTGGCGCGCGGTGTGTGCGAAAAAAATGAGGAGGACTACTTGACCGGAGTGGTGGAGCGTACCTCTATCCAGCGCAACAAGGAGGGTGAAATCTGCTTTATCGACGAAGAGGATCGCCAGGTAGTACTGGATGAGATGACTCCTGTGTCGATGAATATGTGGGGCTTTACGCCGGACTATTTTGAGCACAGCAAGGGGGCTTTTGTCGACTTTTTGGATAAGCATATGCATGAGCCCAAGAGTGAATTTTATATCCCCACTGTGGTGAATGACCTGATCCATGCCGGTCGTGCGACATGCAAGGTGCTGGATACCCCGTCTCGGTGGTTTGGGGTGACGTATGCCAGTGACCGTCCCGGTGTGGTGGCAAAGTTTGAGGAGCTGCACCGCAAAGGCCTCTATCCGGATAATCTACTCAACCACTAAGCACTGTCGCCGATCATAGAGCTCATCACCATCACAGGTCCGACGGCTACCGGCAAGACTGCCGTGGCTGCTCATCTGGCGTATCTGCTGGGGAGTAGTGTCCTCAGTGCGGACTCTCGGCAGGTGTACCGAGGAATGGATATCGGTACGGGCAAGGATCTGAGTGAGTACACTGTAGAGGGTAGGGCGATACCCTACTACCTCATCGACATTTGTGAGCCGGGTGAGCGATACAACCTCTATAGGTACCTCTCGGATGTCGATGAGGCACTAGCTCGTCTCCCCAAGGGGGTACCACCGATACTGTGTGGTGGTACGGGCTTGTATGTGGAGTCTCTGGTGCGCGGCTATAGCCTAAGTAATGCTCCGGAGGATCCTGAGCTACGGGAACGCCTGTCCGGCCACTCTCTGGAGGAGCTACAGCGGCTTGCCCAAGGACTGGAAGTGGAGGATCCTCAGAATCCCCGTCGCTTGATCCGTGCAATAGAGGTGGATGCGTACTGTCGGAAGTCGGGCGAAGTGCCCCAGGTACTCCACAGACCACCAATGCAGGGGCCTGTCTTTTGCATAGATGTACCGCGTGAGGTGCGTCGTGCCCGTATCACATCCCGTCTGCAGAGTCGTCTGAGGGAGGGTATGATAGAGGAGGTGGAGCGACTACTGGAGCAGGTGACTCCGGAGCAGCTCATCTACTATGGTCTGGAGTACAAGTATGTGACCGAGTATGTGCTGGGCAGGCGTACCTATGCCGAGCTGGTGACGGACTTGGAAGTGGCGATCCACCAATTTGCGAAGCGTCAGATGACGTGGTTTAGGGGGATGGAGCGGCGCGGGGTGCCAATCACCTACGTGCGTCCGCAGGAGACCCCCGGAGCGACTGCTGAGTATATCTGTTCGTTGTTGCAAAAGTAGGGTCAAAAAGGGTGGGGCAGAGTGCGTATCTTGAGACAAATGAGTAATTTTGCCAAATAGGGTTTGGAGGGTGGCATATAGGAAAGAAACAAACAAGCGAATATGAAGACGGTAAAAGAGATACGCCAGGCGTACTTGGATTTTTTTGAAGCACGAGGACACCACATCATCCCCTCGGCTCCTATGGTGATCAAGGATGATCCTACCCTGATGTTTACGAACGCAGGGATGAACCAATTTAAGGACATCATCCTCGGCAATGCGCCGATCAAGTACTCCAGGATCGCGGATAGCCAGAAGTGTCTCCGTGTGAGTGGTAAGCACAATGACCTAGAGGAGGTCGGCAAGGATACGTACCACCACACTATGTTTGAGATGCTGGGCAACTGGTCTTTTGGGGACTACTTCAAGGCAGAGATCATCCCGTGGGCTTGGGAGCTGCTGACAGAGGTGTATGAGATCCCCAAGGATCGCCTGTATGTCACGATATTCGAGGGTGCGCCGTCGGAGGGCCTGGAGCGTGATGTCGAGGCCGGCAACCACTGGCGCAAGGTACTCTCGGAGGACCGAATCATCGATGGTAACAAGCATGACAACTTTTGGGAAATGGGTGAGACCGGCCCATGTGGCCCCTGCTCGGAGATCCATGTGGATATTCGTCCGGATAGCGAGCGAAAGAAAGTGGATGGCCGGACATTGGTCAATAAGGATCACCCCCAAGTGATAGAGATCTGGAATCTCGTATTCATGCAGTACAATCGCTTGGCAGATGGTAGCCTGCAACCCCTCCCCAATCGTGTGATAGATACCGGTATGGGTCTGGAACGACTCTGTATGGCTCTGCAAGGAAAGACAAGCAACTATGACACGGATGTCTTTCAGCCACTGATCCACAAGGTGGCACAGCTGAGTGGCATGGAGTATGGCAAAGTGGAGGAGGTGGATGTCGCTATGCGTGTGGTGGCCGACCATATCCGTACGATTGCGTTTTCGATCACCGATGGACAGTTGCCATCCAATGCCAAGGCAGGGTACGTGATCCGACGTATCTTGCGTCGTGCTGTTCGGTATGGCTATACATTCTTGGGTCAGAAAGAACCCTTCATGTACCGCTTGGTACCGACCTTGATCGAGTCTATGGGCGATGCGTATCCCGAGCTACGAGCCCAGGAGGAGATTATCTCCAGGGTCATCAAGCAAGAGGAGGCAACCTTTTTGCGGACACTGGCCACCGGTATACAGATGCTCCATGGCCATATAGCCGAGCTAAAAGCAGAGGGTAAGAGCAGGCTTGATGGTCGTGTGATCTTTGAGCTGTACGACACCTACGGATTTCCGGCCGACCTGACCGAGCTGATCCTCAGCGAACAAGGGCTGACAGCTGATCTGGAGGGATTCGAGGCGGAGATGCGCCAACAAAAAGAACGCGCCCGCAATGCCGCACACATTGATGCCACAGACTGGGTACAGCTGCAGGAGGGTGAGACACTCTTCGTCGGCTACGATCAGTCCGAGGCAGATACCGCCATCCTGCGCTACCGACAGGTCAAGAAAAACAATAAGGTCGCTTATCAGCTGGTCCTAGAGAATAGCCCATTCTATGCCGAGATGGGTGGTCAGGTGGGCGACACCGGAGTGCTGACCGGACTAGAGGATGGAGAAGAAATCCATGTAGTGGATACCATCCGCGAAAATAACCTACCGATCTGTGTGGTCAACAAGTTGCCGAACGATCCTTCGCAAGCCTTTAGGGCAACGATTGATCTCGACAAACGCCTGGCGACCGAGGCCAATCACTCCTGCACCCACTTGTTGCACTTGGCTCTACGACGGGTATTGGGTGATCATGTGGAACAAAAAGGCTCATATGTATCGCCTACTGAGCTTCGCTTTGACTTCTCCCACTACTCCAAGCTGACACCTGAGGAGATCCGCCGAGTGGAGGAGCTGGTGACGGAGATGATCCGTGCCGACTACCGCCAAGAGGAGTTTAGAGAAGTGCCGATAGCCCAAGCCAAGAAGATGGGAGCTATGGCACTGTTTGGTGAGAAGTATGGAGAGGAAGTGAGGGTCATCAAGTACGGGGATTCGGTCGAGCTCTGTGGTGGCACGCACATACCATCCACCGGAATGATCGGTACTTTCAGGATTATCAGCGAGGGATCTATTGCGGCAGGGATCCGTCGTATACAGGCTGTGACTGCGCGTGGTGCCGAGGAGTATCTGTACAGTCGTGAGGATGAGCTCATGGCGATCAGGAGTCTGCTGACCGGCAACAATACCGAAGCCGCAGTACGCAAGCTGATCGACGAAAACAATGAACTGAAAAAGAGCCTCAAAGAAGCTGAAGATCTCCGCAAGAAACAACTCATAGAGCGACTCAGCACCCAGCCCGAAAACCACCACGGTATCCTACTCTTTGCCCCGACTGAAAACATGACACCGGCTCTGGCCAAGGATATTGCCTTTGCCCTAAAGGCACTGCATCCCGAGGAGGATATGGCCTTCTTGGCCGGATCGGTAGAGGGACCCAAAGCAACGCTCACCCTCCTACTCAGCGACAGCTTGGTCCAAAAAGGGCTCAATGCCGGTAACCTTGTCCGTGAAGCCGCCAAGTACATACAAGGTGGTGGCGGTGGACAACCGGGCTTTGCCACAGCAGGAGGCAAAAATCCGGCCGGGATCCATGATGCCCTGAGCCGGATAAAAGAGTTGATATGACCACTCCTCCGACGGACTATAAGCTACGAAAGACTCGACACGAACTGACTCGTGAGGTAAGCGACTACATTACTCTCATCCAAAAGGAGCAAGGTATCCGGGTATTTGTTGTCGCCGACGAAAATACCCAGTCCCTTCTGCCGGAGTTTCCTGTAGACCTAGTCCTAGGAGCAGGTGAGGAGTACAAGGATCTCCGGAGTGCTCATCGTATTTGGCTTAGTATGGCGAGCCGTGGTATCTGTCGCAACGATCTACTGCTTGCCATTGGTGGCGGGACAGTGACCGATATCTGTGGCTTTGTGGCCGCCAACTACAAGCGTGGTTGTCGCTTGGCCTTCATCCCGACGACACTCCTTGCACTCATCGATGCCTCCGTAGGGGGCAAGTGTGGGGTGGATCTGCCGATGCAATCCTCAGATCAAAATATCAAAAACTTACTTGGTACCTTTTACCCACCTGAGGTGGTTTTTGGGTGTGTTGAGCTGGTGCGGGAGCCACGTCACCTATTCCAGGAGGGATTGGCCGAAGCTATCAAGTGCTATTGTCTTTTTTCCAAAGACCCCGCAGCTCTCTTCTCAGCGGATGCCGATCTCTATGAGATGGTACGCCGGTGCATTGAGTACAAGCAGAGCTTGGTGGAGCAAGACCCCTACGATCGGTCGGTGCGTCAGTACCTCAATCTAGGGCACACAGTAGGCCATGCACTGGAGGGGCTGGCATTGGCGGACGGGCGACCGATCTCCCATGGTCGGGCTGTTGCGGCTGGTCTGGTCATAGAGGGATATTTCTCATACGTATTGGAGGGCTTCCCGCAGGGGCACCTCCTACGTTTGGGAGAGTGGGTACAGAGTTTTATCGCTCCGGTTCACTTTAGTTGCGACGACTACGATCGCCTCTGGGCACATGCGCTTCAGGACAAAAAGAACCTCACCAACCCCAAAGGTCAAGTCACCTGCACGCTACTCAAAGACTTTGGCGCACCCCTGTACGGAGCAGGTGTAGGGCGCAAACTATGGAATGAAGGCTTGGACTTTTACAAGGACTTGATGCGTATATGACCCATCGCCTAGCCACTTTCGTACTCTTCGTACTATGCACCATAGCTTCGGCACTTGGCCAGGAGAGGAGTCTGAGAGCCGGCGACTGGAGCGGTCAGGGATGGGAGGGTGACGTGGGGTTCTTTCGTGAGAGCAACGGACTGCTGAGCTATCGTAACGATGACCAAGCAGGTGTCGCAACCATCTCCAAACCCTACCAAAAAAGCCCATCCGGCCTCCTATACTGGGAGATGCAGACCCGGTTTGATGCCCTGCCCACCACTGTCAACACCTTTGTTTGGACCCTCTTTTTCCAAAAGCACCTCGGTACCCTCTACGCCTACTCCCTAGAGCCCGCCATACGAGGATCCGGCCTCTTACTCACTCGCTACACCACAGATGCGGAGCGGAGGACTTTTACCGACCGGACCATCCTGGCCACCCTACCCTTGGACGACCGACTAACCACCTGGGGTGCTCTCACGATACAAGCACTCTACACCGCACACGACGGCCTCAGGGTCTCTGCCATCCAGCCGAATGGCACCACATTCACCGCCGATCCGATCACCACTATAGCAGATGAGGAGATCATGACCATCATGACCCTCCGTACACGCTTCTCTGCCAAAAAGAAGCTCAAGTACAGCTGGATCCTACCGAGAGTGGAGACCACTCTCGGCAAGGAGACACCCGAGCTCACCTATACCGACCTAAAGATCTATGACGAAGGGCGTATCTGCCTGCGTCTCGACCGAGTGGTACGAGTGGATCAGGCAGTGGCCACGGTCAGTGGTACAGCTGCATCCATCACCCTGGGCCAATCCTCCGATGAGATCATCCTCACTCTTCCTTTTGCCTTTGCCCAAGGGATGCGGTACGCTGTACGGGTCGAAAATCTACTTGATCTCCACGGCACACCGCACACCATCACGCTAGATTTTGAGGCCGAGTCCGACGACCCACAGGAGCAAAACCGACCCCAGGCCCCCGGTATCTTCATCACCGAGATCATGGCCGATCCACCCACCACTGGGCCACTGGCCGGCACAGCCTACATCGAGCTATACAATGCCACCCCCGAGACCATCTCCCTCGGTGCCCTACGCCTGCAGTACAAGCGACGTACTTACCGACTTCCGGCCGTGGCACTTGCCCCATACAGCTACGCACTCCTCTATCCTATGGGGTCGGCGATATTTGCCCAAGGCGTGCAGGTCCCGATGCCCGACTTTCCGGCCCTCGCCGGAGCAAGGTTCGACCTCAGCCTCGAGGCCCTCTCCGATGGTTGTATACTCGACCATGTCCACTTCTCCTCCGCACTCTACGGAGTGGGACTACCCGTCGGTGGTGCCTCGGTAGAGCGAGTGAGCATGCGTCCGGCAGAGTGGAGACGATCCGACGCGCCACAAGGCGGTACCCCAGGCTCTCCATCGACCATGAGAGCCCACAAGCCGATCCAAAAACAATCGGTCATCATCAACGAACTGATGCTCTCCCCCGAGCCGACAGGCGAAAAATACATTGAGCTCTACAACAACTCCGATACCGAGCTCAATCTCAGCGATCTCTACCTCACCTACCGAAATACCCCCACAGCCGCTCCCAAGAGTTGGCTCCTCGTCACCCAGCCCACTCCACTTGCACCGGGTGCTTATGTCGTCCTCTGTCCCTACCCCGATGCACTACCCCGCATACACGAGCAGACCGACCCCAAAACCTATATCGAGCGAATCGACTTCCCATCACTCAGCCCCACCTACACCGAGCTGACACTTGTCAGCCACAGAGGTGGGGTTGTCGTTGACGAAGCCATCTACCGCCGTCAGTGGCTGGGAGCCACCTCGGGAGAGCGCAGCCACCACTCGCTGGAGCGACTGGCACCCGACACCGATGGGCGGCAACAAAAATCCTGGTCACGATCCGCACAAGGCGGTACTCCCGGGGTACGTAACCACCCACTGGATACCGATGACAGCACGGCCGCCGACTGGCCCGAGAGCCAAGCACTCACCCCCGGCCGCCTTCTATACTATGCGACCAAGTACTCCGATCTCCTCACCATAGATCTCTACCACACCACAGGGATTCCGATCCTCACAGTACGCCAAAAACAAGCCACAGAGCTCCTCCACCACCTTATGGCCAATACTGCGCCACTCCCCACACTGCTGTACATTATCCGAGTCACCATAGCCCCTCCGCGAGAAGGGCTGGCACCCATCGACTACACCGACAAGTGGATGCATGTCTCCGGCATCTGAGTAGACTGCCGGTCAGGAAAAGCCAACCGACGTTTTTTCCAAAAAAACACTAGATATATGGTAGATTTGTTGCACCCAACGACACGTATCGACTGTTTATGAAGCATTATCTATCCCTTCTTTTTGCCTTGCTCCCTCTCTTGGTCTCTTGCCGAGAGGAGGTCAGAGCCTATGATGATCTCCTGACCCCACTCTACACTCCGGAGTATGCTTCGGGCTTTGAGCTATATGGGTTGGATGGCTACTCCGGCACCATCATTCGGTCCAAAAATCCTTGGCAGGGAGCCACGGATGAGGTGAGAGATGTCTTTGTGCAACGCGGAGACGAGGAGCCTCCCCGTGGTTTTAAGGGGTGTGTCGTCCCTGCAGATCCTCAGCGTATCGTGGTACTGAGCTCTAGCTACATAGGTATGCTGGATCGCTTGGGGCTGGCGGATCGTGTGGTGGGGGTCAGTGGATTGCCCTACGTGACCAATCCCTACATCAGCGATCCTGCGCATGGGGTGCGAGACATTGGCACTGTACCGGACTATGAGCTACTGCTGAGCCTCAAGCCGGATGTGGTGCTACTCTATGGTCTGGAGAGTGCCAATACAGTAGTCACGGACAAGCTCGATGAGCTGGGTATCCCGTACATCTACTTTGGCGAGTACCTGGAGGAGCATCCTCTGGGTAAGTGTGAGTGGATCGTTGTCGTCGGGGAGTTGATGGATCGTCGGGCCGCCGCCATGACCTACCAAGAGGAGGTCTGTCGCAGGTATCAGGCTGTGAAAGACCTGGCTAGTCGAGCAGACCACCGTCCCTCTGTGATGCTCAACCTCCCCTACAATGATGTCTGGCAGTTGCCACCGATGGCTTCGTTTCAGACAACGCTCCTCACCGATGCCGGGAGTAGCCCCTTCTACGGGCGTGAGGAGCGTGGAGTGATGTTGCGGATAGGTATGGAGACAGCACTGGAGTATCTGCAGGAGGCAGACTACTGGTTGCATCTTGGTATGCTGACCCGCTATGAGGAGTTGCCGGCGACCTTGCGCGAGCACGCCTCCAATATCAAGTCGATACGTGAGGACCACCTCTACAACAATAATCGTATCTCCAATGCCGCCGGTGGCAATGCCTACTTCGAGACCGGCCCTGTGGAGCCGGATGTGATTCTCTCCGACCTGGTCTCGATCTTTCATCCGGGCCTTGTCGAGCACAAGCCGGTGTACTACCGGCAGATTGCGGTAAAGTAGCTTTTTGCCCCCCTTCTCTCTCTTTTGATCCCGTGGCTGTTTTGGACCCAAAGTCTCGTTTTCGCTTTTTATTCCCTCTCTTGGTACTGGCACTTGTCCTGCTGACACTCGTGGACTTGATGGTCGGTGATCGCCTGTGCACCCCGTGGGAGCTTGCGCGCGCACTCTGTACGGATGGCGACCCCACACTCCGGCATATCCTGCTCTCCGTCCGGGGGACACGGACGGTGGTGGCGGTGCTGATAGGGATTGCCCTTCCGTTCTGTGGGCTGATGATGCAGACGGTCTTTCAAAATCCCCTGGCAGATCCCTACATACTGGGAGTAAGCAGTGGTACTGGGCTGGGAGTGGCCCTTTTTGTTCTCGGGGTGCCGTTGCTGGGGTTGCCTATCAGCAGCCTAGGGGTACTGGGGTCGGGCTTTTTGGGTGCACTGGCTGTGGTGCTACTGATCTTGACCCTCAGCCGGCGGATTGGCAATATATTTGGGGTGCTGATCATTGGGGTGATGCTCAGCTATGTGGTCTCCTCTGTGATCCAAATCCTCCAATACTACTCCTCGGCAGAGCAGTTGCGACTCTTTACCCTCTGGAGCCTGGGCTCTCTCGGTGGGGTGACTCGCACTCAGCTCTCTGTGATGTTGCCGATCCTACTCCTCGGTGTCGGCACCACGATTGCCTCCATCAAGTCGCTCAACCTCCTACTCCTCGGGGACTACTATGCCGAGAGTATGGGGCTCAATATCCGTCGCAGCCGACTCCTCATCCTAGGCAGTACCGCTCTGATGACTGGTGCGGTCACCGCCTTTTGTGGTCCGATAGGCTTCATCGGACTGGCCGTCCCTCACGTGGCACGCTACCTCGTGCGGAGTGCGGATCATCGGGTACTGCTACCGGCGACAGCACTCCTCGGCAGCTGCGCCATGCTCCTGTGCAATACGCTGGCAAAGCTCTTCTTGATCCCGATCAACTCTGTCACGGCACTCCTAGGGGTGCCGATCATACTCGGAGTGATACTCAAGCAGCTCAACTACCGCTGACCCACCACCCCTCTCTCCCTCCTTCCAAAAAGACACCATGCAGCTCCACCTCGATCAGATCACAGTCGGCTACCCGGGGCATCCGCTTGTCCCCACCGCCTCAGCGAACCTCTCCTCCGGCTCACTCACCGCACTCCTTGGGCGCAATGCGGCCGGCAAGAGTACCCTGCTCCGCCATATCTCCGGGGCACTCCCATTGCTTGGTGGATGCATCACACTGGATGGGCAAGATACCGCAGAGCTCTCGCCTCATGAGCGTGCATTGCTGATCAGTGTGGTCAATACCAAAAGGGTACGAGACCCCCTCATGACGGCCACTGACCTGGTCGCACTCGGACGATCCCCCTATACCGACTGGATGGGAACGCTAAAGGAGAACGATCGAGAAAAAGTGGACGAAGCACTGCGACTCACCGGCATGTCCGGACACGAGAGACACACCCTGGCGACCATGAGTGATGGAGAGCTGCAGAGAGTGATGATCGCACGAGCCTTGGCCCAAGATACACCGGTGATTTTGCTGGACGAGCCTACCGCCTTTTTGGACCTCCCCAATCGCTACGAGATTGCTCTCCTGCTACGTGAGATAGCACACCGACAGCAGAGGCTCATTATCTTCAGCACCCATGAGCTGGACATTGCCTTTCAGCTCTGCGACTCGATCCTACTCTTGTCGCCCCCTGAGCTTTACCACCTACCCACCCCCGATATGGCCGAGTCCGGCCTGGTGGATCGGCTCTTTGAGGGCCCCAATGTGCGCTTTGACAGCCGGACCGCCCGCCTCTACTTCAAGTAGGCAAAAAAGGACTGCTCCCCGGCCATCTCGGTACGGACAAATAGGAAAAACTCAACGAGCGGGGGCGAAAAGTCCTCCCCATGTAGATCCAAACTTTTTCCTCCGGCCGAAAAAGTCCAAATCACACTGTGATTTATTCAGATCACTATGTGATTTATTCAAATCACTAAGTGGTTTCTTCAAATCACACAGTGATTTTATCTTTTTCTCCGACACACGTACCTTTTTCTCCGACACGGTCGTTTTTTCCCCTTGAAAAAAACTATCTTTGTAGATGCCGAGTTTGCGGTGTGTCCCGTATCGGCGACTCTATGAGTGTCCACCTTGTACGGTGTGCACAGTGGTGACCAACATTATGATAGCTATGAATCCGGTAATCGAGATCAATGATCTACACAAGACCTACCCCGGAGTGCAGTCTCTGCATGTCCTCAAGGGGGTCTCACTGCGCATAGACAATGGGGAGATGGTGGCTCTGATGGGGGCCAGTGGATCGGGCAAGAGTACGCTCCTCAATATCCTCGGGATACTCGACACGTATGATGCAGGCTCCTATCACCTGAGTGGCAAGCTGATTCGGGATTTGGACGAAAACAGTGCGGCCGAGATGCGGGGGAGGCACATTGGGTTTGTGTTTCAGTCGTTTAATCTCATCAGCTTCAAGAACGCCCTAGAAAATGTGGCTCTGCCACTCTACTACCGAGGGGTCTCCCACAAAGTGCGCAACAAGCTGGCAGAGGAGTATCTGGACAAAGTGGGGCTTCTGGACTGGAAGGAGCACCTCCCCAATGAGCTGTCGGGCGGACAAAAGCAGAGAGTCTCCCTGGCAAGAGCACTGATCACCAAGCCGACCATACTCCTTGCCGATGAGCCCACCGGAGCCCTGGACAGCACGACCACCATAGAGGTGATGAATCTGCTGAGGCAGGTGAATGAGGAGGGCGTGACCATGCTCATCGTCACGCACGAGCCGGCGGTGGCTGAGTGCTGCGAGCGCACGATACACATCAAGGACGGACTGATCGTCCGATAAGGAGGAGGATGAGGATGAGAGTGCCTTTTTTTCAAGAGCTGATCAACTCCCTACACAACAACGTCCTCCGGACCCTCCTCACCGGCTCGACGATAGCCTGGGGCATTACTCTGCTCATCGTGCTCTTGGGCGTGGGCGACGGGATCGAGAAGGGTATCACCCACACGGCCTACTCGACAGGGCTGGGGGATGTGCAGATGTCTCTCTATCTCAACAACGCCAATCGCCCCTACGGCGGGTACCAGGATGGGCGGGATCTGTACCTCTCGTCCCGACAGGTGCGGCAGCTGCAGTCCGGACAGGCGGCTCGCTACAGAGCGATAGAGCCCTGTTTTCAGAAAATAGGCAACATGGTCAGCACCGCCTATGGAGAGTCGGGGATGATGATCGGGACCATCACGGCGCGTGAGCAGATGTTCAACCAAGAGAGGTTGCTTTCGGGGCGACTCTTTACGCCTCGGGAGCATGAGCAGGCAGAGCGAGTGTGCCTTTTGCCGGACTATGAGGTGTCGCGACTGTTTGTGTCGGGGCAGGACCCGATAGGGCAGAGTGTGATCGTGTGGGGGGTGTCGTTTCGGGTCGTGGGGACACTGGAGTATAGCAACCCCTACATGGGGATGATGAAGATTCCATACAACACGTTTGTCGCCCTTTTCCCAAACGATGTCCTGAAGTACAAGATGCTGAACCTCTACCCTGTCACGAGGGATCAGGAGCTGCTGGCCCAGTGTGAGGAGGAGCTCAAAGCGGATGTGCGCCGTATGCTGACCGTGGATCCACAGGACGACCTGGCAGTGACTGTCAGGAGTACGTCAAGTGCGGAGAATGCGATGGCAAAGGCTTTTGTCGGCCTCAAGATCCTACTCTGGGTGATGGGTGTGGGGAGCTTGTCGATAGGCACGATAGGAGTGACCAATATCATGAGTGTCACGGTCGAGGAGCGTCGTCGCGAGATCGGCATCCGCAAGGCAATAGGCGCTCGCCCGAGGGATATCCTCACGCTGGTCCTCAGCGAGAGCCTGCTCTTGTCACTCTTTTTCGGAGTGATCGGCATAGGGATTGGCTACCTGTCGGTGGATATCATCGGTGACATGGTCGCTCGGCACGGCTGGGCCTCACGACCGATAATGATGGGCCTGGACAACACGACGCAGATCACGATCTTTAGGGACCCTCAGGTCAGCCCCGGGATGGCTCTCGGTGCTCTGTGCGTACTGGTCGTTGCCGGATTGTGGGCCGGCTATGGGCCGGCCAAGAAGGCGGTCCGGATACCTGCAGTGGTGGCTATGAGGGATAAGTAAGCGGGCAACATGATGAAGCGGTTTTTGAATCACGAAGTACGTCAGGAGATCTGGTACACGATCCGTGCCAATAAGCGTCGCACACTGATGACAAGCCTGGGGGTCTTTGCGGGGATGTTTTTCTTCACCTTCCTGACCGGCATTGGGCAGGGGATCGAAAACTCCATCAGAGCCAATCTGGAGACCAGTTCGTCCGAGATGCAGATGATTTTTGGCTCTCGCACCACAATGCCCTACCAAGGCTACAAAGCCAATCGGCAGATCACGACCACCTATGGCGACTTTCTCGCCCTAAAGAAGCAAGCGACCCTTATCGACAAAATAGAGGGGACAGCCGGATTTGGAGGCAGAGTGGACTCAAACACGACACGCGTAATAGCCAATGGCAAGAGCCAAGAAGAAAACGTCCAAGGGGTGTCCGCCGGCTACATACCCAATATCCTCCAAGCCATCGTGGTAGCCGGCCGATACATGCATCCCGACGAGATCGACAGAGGCGAAAACATCTGCGTCATCGGGACAAACACCAGTGTGAAGTTCTTTGACACCTACGAGGAGGCAGTGGGGCAGTACATGATCATATCCGGTATCGCTTTTAGGATCGTTGGGGTGATGACACCCTACTCCGATGCCGCAAATATCGGATTCAACCTCAAGTACGTCACCTTGGTACCCCTTGTCTTTGCAGTCAACAACTCCCCCAACGCCGCCTGCCTGTTCCCATTTGTCCGCAAGCCCGGTGTGACTCCGGATGCTGCCGCCGATCAGATGATCACCCTCCTCTCCGCCCGCCACCATGTGCATCCGGAGGACAAAAAGGCCTTTGTGACGGTGAGTATGCAGATGATCACTCGTATCTTTGAGATGGTGGTCAACGTCATCAATGTCCTAGTCTGGGTAGTCGCACTGGGCACGCTCTTCTCTGGAGTAATCTCTGTGTCCAATATCCTCCTCGTCACAGTCAGAGAGCGACAGCGCGAGATCGGAGTGCGGCGCGCCATCGGTGCCAAGCCGTCGGATATCCGCTGGCAATTCATGCTCGAGTCCATCCTCATCATCCTCCTTGCCGGATCAGCGGGAATGCTTGTGGCGCTGACCCTGAACCTCGGGATCGGGGCCCTGGCTGATGCGACACAGCTGGGAAACTTCATCCAAGCCCCATACCCGTCGCCACTCATGATGGTGCTCTCGGTCATCATCATGCTGCTATCCGGACTGCTGGCCGGACTGCTACCGGTACACCAAGCACTAAAAATCAAGGCAATAGACGCCATAAGAGACGAATAATAATCCCCAAAATATCCCCCCAAAAGCTATGGCAAAGAATAGCAAAAGCAAAGTAATCTCCATCCTCCTCCGATGCCTCGTCGGCTTAGTGGCCATCGGCATACTCGGGCTGGTCCTCTCCAAGTCCAAGAAAAAAGAAAACGAGTACGAGCTACTGAGCCCCACACCGGGTGACAGCATCATTCACAGCACCATCCTGACCGGCAATATCCAGCCTCGAGACGAAGTGCTTGTCAAGCCACAGATGAGCGGTATCGTGGCTGAGCTGCTGCACCTACCGGGCGATATGGTCCGCGAGGGGGATCTGATAGCACGCATACGTATGATCCCGGACGTAGCCTCCGTCCAAAACGTAGCTTCACGAGTCGAGAGTGCGCGAGTGGCGCTCCGCACAGCATACGATGTCTACCGCCGCGACAGCCTGCTGATGGCCCAAAACATCCTCTCCGCAGAGCGCTACGAGCAGAGCAAAGGAGCCTACGACCGTGCGGTCATCGACCTCGTCACAGCACAGGAGCAACTACAGCTGGCCAGCAAAGGATCCAGCAACCGCACCGCCAACCAAAACAACACCCTCGTCCGCGCCACAGTGAGTGGGGTCATCCTGGATCAACCCGTGAAAGTCGGATCCAGTGTCATCCAGGCCAACAACTTCAACGAAGGCACCACCATCGTGAGCATTGCCGACCTAAACGACCTCCTTTTTGTCGGCAATGTCAACGAAAGCGATGTCAACAAAGTACAGGTAGGAGCTCAAGTCCGCCTCAAGGTAGGCGCCATCACCGGCCGGACCTATCCCGCAATCGTAGAGTACGTCTCTCCCAAAGGCAAAGAGACCACCGGCACCATACTATTTGAGGTCAAGGCGGCCCTACAAGCCGGTGACCTCAGCGACCTCAAAGCCGGATTTTCGTGCAACGCCGAAGTGGAGCTAGACCGTCGCACAGACGTCCTGACCATCCCCGAGAGTGCCATCTCCTACGAGGGCGACCAAGCCTACGTCTACCTCTCCAATGGAGGCAACACCGACAGTAGCTTCACCAAGCATGCCATCCAAGTCGGCCTCTCCGATGGACTAAAAATCGAAGTCCTATCCGGACTGAGTGGCACAGAAAAGCTCCGTGGAAACCTACTCAGCATCAAAAAATAAGCCGACCATGAGACCAGCCACCCACACCCTACTCCTCCTAGCGCTCCTCCTTGTACCGGCATCCCTATCGGCCCAGGAGCTCAAGCCCACCATGACCCTCGTGGAGTGCGTCGACTATGCACAGGCACACAGCCCACTGCTCCTATCACTCGACCCCAAAATCGAGAGCATGCGACTAAACGAAGCTCTCGCCACGCAAGCCTTTTTGCCCAACCTCAACGCCGGACTTGGACAAAATGCTTCCTTCGGCAGATCGCAGGGCAAGGATGGCGTCTTCCGTGACCTCTCCAACACCAACACCTCCCTATCCATCTCGGCACAGCTGGACCTCATACAAGGCGGTGCCAGGTGGTGGAGCCTGAAAAAAGCCAAAGAGACCCTCAAGACCACAGACTACCTCATCGCCGACACCAAGGACAACATCGCACTCAAGACCACCCAAGACTACATCACCCTACTCCTCGCAAGGCAGATGGTCACAGTGGCAAAAGAAAACCTCACCCTCTCCGAACAACAGCTCCACGAGACAGAGCGGCAGGTCACCGCAGGCAAGCTACCCGTCTCCAACCGTATTCAGGTACAGAGCCAAGTCGGACAAGCACGACTCACACTAGCCGAGGCCGAGGCCGATGCCGAGCGAGCCATGCGCCTACTCCTTCTGGGAATGGGCGTCACCGATCGTGCCACCACCCTCACCACACCACAGTACGCCATCGACCAAGTAGCCACCCACAACGACCAACTCTCCACCTGCCGGCGAGACCCACTATGGGTACGACCCGATACACGACTAGCCGAGCTCAACGCCAACCTAGCCGACTACGACATCAAGCGTGCCAAAGCAGCCTACTGGCCAGCACTCTCGCTCAACGCCGGATACTCCAACGGCTACTACTACAACTTTGGCACCCACCTCCTCACAAGCACCAACATCCCCTTTGCCGACCAACTCCGCCAAAATGGACGAACCTACGTCGGACTCTCACTCACCATCCCCATCTACAACAGAGGACAGCTCCAAGGACAGGTACGACAAGCCAAGCTCCTACAAATGAACCTCCGGACACAGTACATCCAAAAATCCTACCAAGACGAGCAAAACATACTCCTAGCCGAGTCCGACCTCCAAAAAGCACAAGGGCAGTGTACCCTATCGGCCGAAAACCTCAACCTCACACGCCAAGCACTCAATATCGCAGACCTGGAGTACCGAGCCGGCAAGATCACAACCTACGAGTGGGAGCAGGCCAAAAACAAACACATACAGGCACAAATACAGTACGCCACGTCCGTCTACACGAGGTTGCTCAGGAGCATCACCCTCCGATACTTCTATACCGGCCGACTAGACTTCTCCGAGGTATTAGCCGACTAATCCTCATACCACACCCTTTTTCCCCATCATTCGGACCAAGCAAAGAAGGGGGGCTTTTTTTTGAGAAGCAAATGGGAAAAAAACGACCGTGTCGGAGAAAAAGGTACGTGTGTCGGAGAAAAAGATAAAATCACTGTGTGATTTGAAGAAACCACTCAGTGATTTGAATAAATCACATAGTGATCTGAATAAATCACAGTGTGATTTGGACTTTTTCGACCGGAGAAAAAAGTTTGGATCTACATGGGGAGGACTTTTCGCCCCCGCTCGTTGAGTTTTTGGAGTTGGTGTGTTGCGGTGAAAGTGGGTAGGCTCAATTTACAAAGGGTGAGCTTTCGGACGAAAGCTCACCCTTTGTCTTTTTGCCCGCCACAGTCGGGGAAATATCGCTCCTCAAGTCTTTTGGGGGGATCGAGCGCTCCTCTTTAGCGCACGGAGAAGAAGAGCTTGTAGGTCATCATCGGTGTCAGGCCCTGTGTGTACATTGTCGAGTAGTCGCCCTTGCCGGGATCAAATAGGATGGACATGACGTTTTTGCGGTTGGTCACGTTTTGTAGGTCCAGTGCCCACTCTTGGGTGATGCGCCGGCTTATCCGGCGAGTGCCTATCTTTAGGTCCGCACGGAGGTAGGACTTGGCTTGGTGGGCATTGACTTGGGTCGTGTCGAGTCCCGGTACCTCTCGCCCCTCCTTGTCGGTGGTTATTCGTATGGGCGTGTAGCGGGTCCCTCCGGCACATGACGCTTTGAGGTCTGCAAAGAGAGCCCAGTGACGGGGTAGCTCCCACTCATACCCACCGGTGAGGTTGATCAGGTAGCGGCCATCGAAGAGGGTGCTCCACCACTCTTTTCGGAATCCGGTGGTATAGGTGGATCTGTAGAGTGATGTGTTGAGGAGGAGGTAGTAGTTGTCACCGAAAAACTTCTCCACCGTGAGCTCCACACCATAGTTTCGACCCCGTCCTTTGTTGACCAGGTTGCTCTGGCGCTCTAGGTAGTTTTGTCCGGCACCTCCGAGCTCCAGGAGTGTCCATATAGAGTTTGGGTCATTGACTACCGGCACTCGGTACAGCTCCTGATAGTAGCCCTCTATCTTGGCATGCCAGTCGGGTGCAAAAGCCCAGTCGTAGTAGAGATCCATCTGGGCACTGCGGGTGAAGTCGACCTTTTGGTTGCGGTATTCGATACCTTTGGGGCTGTAGTGGCGTATGAAGTAAAAGGAGTGCGGGAGTATCTGGCTGTAGAGCCCGGCTGCAAGTCCTATGGTGTGCGAGCGATCCGGCCGGTATTGTAGGCCCATACGGGGCTCGACGGTGTAGCGATGATTGATCGAGAGATACATACCATGCACTCCCATGGTGGCGGTCCAGTGGTCTCCTATATGCCGGCGATACTGTCCGTAGGTGCGCACCATGCCATAGTGCGGGCGCTCCTCGGTAAGCGTCTTCACTCCGCGAGCAAACTTGCTGTCGGCCACTTGCTCCAAGTAGTGTGCGCCAAAGAGGTCGCCTTTGATCCCCGCCACCACCAATCCCTCACGAGTGGGGTGCCACGTGAGCTCCGAGCGTAAGGTCCACCTATTTTCCAGTGCGGCCTCCGCCCATAGGAGGTGCCACGTATCTGAGGGGTCTCTCCGGAGGCTCATGGTGTCCACCGGCATGCCGGTATCCGAGCGTACAAAGGAGAGCTGTGTGCGGAGAGCTGTGCGAGGCGAAAACTGCACCTCGTGTGTCAGCCCGGCTACGTAGGCTGTCGAATTGATCGCTATGCGCTGTGCGAAGGAGAGCTTGTCGTAGTCGCTCCCCTCTCCCAGCTCATTGGTCGCAAAGTGTATGTGACTCTTGCTGAACAGACCGACGAAGGAGAGGGTCTGCCCATGGCCCAAGTCAAAGTGAAGTTTCGTCGTGAAGTCCTGATAGCGCGGGACGAAGGGCATCCTGACCCCCATGGCGTGCATGATATCAGGGATGGAGTAGCGATAGGAGGCTAGGTAGGAGGATTGACTGCCCTTGCGCAGGTAGCCCTCGGCCCCGAGCTCCAGGCCCCCAAAGCCTGACTGTAACCAAAACTCTTGTCGCTCCGGATTGCCACGGCGTAGCTCTAGGTCAAAGATTCCCGAGAGGGCATTGCCATAGGTCGCCGGCCAAGCGCTCAGGTGAAAGTCCGAGTTGGTCAGCAGATTGGTATTCAGATAGCTCACCTGCCCACCGGTCATGCCGACGCCGGTATTGAAGTGGTTGGGGTTGCTGATCTCGATACCATCCAGCAGCCACTGCACTCCGGTAGGCGAGTTGCCGCGAATGATGATGTCGTTGCGAGAGTCGTTGACGGGCATGATGCCGGCAAAGCTACGGACCATGCGAGCCGGATCACCCAGCGAGCCGGCAAAGCGGTACGCCTCCTCGACGCTGAAGCTACGTGCTCCGGCCAGGCTAAGCCGATTGGTGGGGACACTCTTGTCGTATGGGGCTGTGACGACTACCTCTCCGAGCTTGGTCTCTGTGGGTGTCAGGACTATCCGGAGGACACTCTGCTTGCCGGCTACGACGAGTAGCTCCACATCCTGCGACTCATATCCTACGCAACTGACCAATAAAGCGTTGCGGCCAACAGGCAGCCGGAGCGAAAACTTTTGGTCCACACCGGTAACCGTGCCTATGGGTGGGTTGCTCCCACGCCGCACGACCGTGGCTCCGATGATTGTGTCGCCGGGTAGTGCGGAGACGATCTCTCCACGCACCTCTTGGGTGAATGGTGCTTGAGCCCTCAGCTGAGTCGATGAGGCAAGAATAGGAGTGAGCAGTAAGAAGAGTCTAATGAGGTGTCGCATAGTTCCTTGAGTGCGTTGTTGAATGGCATCGCAAAGGTACAAAAACGACTCAATTATGGGGGCAAAACGACAGGTTTAACTCCTTTACTCTGTCTCTGACCTCCAAGTCTGATCCGAATAAAGGCTACTACTATTTGGCGGTGGCGGTGGTCACTTTGCCACAGCTCCGCAGTGCCTCAAGGATCAGCTCCACAGAGGCCGGGATACCGTATCGGTCGGAGGCTATGACGAGGTCGTAGTTGAGTGCATCGGACCAGTTGCGCCCGGTATAGTGCTTGCTGTAGTAGGCGCGTTCACGGTTTCGTTGATTGATCAGGGCAGACGCTTCGCCCTCGGGTATACCGTACCTGTGGATCGCTCGCTCTCGCCTAAAGTTGGCCTCGGCATGCACAAAGACACTAAACAACCCCGGATAGCCCTTGAGGATATAGTCGGCGGCACGTCCCACGATCACACAGGGTCCTTTTTGGACCAGGTCGCGGATTACCTGTGTCTGGACCATGAAGAGAATGTCCTCGGGCGGATCCTCCTCGTTGACGTAGGCGTAGTTTTCACGGTAGAACTTATCGAAAAGGCTCGTCCGCAGTCTCTGCTCGTTTTCGGCCACGTATTCTTTGGTAAAGCCCGACTTTTCCGCTGTCAGGTCGATCAGCTCACTATCGTAGAGAGGCAGGCCCAGTACTTCGGCGAGTCGCTGCCCGATCTCATGGCCTCCGCTGCCGTACTCACGGGCAATGGTGAGGACAAAGTTGCCGGAAGCCACCGCCGAGTCGTCCGCAGTGGACACGACGGCCATCTGCTCCTCCTCTGAGGCGAGTGCTCGGTCGACAAAGGCGGTGTTGCGCTGGATCCATGCGATGATGTTGCCCACGAGCAGTGCGGAGAGCAGGGTGCCCTCGCGGACAGCCTGGATGCCCCCGACGAAGATGAGCGAAAGGAGTACGGCTGTGGCGGTGAGTGCGGAGTCGAATCCGGTCTTGGTCTTGCCAAAAGCGAGGCGGAAAGTGCGGGAGATGGCTAGCGTAAGCCCCTCAGCCGGCATGCAGGTCACGCCGGAGCGGACGGTCAGGAAGACCCCGACGGCCATCACAGCACAGCTCAGCAGTGCCAGTAGCAATTGTCCCAGGTAGTGGACGGGCAGTAGTCCCGAGAGGAGCCAGAGGTTTAGGTCCGTGAAGAGACCATAGAAGACTCCGGCCGGCACTTGCAATAGGTGACGTCTCCCAAACTCCTCTCGCAGGACTGCCCATTGCGCCAGGACAAAGAGGGTATTTATCAGGATCGTAAAGGTCCCCACGGTCAGAGCCGGTACGGCCAGGCTCAGCACATACGGAACAGACGACACCGGTGTCGTACCCAGCGACGACCGGATCGATAGGGCCACGCCCAACCCCATGATGTAGGCCCCCAGCACAAACATCAGCAGCCGGAGGGGCATCTTGTTTTGACGGATTGTATTCATAAAAAGGTTTGATGCTTCAGCCAGCATCCGAAATGTTGGTCCGAGAGAAACCCAGTATAGTCATAATAAATGAAAGAATCCACCTTGCACACACCCGACTACGGTCCGTCTCGGGCAGTGGTCCCGGGCTATCGGAGGTCTGTCTTTTTGGAGAAGTGGTCGAGGAGGCTATTGAGCTCCTTTTCATCGCCTTTTGGTGCGATGAAAAGGACATCGTCGGTGTCCAGCACCACATAGTTGTCGAGCCCGATGACGACCACTTGCTTGTCGGGGTTGGTGGTCTTGATGAGTGTGTCTGTGGATCGATCGTCGAAGATCATGCGGGGTCGTCCGGCCGGTACGGGGTCGTGTCGTTTGTGGGCTGTGTGCTTTTCGAGGTCGTGCAGGCTGGTCCAGGTCCCGACATCGCACCAGTCAAAGTCGGCCTGCATGGTGTAGACGTTTTGGGCTTTTTCCATGACACCGTAGTCGATCGAGATGGCCGGGCAGGCCTCAAATGCTCGGTTGACCAACTCGGTCTCTCCGGCTTGGAAAAACTGGTCGATCTCCGCAAAATGTATGGCCACCTCGGGTAGGTACTTCTCTATGGCATCGATGATGTCTCCGGCTTTCCAGACGAATATCCCGGAGTTCCAGAGGTATCGTCCGGAGGTCAGCATCTCCTTGGCTTGCTGCTCCTCGGGCTTTTCCTTGAAGGCTTTGATGGGACCCACACCGCCTTGCCGGATCATTTCGTCGGACATTTCGATGTATCCATAGGCGGTAGCGGGGTAGGTGGGTCGTATCCCTATGGTGAGGAGGACGCTGTTTTGGTGTACGTAGTGGATGGCCTGGTTGAGGGTTTTGTGAAAGGCCTCCTCATTGCCTATATAGTGATCGGACGGGCAGATGACCATGATGGCATCCGGATCTCTGTCGGCGATCCTGTATGCGGCATAGGCGATGGGTGGGGCTGTGTTTCGCCTCAGTGGCTCGGTGAGTACCTGTGAGGGCTGGATGGCCGGCAACTGCTGGAGTACCTCCGGCTCGTAGCGCTCACCGGTCATGACCATGAAGTGGTCAAAAGGTATGAGTGCCTCAAATCGGTCTGCTGTCTCTTGGAGCATGGATTTGCCGTTGCCCAGGATGTCCAAAAACTGCTTGGGCTTGTCTTCGCGGCTCAGGGGCCAGAATCGGGTGCCGGCACCTCCGGCCATGATCACGCAGTAGGCTATCTGGTTGGGGATCATACTCAGGGATTATTTTTGGGGTCAGTGAAAGTCCTTGTAGAGCAAAGCGCTGTCTCGGGGTATGGCGGTCTGCATCCACTGTGTGGGGACAAATTGCCACCGGCTGACTGTGTGCGGGGTGTAGGGATCGTTTTTGCTCAAATACTCGCTGAGGTAGTATCGGATATCATACTCAGATACTGCCACTCGCCTGGAGTCGATAGAGTCTGTGGGGATGCCGGCGCCTTGTGTCAGTAGTCCGCCGCCACCGTTCCCTCGATAGGAGTTGAGTACCACCAGGTAGGTTTGGTCGTCTGAGAAGGCGGATCCATCTGCCATCGAGGAGATGACCACCCGTTGGCCTCTGGGTTTGGAGAGGTCGACGGAGTAGATGATCCCCGCAGCTGTGTCAAAGTTGAAGCTGGGTCCCGCCAGAGGCAGATAGAGGCCGCCACGCTTCTTTTCGTTGATTTTCAGCATCGGGTCGTCGGGTCCGGACATGGTGTGGTAGAGGCGGTCGTAGCTCTCCTCGAGGTGACCGCGTAGCTCTTTGCCGGACAGTCGCATGAGGTAGGCGCGATTTTCGTACTTGTATAGGCGAAAGAGGTCACCCACGACTAGGTCGCCCTTGGGGATACATGTGTTTTCGGCGAGAGGTGCGGTGATAGAGACTTGGGCCTGAGGGAAGAGTCCGAGTTGTACTTCGTGTATGAGGTCGACGAAAGGTGTGGGGCGGAAAAAGGCACCACGGCTCTCCATGGTCTCCGTGATGTGCCCCACTCGCTTTGAGACATAGTCCAGGACGCGGTTTCGATGCGGGGTGAAGTTTTGGACAAAAAGTGACTGTGGTGCGATGGTGTCCATGGAGACGATGCGTGGACGGATGGCTTTTTCACCGTTTTTGCCAAAAACAACGGTGGCGTGTGCCACGGCATCAGCGTTTGGTCCGGGGTTGAGTAGATAGGTGGTGTGGTTGTCATCGTGCACGATGGAGTCCACGTAGGTGCGGTGGTCGTGTCCACATAGGACGAGGTCCAGCTCGGGTATCTCTCGGGCCAGTGCGTAGCCTACATTCTCGGGGTCATAGGGTAGGGCTGGGTCTTTGGGTCCTGCTCCGCTGTGGATGAGTGCTATGATCAGGTCGGGGTGAGCCTCTAGGATCTCTGGCAGATAGCGCTTGGCTGTCTTCACCTGATCGTCAAAGCGGATGCCACTCCAGAGGACTTCCGGCAACTGATGGACGAGCTCCGGTGTGATGAGACCGAGTATGGCCACCTTTTTGTCGCCCTTGGTGACCAGTGTGTAGGGCTTGAAGTAGGATACCATGCTCAGGGTGTCGTCGGGGTTTTTGGTCCGGATGGCGTTGGCGGCAAGGAAGGGAAAGTTGGCCTCCCGTACGAGTCGGTCGTAGACCGAGTGCCCGGTCTCTATATCGTGGTTGCCGACAGTGAAGGCGTCGTACTGCATGTAGTCGAGGATCTGCATGGCGACATGCGGAGCCAAGGTGTCTATGTAGTTGTAGAAATAGGCCGCCGGCTGACCTTGCAGGAGGTCACCAGCATCCACCAGTACCACGGGTTCGCCTTGGAGTCTGTAGTGTGCCACGTAGCTCTGTACGCGTGCCAGACTGCCGGTGGAGGGGCAGTCGTTGAGCAGGTCTTGGGAGAAGTAATTGCCATGCACGTCGGTTGTCTGGATGATCTCCAGTACAGTGGTGCTTGTTTTTTCTTGGCAACCTATGAGGAGTAGGAGGAGAGCCGCTGAGGCTATGAGGTGTCGTTTCATCGGATGCAGTGCAGTTCGGAGGTGATGCGATCGGCGCCTAGGACACGATCCAGGACAAAGACGACATAGCGGATGTCGCAGATGATGCTACGCTGGTAGTCGGGTAGGTAGTTGATATCGCCACCGACCCCCTCCCAGTTGCGGTCAAAGTTGAGCCCCACCAAGTACCCCTCGCCATTGATCACCGGGCTGCCGGAGTTGCCACCGGTAGTGTGGGTCGTGGCACAAAAGTTGACCGGCATCTTGCCATCCTCGCGGGCCAATCGGCCAAAGTCCCGGGACCGAAATAGGTCTACGATATTGGGTTGTAGCCCAAACTCATAGTCACCCGGTACGACCTTCTCGAGTACGCCATCAGTGGTGGTCATCGGGCCGTAGTAGACATTGTCTCGTGGCGAATACCCCTTTACGGTTCCAAATGTGTACCTCAGGGTGAGGTTGGCATCCGGCCATAGGTTTTCGTCCCCCTTCATACGCATGATGCCCTGGACGTATAGGTGCCTTGCTGCGGCGAGAGTGCGGTACAGAGGGCGCATGGCCTCCTGGGCATCGCTGTTGGCGTTGTGCACGGCCTCTGCCAGCATGACGGCCGGGTCTTGTAGGTACTGCTCGTAGGTGTAGGATTGTAGAGCGGACTTGAGGTGTTGGGGATCTCGGTAGATCGTGGTGGAGTAGACGAGGTCTGCATATCGGTCGGTGTCGTCTATTAGATCAAAGATCCCTGTGCGCTTGTCTTTCTCCTTGAAGGCTTTGAGGAGTGCCTTGGTTACCTTTTTGTCCACTTCGGCGCTGTAGTCGTTGTCAAAGTGGTGTCGGTACTTATTCTCTATCCAGCTATTGAGCAGTGTCTCGTCAGCCTGTAGTTTGGCCAGCTCTTCTTGGTCTTTTATCCGTGGCAGTCGTATGAGTTCGCTACCTTGTATGAGCCCTTCGTTGAGCAGCTTGTAGGTGTATCGGTAGGGTCGTATCTCCTGTATGGTGGCCTCTATCTTGTCCATTGCTGCGATGTAGACCGGTAGCTTGTTTTTCAGGGCCCACTGTCGGAGCTGCTGCATTTCGGCCTGTTTTCGTCCGGCAAAGTCGAGCTTGTCGATGGCCCAGTTGGACCCTATCGCCCGTTTGTGTCCGTTGGCTGAGTAGGCATACTTGGCGGCGTAGCGGATGTTGGTCTGCTCGTCACGCATCATCTCCTCGAGCATCACCTTTTGGCGGATATCCCTCATCTCTATCCGCACATCGTTGTCCACGTCGTGAAATAGGCGTACCTCCGGAGCGGTAAAGAAGTGGTTGGTCGTACCCGGGTGCCCCATGATCATGACGAAGTCATCTGGTTTTACGCCACGGAGGTCTATCTTGAGGTAGTTTTTGGGCTTGAGTGGTACGTTCTCGGGAGCATACTCTGCGGGAGAGCCATCGGGTGCGGTGTAGATCCTGAAGATCGAAAAATCCCCGGTGTGTCGTGGCCAGGTCCAGTTGTCCGTGTCGGCTCCAAACTTACCTATGCCGGATGGTGGTGCGGCCACCAGTCGGACATCACGATACTCGCGTCGCACGTAGAGGTAGTACTTGTTGCCTTCAAAAAAAGGCTTCAGATCCAGTCGGAGTCCCGCTGTCGCCTCACCTCTGTGCTCGCTATACCAGCGATCGGCGATGCGCCGGAGGTACTGCTGAGAGAGGATCACCATGAGGTCCTCCTCACCGTCTTTGGCTGTGTAGTCCTGTACGTAGTCCGTGAGGTCAATGATCTCTTCGGTAAAGGTGACTTTCAGTCCGGGGTTGGGCAGCTCATCTGCCAATCCCGGGGCATAAAACCCATCCCGTAGGTAGTTGTGCTCGATCGTGCTGTGCATCTGTATTTGGTCATAGCCACAGTGGTGGTTGGTGAGCACGAGTCCGTTGGGCGAGACCACTTCTCCGGTGCATCCGCTCCCAAAGAGTACCACGGCATCCATCAGCATAGGGTCACCGGTGGTGTTGTATAGCTGTTCGGCTCGGAGCTTTAGCCCCATCTTTTGCATCTTGTCATAGTTTTGTTTTCGGACAAGTGGGAGCAGCCACATTCCCTCGTCGGCACGTGCCATGGGGACGAGTAGGATCGAGACGATCAGTAGCGTCAGGGCTCTATGGGCTTTGGTCAGTAGGTTGTTATTCATGGTTGGTGTTCCAGGTCGTGTAGGGGTGCTGGGCGAGGTTGTTATTCAGGTACTTGGGGTCATTGGAGATCTCCCTGCCTATCCACTCCGGTAGGTTGACGGGGGTGTCGAGTGAGGGAAGCTCCACCTCAGCGAGGATGAGCCCCTCATTTTCTTCTTCAAAAAAGTCGACCTCCCACAGCATGCCATCCAGGTGGATGTTGTGCCGTTGCTTGCGGATGATGTGGTAGGGGCTGAGTGCGAGTAGCTCCAGTGCATCCTCCACAGGGATACTGTACTCGTACTCATCGCGTACAGCCGGTTGGTCCGACGACGCATGCTTGATGGTGATAAAGGCCTGGTCCTGATCCACCACCCTCACTCGTATGCTCAGTCCTTTGCTATTGAGCAGATAGCCTTGGCGGAAGTGATGGATACTGTCGGAGTCCGGCAGAGGTACTCCCTCTTTTAGTAAAAATCGTCTCTCTATCTCTATACCCATGTCTCTTTTTATCTCACTTATCTCACGGTTACTTGTGTCGCTCCGAATCCATACTCCTGAAACGAAGCATCCCTCACCTCACAGCGTGGGTACTCACGTCCAAGCAGTGCCAGTACCTGCTGACGCAGCACCCCATTTCCCTTGCCGTGGATGAAGACAATCTGCATCCCCTTGTCCTTTGGCTTGCTGTAGTGTCGCATCGTCTTGCGCACCTCCTCCAGCTGGTAGTCCAGTAGCTCCCGGTGTGTCATCCCGGCGGTGGTGTCGAGGAGTTGGTCGATATGGAGATCCACCACCAGGGGGCTTGCCTTTTGGAGTCGAGCACCCTCACGGCGACGCTTATCCGGCCGGGGCTCCGGTGCCATTTTTTCCATCATGGCTTCGGCAAGTTTTGTGGGGTCCACCTTTCGGGCCGCGACGAGGCGATCGTCCTGCACTATGGGGTAGACAAGAGCGGCATCGTCAAAAAAGTCGTTGGGTACAAAGGCGTTTTTCTTGAAAAACTTCATCCCCTCCACCTTTACCTCAGCCACCACGGGCTCTTTGCGTGCAAAGGGGCAATCCGCCATGAAGGGGATCACCACCAGGGAGGTGTGGGCACGGTCGTCCAGCTCACGGGGTGTAAAGGTCTCCAGCAACTCGATGCTGTCGAACCCCACCACTCCCATATACCTCACCTGCCGTCGGTCATCACGCCCCGTGGCATAGTACACGTAGAGGTCGTAGGAGGAGTCGTTGACCAAGTAGGCCTCATACAGCCCTTCACCCAGAGGCTTCCCCTCCTCCGGCAAGTAGCAGAGGTAGGCATTGATCCTGGTTCGATCCTTGGGTCGCACACGATCGGAGCGTGGCTTGGAGAGGATGGGCGATGGCTGACGCTCGGTGCGCTCGGGGGCACTCTTGCCGGTGGTACTCTGCACCTTGGGCACTATCGTACTCCCCTCGGTCACGACCACTACCTCGTGTGCAAAAAAGGGTAGCTCAAAGCCCGACTCATCCCGAACCAGCACTTTGCCATCACTGGATACTTCGGTCACCACTCCACCACCCACACTGTTCAGAAAGCGAACCAAGTCGCCTTTGCGTACATCACTCATATACTATACTGTCTTCTACATGTTGGGCGTGTTGCGCCAAGCACCACTCTTCCGCATTCACCGAAGTCCTGCTCCGAATCCGGTCCGGAGCAGATCGCTTGGGCGCAACAGTCTCGTAATAGTGATACAAATATACCAAACAATTATCGACCAATCGTTTCCCCACTTGCCCCCCTACGAGACTGTCGAGAGGAGCCTCTGCCGGTGCGACTCCTCCGAGGGGTGTCGGAGGGGCTTTGGGGGTATGGACAAACCGAGGAACGTTTTTCCCTCTATCCGTCTGAGTGATGGCTTCTATCCGTGAAAAGTTTCGCTTCTATCCGTGAAAACTTTTGCTTCTATCCGTGAAACTCGAGGTGCTGTGTAAGTATTTGATTGTCAGTGCCCCTACCGGAAAGTCGCCTTTTTCCCCGAAAATCACCCTCCTTTTCCCTCCTCCGCCCCTCAAAAAAAAGGGGGCGGTGGTCGTCTCTCCCGAGGGGTGTCGTTTGGGGGGCAGAGTGTGCGATACATTGGCCCGAATGGGGCGTCCGGACAAGGGTGTTTTTTCCTAAGGTCGGAGAAAATTGGTACCTTGCGACCGGATCTGTGGGGTCGTCCTTGGCTCGACCAAAGCCGACTCCCCGGATTTGGATGTTGCACTAAGAAAAAAAAAGATGTACACGACCTATCCCCTTCATCTTCTTCCTGTGAAAAAAATGGCCCTTCAGGGCGACACGACCTGTCTCATGGAGCGGGACAGTGGTACCGGAGAGTGGCGCCACATCCTCTGGGATGAGGTCGGCACTCAGGTGCAGTGTACAGCAGAGGCCTTGGTGGCTTTTGGCATAGGTGTGCAGGAGCCGGTGGGTGTTTTTTCGGAAAACATGAAGGAGTTTTTGTACACCGACCTGGCTTGCCAGAGTGTGCGTGCCTTTGGCGTGCCTCTCTACTCGACACTCTCGACCGGCCAAGTGGAGTATATCGTGCGGGACTCTGGGATGCGCCTCCTCTTTGTGGGCAGTCAGCGACAGTACGACAGTGCATACCCTGTGACGAGGACGCTGGACCTGACTCTGGTGTCGTACGATCCGTCTGTGGTTTTTGCGACGGATGATGACCGCAGTATGTACTTTGGGGCGTTTTTGCAAAAGGGAGCCTTGGTCTCTCATCAGGAGGAGGTGGAGCGTCGTCGTGCCGAACACGAGGATGAGGATATAGCGTTTGTCCTCTATACCAGTGGTACCAGTGGACAAAGCAAGGGGGTGATCCTGACCCACCGCAATGTGGTGACCTCTGTGGCGCACCATGTCAATATGCGGGGAATGAAAGCGGGCAATATCAGCATGAACTTTTTGCCGATGACCCATATCTTTGAGAAGCTCTGGTGCTTGGTCTGCTTGGAGGCGGGGGCGATCATTGCGATCAATACCGATCCACACAAGATCACCACGACCCTGCCGGAGGTGCGTCCGCACTACATGTGCAATGTGCCACGTTTTTGGGAAAAGGTGTACCTCGGTGTGCGGGACAAGATGGAGCATATGCCCCCCTCGCTCAACCGTATTAGCCGAGACTGCCTGAAAGTCTGCCACAAGTACCAGATGGAGTATATCGCCAAGGGCAAAAAACCACCCCTGTGGCTCAAGGTCAAGTACGGTATCTACGAAAAGACGCTCCTCCGACTGGTCAAGAAGACTGTCGGGATCGACCGTGGGGTGATCTTTCCGGTGTCGGGCGCGGCACTGAGTAGAGAGGTGCACGGATTTTTGCTCTCGTTTGGGATCCCGATCGCCTACGGCTATGGTGCGACAGAGACTGCGGCCACGGTGTCGTACTGCATGCCTGATGAGACGAAGTTTGGGAGCGTCGGTCGACCACTGGAGCACCTGGAGGTGCGTATCGACCAAGCGGCCGGCGGAGAGCTGCAACTGCGAGGTGCCTCAATCACTCGGGGATACTACAACAAGCCCGAGGAGGATGCCAAAGCCTTTACGCCGGATGGGTTCTTTAGGACCGGTGACCTTGTGACGCAGGACGAGGATGGCTATCTGTACTTCAAGGAGCGATCCAAGGATCTCTACAAGACGGCCAATGGCAAGTATATAGCCCCACAGATGCTGGAGGGGCTGATGACGAGCGACCCCACGATCGAGCAGGCACTGGTGGTGGCGGACAAGCGCAACTTTGTGAGTGCACTGATCTACCCCAACTGGAGCAACCTCATCCGACAGATGCGTGAGGAGTGCGGGGATCAAGCGTTGTCCGATGACCCGGTGATCCTACGCGAGGAACCGTCGGTGGTGGCCTTTTTGCAAAAGAGGCTCGACCTCATCCTGAAGGATGTGGCAGAGTACGAGCGAGTGAAGAAGTTTTATATCCTGCCGGAGCCATTTTCTATCGAGAACGGTCTGCTGACCAATAGTATGAAAGCCAAGCGGTCGGCCATCCTGAGTAGGTACGAGGCGGAGATCGATGCGATCTATGGCTACTCTCTACACTGAAAGGTGACAAAAGCAGGTGAATGCGATAAGATATGATGCGAAATAAGACTTGGAGCTACCTCACTTTTTGCCTACTCCTCCCTTTGGTGGCGATGGTGCTGGGTGGCTGTATGCCCTCACACCGTGTGGAGTACCTGAAGTCCAAGCAGATCTATCTGCTCCTCGATGACCACAGAGATGATATCGGGCACTACATTGTGTACGAGCTGGAGCACATGCCCAAGCGTGACCAACTCCGAATAGAGCTGGAGGCACTGCGGAAGCAATCGGGTGCGGTGTCGGTCAAAAGCCTGGGCGACTTTGACGACCGGTACGAGTCGGGCTACGTCTATTTGTTGCTGGTCCGGAAGGTGACAAGCCAAGGCAAGAAGTCGGTGACCTATACCTATGTCAAAACTGAGCTAAAGCAATAGTCTGTGAACGAAGCCGAATCCTATACCGCAGAGAACGGACTGCCTATCCGGTCCTCCTTGGCCCAAAAGGCGTCGCGCCTCTTTGTGGGCGATACGACGACGTGGGTCATCCTGCTGGGGCTAATGATCGGCAGCACGGTGGTGGTCTTTTCGGCCATCAGCCAGGAGGCCTTTGCCGCAGAGATGTACGGCAAGGCGTTTTATGGCGAGTTTTTGAAGCACCTGATCCTGATCATTGCCTCTTTCGTGCTGGTGAGCATGATGGCGCGTGTGCCGACTCGCTATTACCGCTGGCTGTCGTACCCTATGCTGGGACTGGCTATCCTGATGCTGATCTGGACCCTTGTGGGGGGGACGGAGCTGAACGAAGGTAAACGGTGGGTGCAGATTGGAGGCTTTTCGCTACAACCATCGGAGTATGCCAAGGTCGCTATCGTGAACTATGTGGCGGCACGGCTGAGGGAGGGCAACGGTGCCTATGCCTCGCTCAGGACCTTCTTGAAGATATGGTTGCCGGTGGGCGTAGTGGTGGGGTTGATTATCTTTGAGAACATCTCCACGGCGGCTTTTATCATAGCTATTGTCTACATGATGTGCTTCATCGGCGGTGCCAACTCCAAGTGGATGGCCTATCTCGTCGGTATCGCACTGGTACTGCTTTTGGCCTTTGTGGGGGCGAGGACGCTCATGCCGTCCAAGACGGAGATAGGACGATCGGCCACGGGTCAAAATCGTATCGCACGATTTATAGACAAGGCTTTTAGCCCCATCGACGAAAATACCTACGACGATATCATGGGGATGGACTACCAGGTCGTCTCGGCACAAAAAGCCATCGCCAACAGTGGAGTGACGGGAGTCGGTGCCGGTCAGAGCGAGCTGCGTCAGTTTTTGCCGGCGGCCTTTTCGGACTACATCTATAATGTGGTGGTGGAGGAGTATGGCTTGCCGGGCTCGCTGTTTTTGATCTTCATGTACATCATGTTTTTTTGGCGGTGCGGTCAGTTGGCGCGACAGACCAGGAGTATGTACAAGACGGTGCTACTGATGGGGGTGGGGCTGCTGATCACGAGCCAAGCGGTGATGAATATGATGGTGGCCGCCAACATGCTGCCGGTGACGGGGCAGACTCTGCCCTTCATCAGCAAAGGGGGAAGTAGCTACCTGTTCATGTCCATGCTCTTTGGGATGGCGCTGAGCGTGAGCCGAGAGATCAAGGAGGCAACCCTCCGACGGGATGCGGAGGCAAGTGGTATAGAGGGGATGCCAGAGGTTGAGCTGGAGCATATCCCCGAGATGGATGACCCCGAGTCATCCTACGACGAACTATAAGGAAACGATATGAAACGTGTCATCATCAGCGGAGGCGGTACAGGCGGACACATCTTTCCCGCCTTGTCGATAGCCGGAGAGATCCAGCGACGCTATCCGGAGTGTGAAATCCTCTTTGTGGGGGCCGAGGGACGCATGGAGGCCGAGCGTGTGCCGGCCGCCGGCTACCCCATACGACTATTGCCCGTGCAGGGATTGCAGAGAGGGGGAGGAGTGTTGAGCAAGATTCGCACCCTCAGGCATCTCCTCCGGAGTGTGGAGATTGCCAGGGATTACTTGGCGGACTTTAGGCCCGAGGTCGTAGTGGGTGTGGGAGGCTATGCCAGTGCTCCGACCCTGATCGCCGCCTCACGATCCGGCATCCCGATATTGGTGCAGGAGCAAAACTCCTATGCCGGCAAGACCAATCGTCTCGTGGGACGTCGTGCCGCAACCGTATGCGTCGCCTATCCCGATATGGAGCGGTATTTCAAAAAGGCCAAAAAGATCGTCCTCACCGGCAATCCGGTGCGTGCCGCACTCACCACCACTGTACGCCACGACCCCGATGCCTATACTGCACTGGGGCTGGATCCCGACAAGAAGACGATCCTGATCCTCGGAGGCAGCCTGGGAGCTCGCTCCATCAACGAGAGTGTCATTCGTGGCTTGAACCAACTGGCCGAGGATACCGGAGTACAGATCATCTGGCAGTGTGGGCAAGCCTACTACGAGGAAGCTCGGCAAATCTCGCTCCCGGACAATATCCGGCTCTATGACTTTGTGAGCCGAATGGATCTCGCCTACTCTACAGCGGATCTCGTGGTCTCTCGTGCCGGCGCAGGATCCATATCCGAGCTGACTCTCCTCGGGATGCCCACCATACTGGTACCGTCGCCCAATGTGGCGGAGGACCATCAGACCAAAAACGCACAAGCACTTGCCTCACGAGGTGCTGCGCTGATCATCAAGGACAGTGACGCTCGTGAGCAACTGATACCCACAGCTCTCGCACTCGTCCGGGACGACGAACGACTGACTGTGATGGCCCAAAAGGCACACGAGATGGCGTTGCCCGACTCCGCCGCACGCATTGTGGACGAACTAGAGCTACTGGTACCATGAGTGACAGCAAGGCTATCTTTTTTGTCGGGATAGGGGGCATCGGGATGAGTGCCCTCGCTCGCTACTTTCTCTACTATGGCTACACGGTAGGGGGATATGACCGTACTCGTACCTCCAATACCATTGATCTTGAGGAAAAAGGGGCTCATATCCTCTACAGCGATGATCCGGAGTTGTTGCCCTCGGCCTTTCGGGCTCCGGCCGACTTTCGGGTCGTCTACACCCCGGCGATACACGAGGACAACCGGATCCGTAGCTACTTCTCGGCAGAGGGCTACACACAGGTCAAGCGGGCAGAGATTTTGGGAGAGATTACGCGCCGACACCGGGCACTCTGTGTGGCCGGTACGCACGGCAAGACCACCACATCCACGCTATTGGCGCACCTGCTCAGCACTTCGCACATCGGGGCCAATGCCTTTTTGGGTGGTATCTCGCTCAACTACCGCTCCAATCTCCTCTTGGATGAGGCCTGCCCCTATGTAGTGGTGGAGGCGGATGAGTACGATCGGTCGTTTCACCGGCTGCACCCCGACCACGCCATCATCACGGCCACAGAGCCCGATCACCTCGATATCTACGGTACGGCTGAGGCTTATCACGACGCATTTGATCACTTTGTCGACCTTTTGCCCTCCGGTGGCACGCTTTTTGTCCACGAGGATGCGGTCATTCGCTCCCATCCGCACGGGGTCCTGCGCTACAGCTATGGACAAAAGGAGACAAGCGACTACCGGTATAGCCACCTCACCTATGAGGGGGGCGAGCTGTACTTCGACTGGCACTATCCAGGTGGTGTCCTGCAGCGGCTACAGATTGGCACCCCCATCGAGGTAAATGTCCTCAACGCCACCGCCGCACTGGCGCTGGCCCAAGAGTTGGGGGTCACAGAGGCGGAGTTGCGTGCCGGCTTGGCTACCTTCAGGGGTGCGCGTCGGCGCTTTGAGCGGACCATCCTCCCCGATGGGCGAGTGGTGGTGGACGACTATGCCCACCACCCGGATGAGATACGGGCATCGCTCGACTCCATCCACCGTCTCTACCCAGGCCACCATATTACGGTCGTCTTTCAGCCCCACTTGTACAGCCGTACCAGGGATTTTCTGGAGGAGTTTGGTGCGTCACTTTCTGTGGCGGATGATCTGCTCTTGTTGCCGATCTATCCGGCACGCGAGGAGCCGATACCGGGGGTCACCTCTGAGGCGATCCTCCCCTATCTACACGCCACTCACAAGTCGGTCGTTGCCAAGGCCGACCTCATCGAGGAGTTGGAGAAGCACCACCCATTTGACATCCTGGTGATGATGGGGGCCGGTGACATTGAGTTTGAAATCCCCAAGGTGATTGCCCACTTCAGTGAATAAGCAGCGGATCATACGGATCAGCCTCATGATCTCGGCGACGCTCCTCCTGACCCTTCTCCTCGGGAGCTATCTCCTATCCCGTGGACAGGCACGCTTTGCCGTCTATCCCTACAAGACGCACATCAGCATCCTGGGAGGGACGGAGGAGAGCTCCTTTTTGCGCCAGTCCGAGATCATTGACCTATTGCCCTTTTCGACCAAGGACAGTACCAGTATGCCCATCCGCACGGAGTGGCTGGAGCAGACCCTCCTGCACGAGATTCCCTACGTCCGGAGTGCCTGTGCCTATGTGTCGCCCTCCACACGCACCCTCAATATCACCATCCTTGAGCGAACCCCCATTATCCGCTACTACCGAGGTGGTGAGACCTACTTCATGGACGATGAGGGGGTCACCATCCGTGGCCGAATAGGCTCTGCGGCGTATGTCCCCATCGCCATGGGTAATCTAAACGACTCCATCCTCCACTCCACCCTCTACCCACTGGCTACCCACCTGCACGCGAGCAAGGACTACCGACACTTCTTTTCCCTCATCGACATTGTCTCCGAGCGCAAGGTCCACCTCTATCCACGTGTAGGGGACTACATCTTTGAGCTACACGGACTCGACACCATCGATGAGGACCTGGACAAGATCCCGATCTTTTACAAAAAGATACTCCCCAAGACCGGGACCAACCACTACAAGCTCATCAAGCTATCCTACAAGGACCAGATCGTATGTCAGAGACGAAAAGAGTAGGAGCGAGCCGGCAGGGCAAGAAGCAACACGCCTACCTCGTCTCCTCCAGTGTCAATCTGCTCTTGGCTCCGGTCAAGTTGTTGGCCGGTATCTATGGCAAAAGCTCAGCCCTGATCGCCGACTCCCTCAACTCCATCGGTGACATCCTCACCAATGCTGTAGTCTACCTTTTCCTAAAGATTTCGTCAAAGCCCAGAGACGACAACCACTCCTATGGGCATGGAAAATTTGAGACTCTGGCCACACTGCTCATCGGGCTCACCATGCTCGGTGCCGCACTCATGATCATCATGCAGTCCGCTGAGACTGTCGTGGACTTCGTCCGGTCCGGAGCACTTCCTGCAGAGCCAAAGCCGATCGCACTCGCCGTCGCACTGGTCACGCTGATCACCAAGGCGATAGCCTACCGCTACACACTGCTCAGGAGCCGTGAGACCGGCTCCGAGGCACTTGCCGCACAAGCCGAGGACCACCGCATGGATATCTACACCGCACTGGCAGTGACCATCGGCATCCTTTGTGCCAAGTCCCTAGGCGGAAAAGCCCTCCTTGCCGAGCCACTGGCGACCATCGTGGTGGCCGGATTTGTCACCTATGCGGCCATTGGGATCATCCGAGCGACGATCTACCCACTCACCGATGCCAGCATCCCCGATGAGACGGTACGTGAGATCCGTGACCTAGTCCTCCAAGTCCCCGGCATCTACGACCCGCACAACTTCCGCACCCGCATGATCGGGAGCGACACCATCGCTATCGAGATGGACATACGCACCCATGGCTCCTCAAGCCTCTACCAGGCGCACGACCTCACCATGCAGGCCGAGCGATTGATCCGAGACCGCTATGGAGAGGACACACACATCACCATACATGTGGAGCCTCTCCGAGAGTAGCCAAGATGCTGACCCACCCCCTCCCCATACGATTGGTGCCCGAACGGCTGGAAGCCGGTGTGGATGAGGTAGGCAGAGGATGCCTCGCCGGGCCGGTCTGCGCTGCCGCTGTCATCCTACCGGAGGACTTTGATCTACCCGGGCTCAACGACTCCAAGCAGCTCACCTCGGCAAGGCGCAAGATTTTTGCCCAAGCCATCATGGCCCAAGCCCTCACCTACAGCATCGGCGAAGCCACTGTCGAGGAGATCGATCGATACAACATCCTATCCGCTACTTTCCTAGCCATGGAGCGTGCCATCCGAGGACTCACTCCACAGCCGGAGCACCTGCTCATCGATGGCAACCGCTTCAGGCCACACACCACCTCGATTCCCTACGAGACCCTCATCCGGGGTGACGGTCGTGTCGCCAGTATTGCAGCCGCCTCCGTCCTCGCCAAGGTGCACCGCGATCACCTGATGGAGGTAGCCGCAGAGACCTACCCCGAGTACGGCTGGGCGCACAATGCCGGCTACGGCACCGCTGAGCATCTAGCCGCTATCCGCACCCATGGGATCACACCCCTGCACCGTCGCTCTTTCGGACCCTGCCGGCCCTCCCTTTTTGACACCCTAGACCGATAATCACAGGTCAATCATATAGCCAACCACCTACCACTTGCCAAGTCTCACCCTACTTGCCACCAGCCTCCTTTTGCTTGCCGGGTGTGGCACTGAGACGAAAAAAAACGACCTGCGGCGTGAGAACCTACAACTCCGCCGGAGTACCCGAGAGGACAAATAGATACGTCTATACCTACAGTAGCGAAGGAAACCGGGTCGAGCGAATAACCCTCGAGGGTGGCGTCGCTACACAGGTATGTGAGCGGGAGTACGAGTATCGGTTCTCAAGATTTTAGTCTCTCTGCTCGGAACAGCAGTTTCTACGGAGTGAAACTCCAGTTTCACTCCGTAGAAACTCTAGTTTCATCCTCAGGGGAGACTTTTGGACATCAAGGGGTGCGGAAAAGAAAAAGGCCACACCGAGTGATCAAAAACGCTCGGTGGGCCTTGCTGTTTTTGGGATGTACCCCTTTCTAGTGAGTTTGGCCGGCTGCTGTCGTGGTTTGGGTGAGGGAGTAGGGGCGATCCCTGTCAGCAGTGCCCCGATCTGTGTTGGGTCTATCGGACATGGTGAAGTGCAGGGTGGCACCCTCGGTGAGTTGGCCGTGGGTTACGTAGTTGGCGGTATACTCCTTTCCGTCCAGCGTCAGTGACTGCACATACCTGTGGGTGGGTGCGTTTTCGTCAGCAATGATGGTGAAAGTCTTGCCACTCTCCATGGTCACTGTGGCTTTTCGGAAAAGAGGAGATCCGAGGATGTACTGGTCCGATCCCGGACAAACGGGGTAAAAACCAAGTGCCGAAAAGACGTACCAGGCTGAGGTCTGGCCATTGTCCTCATCGCCACAGTAGCCGTCCGGTGTGGGGGTGTAGAGACGCGCCATGACGTCACGGGTGCGGTATTGGGCCTTCCAGGGCTGGCCGGAGTAATTGTAGAGATAGATCATGTGCTGTGCGGGCTGGTTGCCGTGTGCGTAGTTGCCCATATTCATGATCTGCATCTCCCGTATCTCGTGGATCACGTAGCCGTAGTAGGAGTCGTCGAAGTGTGGCGGTACGCTGAACACGGAGTCGAGCATCTCGTTGAAGGAGTCTTTGCCCCCCATCAAGTCGATCAGCCCCTGTGGGTCATGAAAGACAGACCAAGAGTAGTGCCAGCTATTGCCCTCGGTGAAAGCATCGCCCCACTTGAGGGGATTGAAGGGGGTCTGGAAGGTGCCATTCTCGTTTCGGCCTCTCATGAGCCTATGCTGTGGGTCGTAGAGGTGTCGGTAGTTGAGTGCGTTTTTGGCAAAAGGCAGGAGCTCCTTGTTGGGTTTGCCAAGGGCTTGTCCGAGGCGGTAGATACACCAGTCGTCGTAGGCATACTCGAGCGTGCGTGCTGCATTTTCGTTGATACCGACATCGTAGGGAACGTAGCCGAGCCTATCGTAGTACTCATGCCCATACCGGCCGGTGGCATGCACCTGGGGGTGGACACTGTGTGCACCGTGCTTGATTGCCTCCCACAGGGTCTCGATGTCTTGCCCCCGAATCCCCTTGATCCAAGCATCCGCCACGATGGAGGCGGAGTTGTTGCCGATCATGATGTCACGGTGTCCCGGGCTGGACCACTCGGGCAAAAATCCACTCTCGAGGTAGACATTGACAAGAGCCTGCTGATACTCCCTGCTGATGGAGGGGTAGACAAGGTTGAGCAGGGGGAAAAGGCTGCGAAAGGTGTCCCAAAAGCCCGTATCGGTGTACATGTATCCGGGAAGGACCTTGCCGTTGTAGGGGCTGTAGTGCATCACTTGCCCGTGGGTATCGATCTCGTAGAAGGCGCGCGGAAAGAGGACCGAGCGGTAGAGGCAGGAGTAGAAGGTGCGGAGGTTGTCGATGCTAGGATCCTCCACTTGGATGCGCCCGAGTATATCGTTCCAGCGGGTACGCCCATCAGCGGCGACCTCCTCCAAGGTGCGGTCGCCCAGCTCACGGAGGTTTTGCTCGGCCTGCTCTATGCTGATGAATGATGAGGCTACCCGTACATGTACTCGGTCGCCACGGTGAGTCCCGACAAAGCCGACAACCCCCATGGCGTGGTCGGCTGTCACCTCGTCGCGGCCGACCTGCAACAAGCTATCGGCCACTGTGGCGTGGTAGGTAAAGGGGCGATCGAAGTGGAGGACAAAGTAGTTGCGAAAGTTGTCGGGCACTCCTCCGCTATTTTTTGTGGTGTAGCCTACGATCTTTTGCTCCTCGGGGATGATCCGAACGTGTGAGCCTTTGTCAAAGGCATCCAGTACAATGTAGCCACCCTCCGACTCGGGAAATGTGAAGCGAAAAATAGCGGCTCGCTCCGTGGGTGCCAGCTCCGCCAAGACATCGTGGTCCGCCAAGTAGACACTGTAGTAGTAAGGTCGTGCCACCTCTGCCTTGTGCGAAAACCAACTGGCGCGCGCCTCCTCATCGTAGATGGGTGCGCCGGTCACGGGCATGAGGGCAAACTGTCCATAGTCGTTCATCCAGGGACTGGGTTGGTGGGTCTGCTTGAGTCCACGGATCTTGTCGGCGGTGTAGGAGTAGGTCCAGCCGTCACCCATTTTGCCGGTCTGTGGGGTCCAAAAGTTCATCCCCCAGGGCATGGCTATCGCCGGATAGGTATTGCCGGTGGAGAGGCTGTGCTTGGACATGGTCCCCATCAGGGTGGTGACGTAGTCAACCGGGTCGGCCTTGGGGTTGGCGAGCGTGTGTGTTGTGCTCAGGGTCAGGAGGAGTAGGGCTGAGGCTAGGAGTCGTCTTGTTGGTTGCATAGGGTTGGTACTCGTTTTTTGTACTGTGCAAAGCTATTTCATTTCCCCGATATTACCAAGCAAGACAGGGTGCGACTGTCGTGGAAAGCAAATAAAAAGGGACTGTACCGTGTTTTGTGCGGTACAGTCCCTGTCTGTCTGGCTATAGAGGATTAGTAGTCCTTATTTTGGGTGAGCTTGGGGTTTTTGTCTCGTGCAGATTGGGGAATCGGTAGGAAGCGATTGTGCAGATCAAAGTTGCGCGTCTCAATCTTTACGGTCCCGGTGATGGTCGCTCTCATGGTGGGGTCAGCGACATTCTTGTCGACGGTGCCGTCGACTCTCAGAAGGTCTCCCTTGAGGACTTTCATCGCCACGGGATTGCCGGAGGCATCCTTCCAGCGGACGATATCGAATCTGCGGATCCCCTCTCCGGCCAGCTCTACAGCACGCTCTCTGCGGATGAGCTCACGCAGGGTCTCCTTGGTGTTGTACTTGGCGCGGTTGACCTCGGGCATCTCGACACGAGTCCGGATCTGATCGAGCAGGCTGTAGACATTGTCGCTTGGTCCGCTCAGTTCGTTTTCGGCTTCGGCGAGAGACAAAAGGACTTCGGCGTACCTAAAGACGATGGGTTGGACGGCTGTCTGCCAGATATTGCTGTACTGCGACTTTGGGAAGAGGTACTTGCCCCAGGTGAGTGCAGTCTTGGAGGCATTGTTTGCTTGCTCGGGGTAGTTGGGGTTGGGAGTATCTCCAAAATCCTTGGTCAGAGTGTCGTATACGCCATCTTCCCAGTCAGCTCCCGGGTAGAGTACGGTCATCGCCATACGTGGGTCACGGTTGGCAAATGGGTGCTTGGGGTCGTAGCCACTGCCGGCTTCTTCTTTTGCCAGACCGTTGCTCATCTCGTAGGTGTCGACGAGGTTTTGGGTGGGGACAGCTGAGGACCAGCCATTTTCACCATTGTTGTACATACTGCCGATGGTCCAGTCGCTGTAGAGTTGCTCGTCTGCCTGGATGGCGAGTATGATCTCCTTGGATCCTTGTCCGGCGATGGTGAATAGGTTGCTATAGCTTGGGCCTAACTCATAGAGTCCGAGCCCCATGATGGCCTTGGCAGACTCTGTCACCCGAGAGTAGTCCTCGTAGTACAGTGCTGCTCTCATGAGCATAGAGAGTGCCGCTCCCTTGGCGATGCGTCCGGTCTCTGCCGGCTCTTTGGGAAGGTCAGCGATCGCCTCTGTGAGGTCCTTGTACACTTGGGCCTTTACCTCCTCCGAAGAGTTGCGTGCTACTTTGGCCTCTTCGGCATTTTTGTAGGAGCTGATGATGGGGACATCTCCATAGACCCAGTTGAGCTGAAAGTAGGCAAAACCACGGATCGCCTTGACCTCGGCAATCCACGCTTTTTTCTCAGCTTCGTTTGCAAACTTGACCGCCTCGATCTTTTCGAGGAAGCGGTTGCACTGTCCAATCTTTGTGAGTGACCCACTGTAGATGTGCTCTACATTGTTGGTGGGGGTCATCTCGCCGTTGGCGATGTTTTTGTAGCCTTCGTGTACGTGGAAGTTGTAGCCAAAGTCGCTCATCGACTCGGCGTACAAGAGGTGATGCCCGGTGTACCAGCCATCGTATACTCCTACCAAAAACTTGTAGGCATCCTCTTGGGTTTTCCAGGTGGTTCCCGGTGACAGTGCGTCCTTGGGTGCTGTGTCCAAAAAGCCCGTGCAGCTCACAAGTGATGGTGCGAGTGCCAATAGGGTGAGGGCGAATAGTATCTTTATGTTTTTCATCTTATGGGTCCTTTTTTTTAGAAAGTGAGATTGATACCGATCGAGTGAGTGGAGGTGATCGGGAATTGAGCTCCTCTCTGGTCGGTGTTTTCGGGATCTATGGAGACCATCATCTTGTGTAGGGTGAGGAGGTTCTCCGCAGAGTAGTAGATCCGCATACTCTCTATGCCGACTTTGCTCAGCAGGTCTTGTGGAAGGGTGTAGCCGAGTTGTAGGTTTTTGAGCCTGAGGTAGGAGGCATCTTGTACCCAAAAGTCGGAAACGTTTTTGGACATGCTTGGGTCATCGATCATCCCTAGGCGTGGAATGTTGGTCTTTTTGTTTTCCGGAGTCCAAGCCTTGAGCCACATGGTGGAGGGGTGTCCCATATCACCGGAGATGTAGCCGGCTACCTCGTTGTTGATGAGGCGTGATACGCCTGCGGCACCGCTCCACATGGTGGATAGGTCGATGTTTTTCCAGCCGGCTCCGAGGGTGATACCGTACGTCCATATCGGCTCTTGGGAGCCTAGCAACACACGGTCGTCGGCATTGACTTTGCCATCTTTATTGGTGTCGCTGAAGATGAGGTCACCTCCTCTGAAGTTTTTGCCCAGAGCGGTACCGTACTTTTTCATCCACGCCTGTGCCTTTTCATCGGATTGGTGGATCCCTTCGGTCTTGTAGCCGAGGAAGCTGTTGTACGCTTGTCCCACTTGGTTGCGGATGGCTCCATCGGTCATCTGTGGCACACCACCGAGGTTCTCGATCACGTTTTTGTTGTAGGCGAGGTTGACACTGGCATTGAAGCTCCAGTCGCCCCAGTGGTCTTGGTAACTTGCGATCATCTCCACACCGGAGTTGCGCATGGAGCCTACGTTGTCGTTGTAGCCACCGAGCTGAAACTCATCCGGTGCCGGCACTTTCATGATGATGTCCGTCGTGAGGCGGTTGTAGTAGTCCAGGGTGAGGTTGATCTTGCTGAGGAGAGTGAGGTCCAGACCGATACCCCAGTTGGTCGACTTTTCCCACGTGATGGTTGGTAGGTGATAATCCTTGAGGAGATAGCCACTCTTTATGGATCCTCCAAGTGGGTATTTGCCCTCAATGCTGTAGGTGTTGAGCCAAGGATAGTAGTCCTTGAGAGCGTCTTGGTTGCCAAGCATACCCCACGATGCGCGGAACTTGAGGTTGCTGAGCCAGTCTCTAGTGGACTCCATGAACTCCTCTTCGCTCATACGCCAAGCGACAGAGAATGATGGGAAGTAGCCCCACTGGTAGCCTTTGGCAAATCGGGAAGAGGCATCGGCACGGACGTTGGCTTCAAGAAGGTAGCGACCGGCGTAGTCGTAGTTGAGGCGTGCAAACCATGAGAGCATGTTGAGCTTGCGTGTGTTTCCCCAGTTCTTTTGGGTAGCTGAGGCACCGGCGTTCATGTCGGTAAGGTCGTTGTTGGGGAAGTTTTTGCGCTCTCCTCTCAGGTAGTTGTAGTCGTATGCCTCAGCGTGCCAGCCTAGGAGACCTTTGAGGTTGTGGTCGCCGAAAGACTTGTCGGCATTGAGGAGTAGGTCGAGGTTGCTGCGCTCCCAGGCGTAGTACCTGCGGTCGAGCTTGTTTGGGTCGGAGTGTCTCTGAGCGTTGTACTTGATGTACTTCTCAAAGTTTTTGTAGTCCTGGATGTTGGAGACGTAGGAGAGGTTGGCGGTTGCGGTGAGCCAGTCGGTGATGTGGTAGTCGCCACCTACGATTCCGGTGAAAATGTGGTTGAGTCGGTCGACGGTCTGGTTGGCATCCAGCCAAGCGATAGGGCTACCGTCCGATCCTACGCCCCAGGTGCCATCGGGGTAGCGTGCCACGATCCAAGGAGCTATGACGTTGAGCTGTCGGAGGATCTGGTTGGAAGAGCCACCGTAGTAGGAGGTGGTGGGGTCGTAGTAAAAATTACGGGTGTAGGCAAGGCTGAGTCGCATGTCCAAGCGATCATTGATCTTGGCGTCCAGGTTGATTCGCCCGTTGAATTGCTCCCGTCCGGAGTTGGGTAGGATACCCTTCTGTCCGAGGTATCCGATGGATCCTAGGTACTTGACCTCCTTGCTACCACCGCTGAGGCTGATGTTGTGTGCTTGTTGGATGCCGGTCCGGTAGGCCACTTTGTTCCAGTCGGTGTTGGGGTGCGTGAGGGGGGAGGATCCATCCTGAAATTTCTTGAGGTCCTCGTCCGAAAAGCGGAGAGGCTCTCCCTTGGCTTTGCTGTACCGGTTGGATGCCACTGCATAGTCGTAGGAGGACATGCGCTGTACCAGCTCAGTGGGTCGTTGGATACCCCCGTAGCCGTTGTAGCTGATGCGTGTCTTCCCGGCCTGTCCTCGCTTGGTGGTGACGAGGATGACACCATTGGAGGCTTTGGATCCGTAGATGGCGGCCGATGCGGCATCCTTTAGGACTGTGATGCTCTCAATGTCGTTGGGGTCAAGTGAGTTGAGCGAACCGGACTCTACGCCATCGATCAAGATGTAGGGAGAGGCGGTGTTGAGCGTCCCCACACCACGGACACGGATCGATCCTCCGTCCTGTCCCGGTCGACCGGAGGCATTGGTGACGGTGACACCGGGCATGAGACCCTGGATGGCACTTGAGAGGTTTTGTACGGGGCGGCTCCGGAGCTGTTTTTTATCCACACTTGCCACGGAGCCTGTGAGGTTCTCTTTTTTCTGGATACCATAGCCGACCACCACTACCTCTTGTAGGAGTTCAGAGTCGTCGTGTAGCGTGATTGTGAGGTTGGTTTGTCCGTTGATCGGGACTTCGAGGGTCTTCATTCCGACAAAGGAGACCCGGATTGTCCCATTGGCCGGGACACCACTGAGGCGAAATGCCCCATCTATGCCTGTGACTGTCCCTTTGGTATTGTCTTCGACTAGTACTACGGTGGCCCCAATCACTGTTTCACCGGCTGCGTCGTGTACGACACCGTGTACGTTGATCTTGTTGGATTGGGTGATGGTCTGTGTGGAGTACGATGCTATATTGTTGGCATATAGCGAATTACCCCCCCTATGTGGGTCATAGGGAGCGCGAAAGCGCAGACCAGAAGAGGAAGTGCACTTCTAAATTTGCTTTTCTTCATAAGTCTTTGGTTTCTTGAATTGATGGAATGTGTTTAGTTTCGCGTGGTTTTTTCTAAGTATTCTGTTGGACAGGCCACTGTTCCGATGCGGGTTCTGCCTCACGAGACAAACATACCTAAAAAAAAATAAAAACCACGGGTACTGCTCCCTCCTTTCTGAAAACTTGCACTCGGGACTCTCCTTGCCGGCCACGCCTTTTGCTGGGTGGCGGGGAGGGGTTATGCAGGGAGTAGGCGACGGCGTGTGGTGAGGTAGTAGAGGAGGATGGCGGCTCCCTTGAGTAGGCAGGTCCAGCAGATGATCCACCAGAGGGTGTCTATGGTAGGATGGATGGGGAGGAGGATCATGGCCAGTGGTATGCGTAGTGCGTTGCCTGTGATGCTGATGAGAGCGGGGGGTAGTGAGCGTCGCATACCGTAAAAGAAGCCTTGGAAGGTGAGCTCAATCATCATGAAGAGCTGTGCCGGGGAGTTGATGCGGAGGTAGTCGGCACCGGCTAGGATGGCTCGGGTCTCCGGGATGATGAGGGCAAAGAGTCGGTCGCCGAGGAAGTAGTTGAGGAGCAACCCGATGAGCCCTACTGCTGTGGCGAGTTTGAGGGTGAAGGCGAGGCCTTGTCTGATGCGTGTGCGGTGTCCGGCTCCATAGTTTTGGGAGACAAAGGCACTGAGTGCTGTGGAGAGTCCTTGTCCGGTGTTCCAGGATATGCCCTCTAGCTGTCCGCCTACGCTGATGGTCGTCACGCCGATGTGTCCTCCGGCTTGGGAGGCAAATCGCCCCAGGCTCATGTTGATAGCTGCCATGAGAGCGTTCATGAGGGCGACGGGTGTGCCGATCTTTAGGACGGATAGGGTGGGGGTGAGCCGCAGGTGGCGGATGATCCGAAATCCCCCGAAGAGCCGATCGCTGTAGAGTCGCCAGAGGAGGAGTGCCAGTACCACTGCCTGTGAGAGTATGGTGGCGATGGCGGCTCCCTCTATTTTGAGGTCGAGGAGGAATATGAAGAGTGGGTCAAGAAGGAGGTTGGTAGCCACACCGATGGCTGTAGCTCGGAAGGGGACTTCGGATCGTCCGATGGCGTTGTAGACACCTATGAGTGCAACGGTAAGGAATGTGATGGGCAGACCCAGAGCGACGATCCGAAAGTAGCTGACACCGTAGCTGTGAATTTCCGGGATGAGGCGATAAAAACCAATGAAGGGGTGAGCGAATAGGATGTAGAGGGCCATGACGAGGAGGCCGAGGAGGAGTCCCATGGTGGTGACGTGTCCGGCGTACTCTTGCGCACTTTTTTCGTCTTGAGCTCCGACGGCATAGGCTACGGTCACCTCTCCGCCCACTTTGTTGAGGAGAGAGAGTGAGGTGGCGAGCCAGAAAAAGACGGATGCCGCTCCCGATGCGGCTACGTACTCACTGCCCAAGCGTCCAAGCCAGGCCATGTCGACAAAGTTGTAGAGCATCTGCAGGAATCCACTGCCTAGGATAGGTAGTGCCAGGTGGATGATCTGCTTGCCGATGTGTCCGGTGGTGAGATCGCAGGTGTCTCTCATGGGCTAGTGTTGGTTGTGCTCGGTGGTGAGCATGCCACAGGCGGCCGAGATGTCCTCTCCTCTGGAGCGTCGTATGGTGGTACGTAGTCCGTTGGTATTGAGGTACTCTTCCATCCACTGTATGTGTGTGTCGTCGGAGGTGCTGAGAGGGACGCCCGGTATGGCGTGGTAGCGGATGAGGTTGACCCGGCAGTCGAGTGGCTTGAGGAGCTTGAGGAGTGCTTGGGCGTGGCTCGGAGTGTCGTTGTAGCCACCGAAGACGATGTACTCAAACGAGAGTCTCCGCTGTCCGGAAAAGTCATAGTGGCTGAGTGTCTCTATGATATCGTGTATGTGGAAGGCTTTTTCGACCGGCATCAGCTTGGCTCTCTCCTCGGGTATTGCGCTGTGTATGCTGATGGCTAGGTGGGCGGTCTGCTCGTCCAAAAACTGCTTGAGCCCTCTTTTAGGGCCTATGGTGCTGACGGTGATGCGCTTGGGGCTCCATCCGTAGCCGTAGTCGGCCGTGAGGAGTTGGAGGGCTTGTGCGACGGCTGGGTAGTTGTCGAGGGGTTCGCCCATGCCCATGAAGACGATATTGGTGAGCTCATCGGCATGTGGCACGGAGAGGACTTGGTTGAGGATATCTGTGGGGGTGAGGTGGGTGTGAAAGCCCATCTTGCCGGTTGCGCAAAAGAGGCAATTCATCTTGCACCCTACTTGGCTGGAGACGCACAGAGTGGCGCGTTTGCCATCGGGTATGTAGACAGTCTCAAAGGTGAGGTTGGGGTGCTCGAGTGGGCGAAAAAGGTATTTTTCGGTCCCATCCCGGGACACTTGCCTCGCGATAGGTTCGGAGCGTCCGACTCGGTATGTGGCTTGGAGGGCTTGGCGGAGGTCTTTGGGGAGGTTGGTCATCTCCTCAAATGAGGTGGCACGCCTGCGGTAGATCCACTCGGCCACTTGCTTTGCACGGTAGCTGGGTTGTCCGAGTGTGGCGATTAGCTCTTGGAGCTGAGGGAGGGTGAGTCCTAGGATTGCTTGTTTCATGGCTCTACTTGTATGATCTCTCCGAATCGGTACCAGAGGTAGCCTCGGGTGTTGTAGCCCATCTCGTTTAGGACACTGATGTACTCGCGCACCTGGCGTTTGTGACTTGCATGTGGCTCTCCAAACTTGTAGTCAAGGACTATGGCTTGGTGCTCCGTGTCGTTGAGGAGGATCCGGTCGGCACGGATCGTGCGGTCGCTTCGGGGGCTGTAAAACTGTGTCTCCGTAAAGACTTGCCAGCCCTCCTTGGGGGCAAACCACTCTTGGACCTCGGGACGGCTCTCGGAGGCCCGAAAGGCATCTATGAGTGTGGTGAGGTCGGTGTCTTGGCTGTTGGGGTCAATGAGGCGGTAAAAGTCCTCTGTGGTGCGGACGAACTCCATGAGGAAGTGCATCTTCTCGCCGGCGCGTGTGGCGGTGCTCTCAAAAGGCTTGGGGGCAAAGGAGAGGCCGGCGTACTGTGGCGTGGCGGATAGTGCTGTGATTTCGATCATTCGGTTGTCGGCCGATGCGGTGGAGGCTTGTACTGGCTTGGGCTCACCATAGGTGTAGCGGTCGGTCGTCTCATTGATGCACTCGTACTTGCCGAGTCTCGACTTGGCAGAGGAGATGAGTGTGGCGATGCTCCTTTCGGTGGTCGTGTCGGGCTTTTTTTGCGTGAAAACGTAGAGACGTTGGGTGGGGCGGGTAAAGGCCACGTAGAGGAGGTTGATGTTGTCGATGTCTAGTCGCTCCTGCTCGACCCGGTATTGGGGGGCAAAGTAGCTTTTGACCTCCTTGTTTGCTCCGGGGGCTTCTTTCATGTAGTAGACCGATGGGACTTTCGGAAAGTCCTCCGGTAGCTGCTCCGGGGTTTTCATCAGGAGCATCCTTTGGGATCGGCCTGAAGGGGTCATCTCCCAGCTGGCAAAAGGGATGATGACGACCGGAAACTCCAGCCCCTTTGCGTTGTGTATGGTCATGAGCCTCAGGCAGTCCATGGTGGTGTCGGGCATATCGATATAGAGATCATCGCGCTTACCCTGCCACCAGTTGTCGAACTGCAGGTAGGTGGGAGTGAAGCGAGCTGTGTAGTTGAACAACTGCTCCAGATAGGCGGCAACATAGGCCTTGTCCTCGTCCTTGATTGCACCATTGTCCTTGAGGATAGTCATGGCTTCGGTCACCGTCTCGTAGATGGAGAGTCCGGTATTGGAGAGGTTGTCCAGTTGGTGCAAGAGGTCTTCGTACCTCATGGGGTCAAGGCCCGGGAGGGTTTGGAGGGAGATATCCAGTAGCCCTTGTGCGTTTGGATCATCGGGGTGGGCGAGCCTGTGTACCAGTGAGGCGAGGCATCTGACGACCGGTGAGGAGTTGATGGCCAGTGCTTCGTCCGATACGAAGTCGTAGCTGTATCGACCGCTGTTATCTGTCTTATCGCTGTCACCGAAGGAGCGTAGCCAGTCTGCAACCTCGACGGACTCCTTTCGTTTCCGAAACAGGAGGACGATGTCTCCGGGCTTGTATCCATCATCGTATAGCTCTTGGAGCAGGCTCTGCAGCTCCTCCGGGCTCATCCTCTCCTTTGTGGCGGTGATCCGCACATAGCCATCCTCCTCGCTTGTGTTGTGTTTCTTTTGCTCAACGTTTTCGGCGTCGTAGAGGGTTGGGGCTCCCGCCTTGTCGTGCCCAAAAAAGTCAAGATCGTAGATGTTGCTAAAGAATTTGTTGTTGAACTCCACGATCTGGTAGGCACTCCGGTAGTTGGTGTCCAGTATATCGGGTTTCACACCGTACTTTGTGGGCACCTCGTGGCCGAGCAGTGTGCTGTCTGCCCCTCTGAAGCGGTATATGCTCTGCTTCACATCCCCGACAAGGTAGTTTGTCCTCGAGTAGCTGTGCGACTCCTCCAGCAGGGGCTCAAAGTTGCTCCACTGGTCATGGCTCGTGTCCTGAAACTCGTCCAGCATGTAGTGTTCTATGTAGGAGCCCACTTTTTCGTAAATAAATGGGATACTTGCTCCGGCTATGATGGACTTTAGCAGAGGGTTGATCTCCGAGATCAGGACGATGTTGTTTTCTGCCTGAAATTCGTCCAAGCTCTTCTTAAAGTTGAGGATCGCCGGCATCCAGATCAAGTACTTGAGCATGAGTGTGGCGGTGTTGTAGGTGTAGAGCTCTTCCTCAGAGAGGTCCAGAGAGCTCAGTGTGCCGAGTAGCTCATCACTTGCCACCTCGTAGGGTCCGTACACTTGCTCGCTTTTGCCTTTGGGGCACCAGGCTCGCTTGTCTCCCGCCTTTACTTTTGCCAAGATGGTGCGAGTGGTCGACGTGAGCAGTTTGTCCTCTGCTATTGCGGTGATCGCCTCCCCTTTGTTTAGCTTGTTGTAGATACCCTCCACGAAGGATCGACTGCTGTCCGCCAAGTTTAGGTGGTACTTGTTTCGGATCTCCTCCAGATCCTTCTTGGCCTTCTCCAGTTTCCTTTCCAGTTTTTGTGCTATTTCTTGGAGTTGTAGGCGGGTTTTCGTCACTTGATCGGTACTGAATTGCTCCTCGAGTTCCTTGAGGTCGTACTGCTCTTTGCCATCGATGAGGGGGCTGAGGAGTCCGGTCAGTTGGGCTCTCAGGTCCACCCGCTCGCCGTCCTCTGCGCCTTCGTCAAAGATTTGGCGGAGTACGCTCAGCATCTCTGTGTGCTTGGAAGTGCTGTTTTGGAGCTCATCGATCAGTCGATCCATCGAGAGCTGAAACACAGCATTTTGGTCAATCTCCACCTCAAATCCCCCATGGGTCGACGACAGCTCGAGCATGAAGCTACGCACCACTTCTTGGAAAAAGGAGTCGATGGTCTGGACCCGAAACTTGCCATAGTCCTCCAGGATCCGCTTCAGTGCTTCGCGCGCCTGTGCTTGGATCTTTAGCTGTTTGTCCGCATCCGACAGCCCTGGGGCAAAAGTCAGCTTCTTGATCAGTTCTTCAGCCCGATCGCTTGTCCCTTTGGATAGATCGTAGAGCAACCCTAGGATCCGCTCCCGTAGCTCCACGGTTGCTTTGTTGGTAAAGGTGGCCACCAAGATCCTGTCGTACTTCACCCCTTCTCCGTTGAGCATGCCCTGAAAGAGCAGTCTCAGGTACTCGCCTGTCAGGGTATAGGTCTTGCCACTTCCTGCTGAGGCACTGTAGATCTTCAGGCTGTTGTCGGTTTGCCCCATGCTGCTTAGCACATTTTGGTCTTGGTGTACCCGTTTGCCTTTAGGATATTGGTGACTTCGGGTACGCGGTCTCCCTGGATGATGATTAGGCCATCCTTTGCGGAGCCTCCCACTCCACACGATTGTTTGAGGCTCTTGCAGAGAGTGTTTAGGTCTTCTTTTGTTCCCTCAAAACCCTCCACCAGGGTCACGACTTTCCCCTTGCGTTGCTTGGCATCGCGGCGCACGCGGAGCGACTGCTCGCTTGGATCTTTTGTGCTCACAGTCACGAGTGAGGCACTCAGTAGTTCCTGCATATAGCTCTTGTTGGTCGAGTAGACCATCCCGCCACTGCTCTTTTTACTCATGGGCCACACCTTTCTTGGGTTGTAGGATAGCGGACATGCGCTTCGGGTCTTGGATCACCTCGAGTGCTTTTTTCAGGGTTGGGTCTGTCTCTAGGTTTACCGCATACTGTCCCTTCATCCCAAAGTAGTGGACCGCCAGAGCGGCTCTCAGTAGGCTCTTGATCTGTTCTCGATGTGGCTCGATGTCTCTGCGTAGCGAGGGGGTGAGGACCTTGGCCAGTGCGCCAAACTCTGCCTCACTCTGTGCCTTGTACCCCTCATATTCCGCCAGAGACTTTAGCTGCTCCAGTAGTTGCTTGCTTCGCTCTCCGTAGCCAAAACCCTCTTTCTCCAGCTCCGACACAAAGCCCTCCAGATCCTCATCCGTCACCTTCAGATCCTTGAGCGTGGCCGGACGAGCTTTGGTCTGTGCCAGATTGATGGCGTATCGGAATACCTTCCCCTCCACCAGCATGGTGTAGACCGGCACCGAGAGGATCTCGTCCTTTACCTCTATGTCGGGTCGGATGCCACCACCGTCACGCACCGGCCGTCCGTTCATTGTATCAAATACTGTGGTCAGGCTGTCCGGTACGGCGCCGACCGTGCCATCCGGGTTGCGGTGGCTGTAGTCGAGCTGTTGGATGCATCGGCCACTGGGAATGTAGTAGCGAGAGGTGGTTACCTTCAGGATACCCTGTCTGCCGGCAGGGCGAGTCGACTGCACCAGTCCTTTCCCAAAGCTCCTCGACCCCACCAGTACGGCTCGGTCCATGTCCTGCAGTGCACCGGCGACGATCTCGCTCGAGGAGGCCGATCCGGAGTTGATCAGTACCACTAGAGGGAGCGTTGTGCTGATGGGTTGCTCGGTGGTCTTGAAGGTCTCTTGGGCGGAGGGGTTCCGCCCCTTTGTGGAGAGGACCTGTGTGCCTTTGGGCAAAAACATCCCCGAGATGTCGATAGCACCATCCAGCAGACCACCGCCATTGCCTCGGAGATCGAGGATCAGCCCCTTTGGCTCACCACTTGCTGCCAGCTCGTTGTAGGCTTTTTTGACATCTGCGGCACTCTTGTCGGTGAAGGAGGAGAGCCGTATGTAGCCGATGCCACCGGGCATCATGCCTCTATAGGCCACCTGATCGACCACGACGTTGTTTCGGGTCAGGGTCACAGTGCGGGGCTCACTCTCTCCCGGGCGACGGATCTTCACCGTCACGTTTGTGCCGATGGTTCCCTTGAGCGAGTCGCTGATCTTGCTTGCTGTGCCCGGGATCATGGGTTTGCCATCGATCTCCAAAAAAGCATCCCCGGTCCGCAGTCCGCTCTCCTTTGCCGGTGACCCAGGCATAGGGTACTGGACATACACCACGGAGTCCACTTGCTGGATATAGGCTCCGATACCCCCGTACTCACCGGTGGTCATGAAGTTGAAGTCCGCACGCTCCGTCTCCGGTATATACACCGTGTAGGGGTCTAGGCGAGACAGCATGGCATTGATCCCATACGTGGAGATCTCCTCCACATTCACAGTGTCGACATAGAGGGTGGTGACTCCTGCCAGGGCATCGCTGAAGACTCTCAGAGCACGGGACAGCTCCAGCATGTTGTCTTTCGCTCCCTTGTTTTGTGCCGACAGTGTGCCACATCCGGCGCAACTCAGCACCAGTGCAAGCAGTGGGATAAGTATTTGTTTCCTTTTCATTGGGGGTAATATGCGTGTGAATATCGGTTGTGGTGGACGGTCGCTTCCGAGTGCTCTGCTTCGTCGCCATCGGGCTGTCGGCCCTGCGTTTGTCGCACATAGGACGCTCGTGATAAATCTGTGAGAGATGCACCTCGGCGCAACCGGCTCCTCTACGACAAAGGTACCAAAACTATCTACTCCTTTGTACCCCGTCACGGATTTCCCCCTCTTTGGAGACTTTGGACAAGTCGCCTCTCCGACATTGCTTTCGGACATCGTCTGAAACCGGCACACTATTCGCTCATTATCAGCTGATTGGCATTTTGTTTTTGGATGGCCCCTTCTTTTGTCTTTGGACGGATTACAATCCTTTGACACTCAGCACACTGTGAAGAGACTTGAGTTTCACGGATAGAAGCAATCTGCTTCACGGATAGAAGCAAAATTTTTCACGGATAGAAGCGATCACCCCGACAGATAGGAGAGAAAATCAAGCTCGGCAGATAAAAAAGCTGTCGCCCCGGGGCAACAGCCCTCGGACAACAGTCCGGAAAAAAGAATCGGATCGCCCCAAAAAGTACTCCCGAAGTGGGGCTAAAGGTCGGTAGCTTTGGAGATTGTGAAAAATGTGAGTACTTTTGCCAATGATTTTAAGAGTGACTACCTTTGTCTACATAAAATTAACATCAGAAACAGACAAGCATGGAAGTACGCGTAAGTCGTATTCTAAGCGAATACTACGAGTACACTCGTAAAGAGTCCGACCAATACCTCCGCGATGGTCGCGTCACGATCAATGGTAAGCCTGCTGGGATAGGCGACAAGGTCTCTATGGAGGACCAAGTCGCACTAGACGGAGCGAGTATTCCGCTCAAGGGGATCTTTCGGAAGATCCAGCGAGAGCAGGCCAACAAAGACACCGCCGAGAAGTACAGCTCTCGAAGCAGACGCGAGGACGAAGAGGAGTTCGCAGACAACAACCCCAAGAGCAATAAGCTCAGGAAGGGGCGCAAAAACTCAACCAAACGTCACCGTGGCAAAAACCACTGGGACGAGGACGAAGAAGAGATCTGGTAGCCTATGACCCCATCACCCAAATACCATCGCATCCTGCTGAAACTCAGTGGCGAATCCCTCCAAGGAACGCAGGGCTACGGACTGGATCCGGAAAAGCTCAAGACCTATGCACAGGAGATCTCCGAGGTGGTCAAGAGTGGTACACAAGTGGCCATCGTGATCGGTGGCGGAAATATATTCCGTGGCTTGAGTGGCTTGGGCAAAGGTGTAGATCGTGTCAAGGGTGATCAGATGGGGATGCTGGCAACAGTCATCAACAGCCTCGGACTAAGCTCGGCGCTTGAGAATATCGGTATCGAAACGACCGTGCTGACAGCCATCCAAATGGCTCCCATAGGACGCTTTTACAACAAATGGGAGGCACTGAAGGACCTCGAGGGTGGCAAAGTGGTGATCTGCTCAGCCGGAACCGGAAACCCCTACTTTACGACAGATACGGGGGCATCCCTCCGAGCCATTGAACTAGAGGTTGACGCTTTGCTGAAAGGTACTCGTGTGGACGGCGTATACACGGCAGACCCGGAGAAGGACCCCCATGCGACAAAGTACGATACGATCACGTTTGATGAGATCTACAATCAGGGGCTGAGGGTCATGGACCTTACCGCCACGACGATGTGCAAGGAAAACAATATCCCCCTAGTGATTTTTGATATGGACACCCCGGGCAACCTTCGCAAGTTGCTGTCGGGCGAAAAGGTGGGCACTACCGTCACCTGCTCTGCTCGCTGAGAGAGCTAGGGCTTCCCGTGCTCTTTCCGGGCCGAAACACACTTCCGAGGAAGCTATTTCCCCTTTTTCCAGATAACCTCCGGTAGCCCCAAGTGGTGGGTGATAGCCCTGGCGAGGACAAAAAAGTAGTCGCTCAGCCTATTGATATACTCCAGGACGCAGGGGTCTATCGTCGTGGCCTCGTCCCCCGACTTTTCCAAAAAACTATAGATCGCACGCTCCGCACGTCTGGCGACTGTGCGACAGATGTGGGCAACGGCGGTGGCCTGTGAGCCGGCCGGAAGGATGAACGCCCGCATCGCCGGTAGCTCTTGTTGTAGCCGGTCGATCGTCTGCTCCAACTCCGAAACATCCGATGGGCTAATCCCACTCTCGACCACATATCCACTTGATTTGGTGTTGTCGGTAGCCATATAGGCTCCGCAAGTAAAGAGACGCGACTGTATACCGGCCAGTGTCTCGTCCTGGTCGAGCCCTGTCGGCAGAAGGGCTCTCAACAATCCGATCTGGCTATTTAGCTCATCCAGTGTGCCGTAGGCTTCGATCCTAGGGTGGCACTTGCTCACTCGCTGGCCTCCCACAAGTGAGGTCAGCCCCTTGTCGCCGGTCTTGGTGTAAATTTTGGTCATAGTGTAGTCCTGTAGTAGTAGAGTTCGTTATTGTTGTTGAGCAAGATCGCACTGTCGTAGAGGTCGAGTACCACCCCTTTGTGTCTGCCACTCTCGAGATAGCTGACAAACTCCTGCTCTCGCTCCCTCCCCTTTCGCACTCCGAGCAGTAGGACAACCGCCTCTTGCTCCTCCGTCAGCACGCGCTCAGCCTCCCGGACTTGGTCGGTGGCGAGTATGAACTGCCCCTCCTCTCGTGGCGTGGATACAGCCAAACTCTGGGCCCACTCAAGCAACTGCTGTGTCGTGCGGTCCTCGAGGCGATAGGCGATCTCTCGTGGCACAAAACGCGCCAGCATGCGATACCAGAGAAGTGCATCGGGGGTGCCCCGCCTCGACAAAAGGGGATAGTCGTAGTACCCACTATAGGGGCGAACAACAGTGTACACCAGCCCAAAAGCCATAGGCGAGTGGATCCCATGCCCACGGCCGTACATGAGGCGTCGTATCCACCGAAATGCCATCAGCGTACCACGACGATAGGGCTTCATCAGTTGAGAGGAGGTCAGACTGCTCATGGGCGTACAAAGTGACGTATAGCCACACCATACTCCGGCACCTCTATGGGGTAGAGATCGTCCGGCCTTGCCTGGGCCACGCCCACTCTGTCCGTCGCAGGATCAGTGACATAGAAGAGTCCACCTCTCTGTATATGCAACGTCCCAAACGCATGCTCCGGAATTCGGACCATACACTCGATCGGACGATCCGAAAAGTTGACCACCACTAGGGCAAACTCACCATCCACAGCACGCAAAAAGGCATACTGACTCCCCATGTCCAAGCACTCTGCGTTGGCATACATGAGATCAAAAAACTGCCCCTTGCCAAACACCTTTTCGTGCACCGCAAGGTTTAGCAACCAGCGGTACTTCTCCCTTAGTATCTGCCCCTCTTTTGGCAACGTGCGACCCGAGTAGTCCCGATCCTTGCCGATCCACTGACGGATCGTCGGTACCTGCCAGTAGTCAAATATACTGGTGCGACCATCTCGGCCACTGTACCCCTCGGCGTCCATACCCCGCTCATTGAGTTCCTGACCAAAGTAGGTGAGGATGGAGCCATTGTCGATCAGAGTGCTGACAGCCATAGCCGGGAATGCCCGATGTCCGCAGCCGATCAAAAAATCACTCGCCAGCCGTTGTTCGTCGTGTGTTTCCATGAAGTGCAGTAGATGCCCCTTGACCGACTGAGTGGACTGCCAGCAATGAGTGATCGCACTGGCCGGAGCCTGTCCCATAAGCACAGCCATCAGAGTGTCGTAGAGGCCAACTTTGTCGTACAAGTAGCCAAACCCGGCATTTACATACTCAAGATAGCGATCCGGACAGTAGATCTCTGCGATAAAGATCACCTCTGGATAGATGTTGTGGACCTGGCCAATGCACCAGTGCCAAAACTCCGAGGGCACCATCTCTGCCATGTCGCACCTAAAGCCATCCACCCCCATAGCGCACCAGTAGAGTAGGATATCAAGCATCTTTTGCCACGTGTCCGGGACCGGTGGTGCTGTGTGGTGTATCCCGGTGGAGTAGTCGATGCCATAGTTGAGCTTGACGGTCTCATACCAGTCGTTGGCAGACACAGAGGCGCTAAAGACGTCGTTGCCTGTCGCACGAGCAGGGAACTCGGTGTATTCTTTGCCCTTTGGCACACCTAGGACAAGTGTGCTATTGGGCAGATAGTAGTAGTTGTTGTTTTTGGCAAAAGGAACACTCCGGTCATCACCCTCCCCAAAGTCTGCTACGTAGTCCGGCTTCATTGTCGAGCTATAAGCTCTTGATACATGGTTGGGGACAAAGTCCTGAATCACTCTCAGCCCTGCTGTATGCGAGCGCTTTATGAGATCTTGATATTCTTGGATTCGCTCCTCGGTCTTTTCGGCCAACTCGGGAGCCACATCGTAGTAGTCCCGAATCGCATAGGGCGACCCGGCCTTGCCCTTCACAATGGCAGGATGGTCTGCCGGCTTTCCCGGAAAGGCACTCTGAGTCGCGTGATCGAGGACTCCGGTATACCAGATGTGCGTACACCCGAGGTCCGAGATGGCCGACAACGCCTCGTCGGTAAATGCACTGAACTTACCGGAGCCATTGGTCTCTATCCCGCCGTTGGGCACCTGACCATCGACCGGGTTGTCAAATAACCGGGGAAGTACCTGGTAGATTGATAGTTTGCCCTCTATGCTTTGTTTTGTCATTGGCTGCTTCGTTACATTATATTATTGGCGCCTACTTTTTATCAGCGCATTTCTTTATTGGCACACGGTGCACCCATTCAAGCCCGTTCACTACATAGGCAAGCCAAAGAACTGTGGCAACTAGGTGCAATAAATATCGTCCTCAGACGTTACATCGTAAAGTTACCCATTTTGCCCTCGTTGGACAACCCACTCAGCGGATATTTCCATGCAACAGCGTTGTGCTTTCATCGCTACAGTTGATAAAAAAAGAGGAAGTCGATAGACTTGGTAAAAACCTAAGTGCTATCGACTTCCAGGGGGGAGGGAAAGTTGCGGAGGGAGGACTCGAACCTCCGACCTCTGGGTTATGAGCCCAGCGAGCTACCACTGCTCCACTCCGCGATCTAATTTATTCAAGAAGGTCCACACAAGGTGGTTCCGTTCTCGTGGTGCAAAGGTACACAATTATTTCTATACCGCCAAACAACCGAGTTCTTGGACACGAGGTGTGCGTATTGTTGGTTGGTCAATGCTCTGATTTTTAGAATGTTCTGGGTTTGATTGGGCCGATGGGGTGGGGAATAGGGGTGAAGTGGGTGTCGGAAAGAAGGGGCATTTACCTTCTTTTGGCGGTCTTTTG